>JBBWWC010000284.1:0-1755 GCA_050256555.1 Planctomycetota bacterium | reverse complement strand
ATAGAAACTCAATATTTCTCGGAAGGCAGCGATAAAGAAATCGATATAGACAATCTCAAATCCACTGCTGAACAGTGGATTTCAAGAACAAAACAATAATGATCCGTGGCATTTTCCTGTCTCTTCTTGTTTTGTTTGGCTGCGGGCCCACTCGCAATACAGTCGTCAAACCTCAAGGCCCCTGGACACGCGCAGAGCTGAGTAACGCCACGGCAACCTCATCCCTGGCAGATGTGAATGCTTTTATCGCAGATTTGAAAAGCCAGGGAGCCCCCATTGCCATCTCTACTCTGGGAAAGAGTGCCGGTGGACTCGACATTCCCCTGGTAGTACTGGCCGATCCTCCCTGCCGTAACGGTGACGACGCACGAGCCTCTGGTCGAGCCGTGGTCTACCTGCAAGCAAACATCCATGGTGGAGAAGTCGAAGGAAAAGAAACGGCCCAGATGCTCCTGCGAGAGACCTCACGTGGACAACACCCGAGCTGGATAAAGAATCTCGTCCTCGTCTTCGTTCCGATCTACAACGTCGACGGAAACGAAGCACTCGGTCCAGGCCTGCAACAACGTGGGCATCAAGACGGCCCGGATCCCATCGGCCGACGTACCAACGATGATCGACTCGATCTCAATCGCGATTGCCTGAAGGCTGATTCCCCGGAGATGCGTGGTGTCCTCGAGAACGTCTGGAAAGTTTGGGATCCGCACGTGGTCCTGGATCTTCATACCACTAATGGAACCCGTCACGGATACCGACTCACTTACTCGCCACCGCTCGGTGCCGATGTCGATCCCGCCATTCAACATTGGTCAAAAAACATTCTCCTGAAAGACGTTTCCGACAAGCTAAGAGAAAAACACGGGGTACTCACTTTTGATTACGGGAACTCGAGTCGAACAGATCAGCAAAGGACCTGGACCTCTTTTTCACCGCTGCCTAGATACGTCACCAATCATGCTGGAGAACGAAATCGTTTCGGGATCCTATCGGAAGCCACCAGCTTTCTTCCATTTCCTGACCGTATCGAGTCCACCACTATTTTCACGGCCACCGTTATCGACCACGTGGCAGACCACGTTGTCGATGTCATCCGAATTTGTGAAGAAGCTGATCAACGCAGCTGCGAGATGACATCGCAGGGAAAAAAACTTGGTCTCGCCTTCGAACCCAAATCACGCGGACAAGAAAACATCTGGCTGGAACGTCGAGATTCCGGATCGCCCACCCCGGCACACAAAGCGCCCAGAGCCGTCGAACAGATTCCTCATCAAATCTTTGCGGATTTCCAGGCTACACGATCAAGAACCATTCCGACCGGCTGGTTGATTCCTCGCGAAGAAACGCAATTGATCGAAAGAATCCGATATCATGACCTCAATCATCAGATCCTAGACCAGTCCGACGTTTTCACTGTAGAGGCCTTCTGGATCACTCAGGTCAAAACATCTAAAAGACCCTATCAAGGCCGTACCCAACAAACGATCCGTGGTGAACTCCGTGAACAAAATCACAGTGCCCGAATTGGCGACGTCTGGGTTCCAGCACAACAACCACAAGTCCGAATAGCATTCTGGCTCCTCGAAGCAGATTCGCCCGATGGCGCGACAAACTGGTCGATTCTCCGGCACACTCTGCGAAAAGAATCTCCCCATCCTGTGCTGAGAGTTCTTTAAAGATCAGTTCAGATCAATCTCCTCATCGACAGTAATGGTCGCTTAATCACACTGCCATCCCACTGCAACGCCAGTGAACCTG
>JBBWWC010000283.1:0-16453 GCA_050256555.1 Planctomycetota bacterium | reverse complement strand
ATCATCAAACTCCTGGTAAACGTGCTCGATCCCCAGAGCCGTCATCTTCTTGGTCAAGATTCTCGATCCGTGGTGAAGCCTGAACTGATCACGAAATCCACAATCGACAAAAATTAACTTCAACGATTTCAATGCGTCGGCATGACGATCAACCAGCTGTACCGGATCGTGGTCGAGCCAACGACTCCAGCGTTCCTCGATGATCTCGCCAGTTTCCAGATCAAAGGGCAGATGATATTCTCCCGGCCGTTCCAGATCCGGATCATAGAACGCCGCCATGGCAAGAATCATCAACGTCATCACATCAGCACTACGATGTTTCACCTTGGCGCGAAACTTCTCCAGAAACCGTTCACGACCGCCGCATCTTCTCAAAGTGTCCAGTGCCAGCGGGAAGTCGGGGAGATAACCATAAGGGAAGTACATGTCACCGCTATGACAGGCGATCGCTCCCCAGGTATCGGCGTACTTCATGCCGTGAATCAACGAACCATATCCCCCCGATGACTTGCCAAAGACGCCACGATGCTCCGAAGAGGCGAGCGTCTTCCAGCCTTGATCGAGAAAGGGAACCAGTTCCTCAACCAGGTAACTGGCCCAGGGTCCTACCGCTGGGGAATCGATGTACTGGTTACCCCCGAGGGCCGTAAATCCATCCGGCATCGCCACGACACACGGAGCCATCTGGCCGCTACCGACCAGACGATCGAGTCGCTCCGGCAGGTTCTCGGTAAAGGCATTCCAGCTGGTGTGCTTCAAACCACTACCGGTAAAACCGGCGAGATCGACCAGCAGTGGATAACGGCGCTCATCCTCGCTGGCATAGCCTGGCGGAGTCCAGATCGCAATCTGTCGCAGTTCTGAATCCCCTAGCGGATTACCTTCGAGTAACCGGGACCGATGCTCGACCACCTCAAGATTTCCTCGTTGACCGTCAAATCTACGCAATTGAGTCAGTTCCTTTCCCTACGTCTCGGTGCTTCCCGTCGCTACAGCGGTTAGAATCCCCTTCCTGACCAGCGCGGGCAACCGCCTATTTTGCGACTTAGCGAAGGGAAATCGATGACCGAGCAAACTACCTATCCTCGCCACTTCCTCAAAGAGGACTTCAAACCCAAGAATCTCGACTCCATCCAGGAGGTCTATCAGGCGCTCCTGGAGCGCGATATCTCCGACCAGGAATCGCTCGAAAACTGGTGTCGAGACTGGAGCGAAACCGATTCCTCGATCGCCGAGGAAGGTGCCCGACGTTTCGTCCAGCACACCTGTTACACCGATGATCCCGAAATCACGGCCAGTTACATGGAATGGATCGAAAAGATCCAGCCGGGCCTCAAGGAGATCAGCTTCAACATGGATCGGAAATTCATCGATTCTCCAGCCCTCGCCAATCTTCCGGAGGAGGAGTTCGGGATCTGGACCAAATCGGTAAGAAACAGTGTCGAGCTTTTCCGCGAGCAGAACATTCCGTTACAAACCGAAGAAGCAAAGCTCGAAGCCAAGTACGACGAAACGATTGGCGCCATGTCGGTCGAGTTTGATGGAGAAACCAGGACCCTTCCCTACATGGGCAGAATCCTCGAAGAGACCGACCGTGGCCGACGTGAGCAAGCTTTCCGTGCCATATGGGACCGGGTCCTCCAGGACGAGGACAAGATCCAGGGGATCTTCGACCAGCAGCTGGATCTCCGTCATCAGATGGCGACCAATGCCGGCTTCGATGACTACCGAGCACTGCGCTTCCGTCAACTCGAACGGTTCGATTACGGACCCGATGAGTGCCTCCAGTTTCACGACTCGATCGAGTCGGTGATCTTACCGCTGGTCAAGGAACGACAGAAAAAGCGTCAGGAGATGCTTGGAGTCGAAACTCTCCGTCCGTGGGATTCTGCCGTCGACCCGCAGGGTCGCCCGCCACTGCGCCCACAAGAGAGTGGTACTGAACTGATCGAGGGGTGTCGTCAGATCTTCGCAAAAGTTCATCCCGATCTGGATCACATGTTCAGAATCCTCATCGATGGAGAGCTGCTCGATCTAAACTCACGTGCCGGCAAAGCCCCGGGCGGTTACCAATGTACATACCACGAGATCCGCAAGCCGTTCATCTTCATGAATGCTGCCGGTAAACAGGGAGACGTGGAGACTCTTCTGCACGAGGGGGGACATGCCTTCCACAGCATCGAGGCTCGCGAACATCGATTCATCGCCAATCGCGGGGCCCCCATCGAGTTCTGTGAAGTCGCCTCGATGGCGATGGAATTGCTCGGCAGTCCCTACCTGGATGTTTTCTACAACAATCCGGATCAGGTGGTCCGTGCCCGTATTGAACATCTCGAAGGCATCATCAGCCTCTTTCCATGGGTCGCGATGATCGATTCCTTCCAGCACTGGATCTACACCAACCCGGGTCATTCAAGAGACGACCGGAAAGCCCAATGGCTCGCCACCATGGATCGTTTCGGCACCGGCCAGGTCGACTGGAGCGGTCTCGATGAAATCCGCTCCCATCGCTGGATGCGCCAATCGCACCTGTTTGGAGTGCCCTTCTATTACGTCGAGTACGCCATCGCACAGCTCGGAGCCCTGCAGGTGTGGAGAAATCATCGCGAGGAACCCAATAGCGCCATTCAGCGTTATCGAGAAGGATTGTCTCTGGGCAATACTCGATCACTGCCAGAACTGTATGCCGGAGCTGGAATTCGTTTTGATTTCTCGAAAAGCAACCTGGAAGATCTGATCTCGATGGTTCGGGAAGAAATCAATACCCTGGAAAATTCCTGATCCGGAACAAACAATTGCACAAACAATTGCACAAACAATTGCACAAGGAGGACGATTTGAAAACGGTACATATCGAACGTGTTTTGGTCCTGTTGCTGTGGGTGCTGCTTTTGCCGACTGCCGCAAGTGCCTTGACCCTCACAGATGAAGGCAACGCTCTCGACAAGGACTCTGCCATCCAGGCAGTCCGTACCTACATTGCCGAACAAACCACTGCCGGACGGATCAAGAAGGACACGCCTCGCTGGAAGCAATCCTTGCCCAAGTTCCCGACAGTCCAGTTCGACGAAGGATCCAATTACATCTGGAACCTGAAAACCAGCCAGGGGGACATCGAGGTCCTTTTCAATCAAAAGATTGCGCCCCAGCACGTCGCCAATTTCATTTACCTGACAGAGCTGGGTTTCTTTGACGGTCTCGGGTTTCACCGGGTCATCACTGGATTCATGGCCCAGGGAGGATGTCCCCAGGGTAGTGGACGCGGAAACCCGGGATACCGTTTTGCGGGTGAATTTGATGCGACAGTCAAACACAATCGAAAAGGCCTGCTCTCGATGGCCAATGCCGGTCCCGGGACCGACGGAAGTCAGTTCTTTCTGACCTTCGTACCGACTCCATGGCTCGATGGTCGACACACCATCTTTGGAGCCATTCGAAGCGGCGATGAAACGATGCAAGCGTTCGAAAAGCGGGGCTCAAGAAGTGGCAAGCCCAGTGAAAAACTGACCATCGAAAAAGCGACCATCTCGATTGAGGCCAAAGCGAAAAAATCTGACAAAAAAGAAGCGCCAAAAGAAACACCAAAAGAAGCACCAAAGAAGGAGAAGTCATGAGTAGCAGTGCAGATACTGTCAATGCGATGAGAGAAGCGATCGCTGCTCTCAAGGAAGCTGGCGAGATCGATACCACCTCCGATGGCTGGAAAACTTCACTGCCGCAATTCCCGGCCACCGAAGTCGCTGCGGATGCTGAAATCTTCTGGGTTGTCGAGACCAATCACGGCACCATCAAGGTCCAGCTGATGCCCGATGTCGCTCCCAATCACGTACGCAATACCATGTACCTGTCAGAGCTCGGGTTTTATGACAACTTGATCTTCCACCGGGTCATCACCGGATTCATGGCTCAGGGTGGTTGTCCCGATGGCAACGGTATGGGCGGCCCGGGCTATCGCTTCCAGGGCGAGTTCTCCCCCACCGCTCGACATGACCGTCGCGGATTGCTCTCGATGGCCAACGCCGGCCCCAACACCGACGGCAGTCAGTTTTTCCTGACCTTCACACCGACTCCACATCTCGATGACAATCACACCATCTACGGTGTCGTCACCGAGGGTCAGCCGGTTCTCGAAGAGCTGGAGAAGCGAGGCTCAGGAGCGGGAACCACAACCGAGCCATTACTGATGATCAAAACCACCATCGAATTCGCCTGATCGAATCGATGAGAAGTCTGACTTCGAAGAAGACTGTTTTCCTGGCGATGGCCTTGTTGGCCATCGCCGGGACTTTTTTTATCGATGCGAAAAGTCGCGAACCATTGCCAAACATCGTCTTCATCCTCGCCGACGATCTCGGCTATGGCGATGTGGGGTGCTACAACCCTGAATCCAAGGTTCCCACGCCGCATCTCGATCAGTTCGCCACCCAGGGGATGAGCTTCACCGATGCTCACAGCCCATCGACAGTTTGCACTCCAACACGCTACAGCCTGATGACCGGACGGATGGAGTTTCGCACCGGATACAGGGGCGTCTTTACCGGCGTCGGCGGCCCATGCCTGATCGAGAAGGAACGCCTGACCCTGCCAGGGATGCTACGACAGCGTGGCTATACCACCGCCTGCTTTGGTAAGTGGCACATCGGGTTGACCTTCTTCGACAAGGATGGCCTCCCCATCAAGACCAACGGGATCCAGGGGGTCGAGCAGATCGACTACACACGAGCGATTCCTGACGCGCCAATCCATCGCGGTTTTGACCACTTCTACGGTACCGCCTGCTGCCCCACCACCGACTGGCTCTATGCCTACATCGATGGCGATCGGATCCCGGTTCCTCCGACAAAACGGCTCGACAAAAGTCAGCTGCCCAGGCACCCCTACGGCAATGACTGCCGCCCAGGCATGGTTGCGGACAACTTCGATCATGAAGAGGTCGATCTGGTGTTTCTCGACAAGAGCCAGAAGTTTCTCGAACAACATGTCGCAGAGAGCCCCGACAAACCGTTCTTTCTTTTTCACTCGATGCAGGCGGTTCATTTACCGTCCTTTGCCGCCGACCAATTCAAGGGCAAGACCGATGCCGGACCTCACGGTGATTTCATCTTCGAGATGGATTATGTCGTCGGTCAGCTATTAAAGACGCTTGAGAATCTCGGGGTCGCCGACAACACGGTGGTGATGTTCGGCAGTGACAATGGACCGGAAGTTCCGACCGTTCTCGACATGCGAAGTACGCACAAACATGATGGAGCCAGACCGTGGCGAGGCGTCAAGCGCGATCAGTGGGAAGGCGGACACCGGACGCCATTCATGGTTCGCTGGCCCGGCAAGATCAAGGCCGGAAGCACCACAGATCAAATGACAAGCTTGACCGATGTGATGGCGACCTGTGCAGCGATCAGCGGTGCCCGATTGCCCAGCGAAGCGGCCGAAGACAGTTACAACATGCTACCGGTATGGCTCGGGACTCAGGGCGACAAGCCGGTACGCCGGTACCTGTTGCAACAAACGATGTCACTGGCGATGTCGATCCGTGATGGACAGTGGAAGTATCTCGACCACAAGGGGTCCGGCGGTAACAACTACCAGCGAGACGGTGCCTGGGGCATGAAACCCTACGCACTGAAAAACACCGACCCCGATGCCCCAGGCCAGCTTTACAACCTCAAAACCGACCCCGGCGAGACCACCAATCTGTACAGTCAGCATCCGGAGATCGTGAAGAAACTAAAAGCCCAGCTGGATGTATTCCGAAAGAGTGGACGGAGTGTTCCGTTACGTCGATAACCATCGAGTCGCCCACTGAAAGAGGTGTGAAATGGACAGTCTTTCCGATCTTGGTGCGTTAGGGACACTCATTTTCCTTGTCGTGTTCATCGTGCTAGGAATTCTTCTTCCCTTTTCGGCATATGCTGCTCAGAAGTGGGCATGGAGAACCTACAGAGAAACGATGAAAATAAACGAGAAGCTCAGTGAGATTTTAGCCCTCGCGAAAAAAAGGGCAGAGTGATAGCGCGCGCCGATTCCTCGAACTTGCCAACGAATCGGACAGCCAGGAAGTTGCACCAGCGGTCTGTACGTCATATTCGATGAATCGCAGTCTCTCGATCGATCAGTTCCAGTCCGGTTCGGGCGGCATCAATGACCAGAGGATCTGCTCACCACCCAACGCGCGCAACGCTGTTGACCACATCTCGTCAGGAGGAGTCTCAAACAATTGAATCCCGGTTCCCGCTGAAACGATCCAGGATTTCTCATCGAGCTCTTCTGCAAGCTGGCCAGCTCCCCAACCGGTATAGCCGAGAAAAAATCGGTAGTTCTCAAGAGTTTCATCGCCGTCACGAATCTGTTCGATCACTCGTTGTAGATCTTCCGGGATAAAAACACCGGGACAGATTTCGCGCTCGTCTTGCCCCTCCAGTGGCCCCTTGCGTAGAGCAAAGATTCTTTCGTGATCCACCGGACCACCGAACTGGACACCGTGTAACGATTCGGCATCACTGTCGATCTCCTCCAGCACCTGTTCGACCGAAATCTGAGTGGAGCGATTCACGACCAATCCAAAGGACCCCTCGGCATCGTGGTCACAGATCAAGATGACACTACGATGGAAATTGGGATCCCTCAGCGCAGGGGTTGCGATGAGGAAATTGCCAGGCTCGATGACCTTTTCGTCGAACTCGAACATCGAACCTCCTGTTACGCCAACTAGCGGCAAGACCCATCTTCACTGCCACCTTGAAAAGAATGGCAAAGCACCGGATGGCGAGATTGATTCTCACCCCGATCCTCCTGATTCTCAATCGAACCAGCTCCTCAATAAAATCGGGCGCTGGAAATGTAGCCACCGAAATCGTCCCAGAGCCCGTAGCGCAGTGACTCTCCGGCGACCTGGACGATTTGCAGAAGCACCCCGGAAGCAGCGTGAAGTAGCAGTTAGTCACCATCTGTTGGTTCCTGAGGGCGGTTCCGGTATGCTGCGACTGCGGGCACGCTCCCGCGGGGAAGTTGGTGGAGCCGGTGCCCAGTGATCTTCATTCTTGGTCGTTTCTTGGCCATCGGAGCTGCTTCAACCGAGCGTTGACGATTCTGACCCTGACCAGCCTGGTGGTGCTGGTCGGTTGCAGTGGAGGGTCCTCCAAACGTCGTGAGGCCGCACTCTCACAAACTCCTCCACTGGCGCTCCAGAAAGCACAAAACGCTTTCGACGCCGGTGATATTCAGCGCGCTCAAGTACTCTTCAGTACCATCGAGAGTCCAGCTCAACCATTGACCAACCGTGGCCTGGCCCGACTTGGGCTAGGACGTTGTGCATTGAAGCTCGGCGATCCGGATCAAGCCTCTACCCATCTCGAGCTGGCTCGCAAGTTGCTCACATCTGGCTCGGATCAGGCACGAGTGCTGTTTTATCTGGGTGAAGCCCAACTACGTCTCGGGGCCATCAATAGCGGCCTCAATCAGCTCGAGAAAGCTTATCGATCATTGACCAGTTTTGATGAGAAAAATCGCGCTGCGTTTCTCATCACTCGCACCCTCGATCATCTGGGAGAACCAGTCTCCGCACTTTACCGCAATGCTTCGCAGGAGAACTCGTATCCCGAATACGCATCGATCTGGATCCGTGAGACTCCGACTGCGTCAGTCACGGCAGCAGCAGAGATCAAACCGACATCGGTGGCACGGATGACAACAATCAAAAAGGCAGCGCCCCCGATGCGGCTCCAAAAACGCAGCTCCTGGAATGCAAAGCCGGTTCGTAGAAATTCCGTGGTGGCGATGACACAGCCATTTCGGATCACGGTTCATAATACCGCTGACCAGCCTTCCATCGAAAAACTGGGGGAACAGTCCCCCGCTCATTACCTGCGAAGAATCCAGGAATACTGCGTCAAAAACCTCCAGTGGGGAGATATCGGCTACCACTACTTGATCAGTTCCGACGGTCGAATCTGGGAAGGGCGCTCGATGAAATATCAGGGTGCCCATGCCGGCAACAACGCTCTCAATCGCGGCAATATCGGCGTCGCCCTGATCGGCAACTTCGACAAGAATCAACCTTCCTCGCAACAGCTCGACAGCTTGCGTACTTTGCTCGGTTCTCTCTGTCAGATTCACGACATCTCGCCGGGCTCGATCGCTGGCCATCGCGAACTACGAGAAACCACCTGTCCAGGTCGCCATCTGCAAGCGGCCCTGAACCGGATGATCAGGGATCTTGCGCAATCCCCGGCACGTAACAGGGCGCGCTGAAACTGATGCTTTTCACAAGTGGTCTGATTCAGTAGTTTCTAACCCAAGGGGGGCTCGCATGATCTTCGGATTCTTTGGAAAAAAGCGCGAGCAACAACGGCGCGAAAGAGAACGACTTCGCCAGGAGCTGACTTCGGAGCGAGAGGCGCTCGTCACCGAACTGGAACTACTCGAGAAAAAATTGAACATCGAACTCGAAGCCAAGGATGGGGATCGGACCACCACGCTCAGTCGCTATCCAAAACGTATCGTCGAGTTACGCATCCAGATCGATCGCCTCGAACGAAAACTCAAAGCACTCGAAGAGAACTGATCACAGCAATCCGTCGAAGTCAGCATCTTCGGCATCGGGACTGGCAGCTGAGCCATGTCGATTCTTCTGCTGCTCACCCGATTTCACATCTTTTTGATATGTCGATCGCAACTGTTCGTATTCCTCAGCACTTCCCTCGAATAGTTCGAGTTGTTCTTTTTCCACTTCATTGACCATCACTTGCTCGTGGATTCGAATCAAAAAGGGAATACACCAGCCACAGCCAGTCCCGGCACCAAAGCACTCGGAAAGCTGTGACGGACGACTCGGCTGCGTCTGTCGGGTGAAGTTGATCAGCTTGCGCTTCGAAACGCGAAAGCAGTAACAGACCTTGTCATCGAGTTCCATCAGAGTTCCACCCATTCCTTGATTCGATCCGCAAAACCACATCGTCTCTACAAGAGAATCGTCGCCAGCTGACCGGAGTTCAAGACTCCAGTTCTGAAGCGAGGCTGCAAAAGAATCTGAGGATCGCCGAAAAGCTTTCCGGATCGGCTGTTTCATGGTGTCATGAGTCGATCAGGAGGATTCATGAGCTCGGTCGATCTTCGCTCAGATACCGTGACCCACCCCACAGAAGCGATGTACCGCCAGATGGCGATCGCTCCGCTCGGCGATGATGTGTTCGGCGACGATCCGACGGTCAACCGACTCGAAGAGGTCAGCGCAGCTCGCCTGGGCAAGGAAGCGGCACTCTTTGTCCCGACCGGAACGATGGCCAACACCATCGCCATCGGTACTCTGACTCGTCCCGGTGACGAGATCATCCTGATGGAAGACAGTCACATCTATCTCTATGAAGCGGGCGGATCAGCCCGCTTGTGGGGAGTCCATCCACGGCCGATGGCATCCATCGATGGCTGTCTCGATGCCGAACTGATTCGCGCAGCGATCCGCCCTGATGACCCCCACCAACCAAGAACCTCACTGATCTGTCTCGAGAACACCCACAACATGCGCGGCGGGCGAGTCATCTCGACCGACCGGGTTGCACCCATCGCTGCGCTTGCGCGCGAATCGGGTCTCAAGATGCATCTCGACGGTGCCCGTCTTTTTCATGCCGAGGTCGCACTGAACACCACAGCAGCCGAGATCGCGGCTCCCTTTGACACCGTCTCCTTCTGTTTATCAAAAGGGCTCTCCTGCCCGATCGGTTCGCTGCTTTGCGGCTCGAGCGAGGATATTGCCGCGGCCCGACGACTGCGTAAGGTGCTCGGTGGCGGCATGCGTCAGGTCGGATTGATCGCGGCAGCGGGACTGGTCGCCCTCGAGGAGGGCATCGATCGGTTGGCCGAGGATCATCGGCGTTGTCAGCAAATGGCAGCCGGTTTACGACATCTCCCCGGCGTCCAGCTGGAGCCCGATCCGCCCGAATCGAATATCCTGTTTCTTCGATTCGATGATCTCGATCTGGCCGGACATGAGGCACTGGAGGCTCAGCTCGAATCTCAGGGCATCCGGACGCTGGCCGTGGGCGAACGTGGCATCCGTGTCGTCTTTCACCGCCAAATCGACGATGAAGGGCTCCAGAGAGCCTTGGAAGCCATCCAGCAATTACGCAATTGCTAACAACTGCTTTCCGAATCTGACCCCAAACGGGGTACTTCTATGGCAGACAGCGAGTGGTGATCCGGGATGGTCCCGAAATCATGCTATACTGCTCAGGAAGGTGATTCTGGACCGATAACGATATATCGGACCGGTCGCCCGATCCGCGATCTCATACCCTGGAGACCTGATGAACGCTGCCAGCGATGCTGGACATCCGAAAGCTTCTGAGCCGCAAGCTTCTGAGCCGCAAGCTTCTGAGCCGCAAGGGCTCGAATTGCAAGGGCTCGAGTCGCAAGCGCTCGAATCGCTCGATGATGCTTCCCTGGTCCGTCAGGCAGCCAGCGGTGATGAAGCCGCCTTCGAGGTTCTGGTCGGTCGCTTCGGTGGACTGGTTCTCGGTCTCGCCCGCCGCAAAGTCGGTCGAGAAGATGCCGACGATGTCGCTCAGGATGCCCTTCTGCATATATGGCGATCACTCCCCTCGCTGAAAGAACCACAAGCCTTCATCGGCTGGCTTTCACGACTGGTCCAGAACCGGGCCAACCGCTGGATCCAGCGTCGGCAACGAAAACTGGTGGTGCTGAAGCAGGCCCGTAACGAGTTACTCTCTCGTGCCAAGGCTCGCAGTCAAAGCACGCCCCAGATCGAGACTCATGAAATGGTGAGTCAACTGCCCGACGAGATGAGGCTGGCTCTGATGTGGAAGTACGTCGAAGGACTCTCCTATGATGAAATCGGAGAGCGTCTGTCGATGTCTTTTCATCAGGTCGACTATCTGATGCGCCGCGCCCGCGCCTCGCTCCGCAAGGAGCTGGAGCGAACCGACGCAGCGAAAGGGGGAAATGCATGAACCATCATCCCGATCACCAACGCCCCATGATCTCGCTTCATGATTGCGCTGGAATCCGCTCGGCTCTGCCCAGATTTCTCGATGGAGAATCGGGTCCGGTCGAAGAAACACAGATCTCACGACATCTAGAATCGTGCCACGACTGTCGTCAACAGTACGATCAATGGCGTGATGAATGGCTTCTGACCATCGAAACCCTCAACGGTGTCCAGCCCGAAGAGGTCCAGCAGCTGGCGCGTGCCACCACACAGAAGATTGCGCAGGAAATCGCTAGCCAGAAATCGGCGTCCGATCGACAGTTCGGTTCTACCGGTCGCTGGTGGAGTGCTGCTGCAGCACTGCTGCTCGGCGTGCTGTTGTTTCCGGGTCTTCTCCCGCCTACTGCGGATCCGCTCGAAAATTCTCTCGCCAGCTCCTTCACCCTGATCCGTGGCGATGTCGATGCCAACGGACAGCTCGACTGGGCAGATTTCCAGAGTCTGGTCGGCTGGCTGCAAGAGGATGGACCGCAACCACGTTGCCTGGCCGCCGGAGATCTCAACGAAGATGGTCACGTCACCATCGAGGACTCGGTGCTGGCACTGGCACGCCTGGCCTCCGGCACCGGTCTTGAGATGACACTCCTTTACCCGCAAGGGGCGATCGATTCATTACCTTGCAAGGATCTGTGTCCCTGAACCGGGCCAGCGGAGAAACGATGAAGATAAAAGCCCTGCTGTTACTGGTGCTCAGCTGCCCACTGCTCTTCTCGGCAATGGTGAGCCCTGACGATGGAGCTCCAGCTACGCCGGTCGTGGAGACCAGCGAGAAACCGTTTCTGTTGCTCGCGACAGTCCACAACTACGGCTACATCGAGCCGTGTGGCTGACCCAAGCGAAAGATCAAGCTCGGCAGTTTGTCGAGACGAATGACTTACCTCAACTCGCTCAAATCTGAAGGGCTGACCCCCTTCATCGTCGATGGCGGCGACTGGCTCTTCTCGCTCGGAAGACTTCATCCGAATCCTTTACTGCTGAAGCAGATGCTCGAAAAGAGCAAGCTGCTCATCGATGCCTACAATCGTTTTGGAACCGTGGCCACGGCGGTCGGCGAGCATGATTTGGCGCTCGGGCTTGGCACCCTGAAGGAACTGACCGCTCGAATGGAATTCCCGATGCTGTGCGCCAACATGAAGGCCGCCGATGGCAGTGCGCCGTTCGCATCCTCTGTGATCGTCGAGAGTCAGGGTCGCAAGATCCTCGTCGTCGGTGGACTGAGAATCCTGCCACAGCGATTCATCGATAAGCATTGCCCTGGAGCCACCTTTACTGATCCTTTCGAGGCGATTCGCAAGGAGGTCGAGGCGAAACGTGATCAGGTCGATCTGTGTGTCGTGCTCGGTCACCTCAACCGCGCCGATGTCGAGCGTCTCGCCAGCGAAGTGGCGGGCATCGACGTGATCGTCGAGCCCAACTCCAATAACGGCTCCGAGAACACCTGGATCAACGATGACATCAAACAGACCTTGAGTGGCGGCACGGTGCTTCTGAAGCCGAGCGGTCAAGGGTCGGAACTGGCCCGGGCCGATCTGTGGTTTCGTACCGCCAAGCAACCGTGGTTCAGTATCTGGGATGAAGAGACTCCGGCCGGATCGAATGTTGCTGATCTGACCATCGCTTCACTGGCGCCGCACATCGGGCGACACCCCGGAATGGAACGGATCGTCCAGCAGTTCATGAAGTCGACCCGCTATCGGTCTCCCGACGAGGGCGATTTAGATTTCCATCCGTCGAGTAGTTTTCTCGGCGCGACTACCTGTGCCGCCTGTCATCCGCAACAGACGGCCTTCTGGAAAAAGACCGGACACGGACGGGCGTATGCGACCCTGGAAGCGACCGGCGATCAGTTTCGATACGACTGCATGCCGTGCCATGTGACCGGTTATGGCGAGACATTTGTCGATGCTCACCAACCGGGACGCTGGAAAGATGTCCAGTGCGAGACGTGTCATGGTCAGAATCCGCGCCATCCAACCAATCCACCGGGCCATCCGTGGCCCAAGGTACAAGACACGTCGTGCTGGTCCTGTCATAATCCGAGTGAAACCAGGGTGCCGTTCGATCCGATCGTGGCGATCCCACAGATCGCCTGTCCACCACTGAAGCGAAGCGAAGGGAACTAAACAAATGCTCCGATCCGCCCCCCAGATCCTGACGGTGGTGATCCTGCTGATGCTGGTATTGCCAGCCCTGCGAGGACCCGTTGCCGAGGTGGAAGCGCTGCCTGAAAATCGACCCAACGCTGAAACCCAGCTGGCTCGCATCACTCCGGCGGACGCTCCGGCGGACACTCCGGCAGACGATCCAGTTACGAAACCGACCGAGGCACCTACTGTGGCGCCGACCGAAGCGGGATCGGACCAGCTATTTCTGGTCTATTCAGTCAACAACGTCGGCTACATCGATGTCTGCGGCTGCAAGCGCAAGAAGGTCCGGCAGGGATCTCTGACCCGTCGTGCGGCCTACATCGAACAGGCTCATTACCATCACGACAATCTGGTGCTTCTCGATGGAGGAAACACCCTGTTCGGTGCGGAAGATGGCAAGAAGAAGGATTTCGAAAAGAACCAGCTCATCGAAAAGGCCAAGGTCATCATCGAAAGTTACAACCGGATGGGTTACCAGGCGATGCTGGTCGGCCATCACGACATCACGCTCGGCCTCGATCAGTTACGCGAGTTCGAGAAGATGGCGAAGTTCCCGATGCTTTCGGCCAATCTTGTTTATTCCGATGATCAGAGTCCTGTCTTTGCCGCCAGTACCATCATCGAGGCCGGGGATGTCAAGATCGGGGTGCTCGGCATCACCATCGACACCATCCCCTCCTACTTCCTCGAACGTGCCAACCCCGATCGGCCACTGGCGTTGAAGAGTGCCTACGAGACGGCCCGTCAGCAGGTTCCCGAGTTGCGCAAGAAGTGCGACATCGTGGTACTTCTGTCGGCCAACTCGACCGAGACCAATCGCACCATCGCATCCGAGGTCGATGGCATCGACGTCGTGGTGGATCCCTTCATCGAGCTGGGTAATCACAAGATCTGGGTCGATGAAGAAGACAGTGTCGAAACGGTCGGCGGCACCATCCTGGTCCGCACCGATGCCCAGGGGGCTCGACTCGGAACCCTCGACATCAACTGGCTCAAGGGGGGTCGTCCGATGGTGTCGCTCTCTTACGACACGGAGCCACCGGCGGATCGTTCGACCTACTGGTACGAGCGCGTCTCGATGGAGCCGCATCTGCTGGAGGATCCACAGGTGATTCAGCTGATCGATGCTTTCAAGAAGGGTGCGGCGTTCGTACCGGCCGAGAAGCTACCGCCACTGGCGCACAAGGATCAGTACCTGACCGCCAACACCTGCTCGGTGTGTCACATCGCGCAGACCGAGTTCTGGCAGAAGACCACTCATGCGACCGCCTTTGCCAGTCTCGAGGCGACCGGTGACCAGTGGCGTCAGGATTGCATCTCATGTCATGTACTCGGATATGGTCAGGCCTTCATCGCTCCGGCGGATGCGGAGCCGTACAAGAACGTTCAATGCGAAAATTGCCACGGTCTCAATCCCAATCACCCTCGTGATCCGGTCAATCATCCGTGGCCAACGGTGCAGGAGACCTCGTGCCTGGTCTGTCATAACAAAAATCAGACCCGCATCGATTTCGTCTTCGTCCGCGAGCGGCAGAAGGTGGCGTGCCCAAAGATCGAGCGCAAATAGCCTCGATCGGCAATCCTGGCGAACAGGTCTTGCCCTGAACAAAGATCAACGACTATCATCAGGCGTGCCCCTCGATCGGGGGCACGCCTGATCTCATATCGGGTTTTTTTTGAATAGAACTGAAATGAAGCCGTAGTAGCGATAGAAGCCATGGAAGCCAGCGACGCCAGCGACACTTCCTGGGACTTCTCCTGTTTCCGGTTCAGCCCTGTAGGCGAATCGGAAATCTACTGTAGAGACCCGCAACAAAGGAGAACGCGATGTCCAGGATCGTCACGATTGTGATTTTGTTGGCCCTGCTGGCCCCCACCTTCAGTGGTTGTGCCAGTGTCTCGGGCGGCAGTGAGCGCTACAAGGAGATGAACGTCCAGGCCCAGTGGGTCGATGGGGTTCCCGAGTTTGTCGGCGATCGACCGGGCGGATCGGATCGCAGTGTCACCATCCAGGTGCGCAATCCATCCGGGCTGGATCTCGACACCCGTCGTCTTCGTGCGCTGCTCAGTGCGCGGATGGAAGAAGAGGGTTGGAGCGTCACCAAGGATCCGGCTGAGGCCCGCTATGACATCACTGCGGTGATCAAGTTCTGGGGCCGTAACGAGAACCTGCCCGATGATTCTGGATCGATGGGCAAGTTGCTGGGTGCGGCGGCCGGTGGCGCAGCTGCCTATAACCAGGTCAAGGACAAGAGTAGTAACACCCGCAAGAATGCGACGATCGCCGGCGCTTACATCGGTTCGGCCCTCGGCGACATGATCGACCGCAGGACCCGTAGCGAGGCGTGGACGATGATCGTCGAGACGCGCATCGATGAAGCGGTCGAGGGTACGGTCAAGACCGAGCTCAACGATCGTTCGAAGAAGGGCGCTGTAACTGGTGCCGCCAGTGCCATCGGCGCCTCAGGCGTGGTCGCCGGTGCCGAGGGCAACCGCACCCGTCGCAACCAGCAGTACTCGACCGAGCGCAACAAGGTGCGCATCAAGAACACGCTGGTGATCACGGCCAGACAGATTCAACTGACCGAAGCGGTTGCGCTGCCGGCCATCGAAACCCGACTCGAAAGAATCATCCCCGAGATCCTGCCGTAAGCACAACGATCGCGACAGCACGACAAGAGAGAGACAGCAATAGAAGCAGGCCCCGAAGCGTTTGTACGCTCCGGGGCCTGCCTTTGTATACATCCCGCCGCTACCAAACCCCGCATCCAGCATGGATAATCGACAGAGTGTCCAGGAGGTGCCCCCCATGCTTCGTTATCTCTGTCTTTTCATGACCCTCGTCATTTCCCAATCCCTTTGGGGACAGGCGCCACCTTCTACGGGAAATGGCTTCTTCGAGGACAGTTGTCAGGCCCTAGGGAGTGGCTGGAGCCGAATGGTTTCGCTCGGTGACATCGACGGAGATGGCGACCTCGACGCCTTAGTTGCCAACGATGGCGGTCAACAGAATAAGGTGTGGATCAACCAGGGTGGGGATCAAACGGGATCACCCGGCCAGTTTCTCTACAGTGGCCAATCATTGGGGGAATCGGGCCAGTGCATTTCACTGGGTGACCTAGATGGAGATGGCGATCTCGACGCCATTGTTGCCCGTTATAGTTCACCCAACAAAGTGTGGATCAATCAGGGTGGGAACCAGTCAGGAACCCCCGGTCAGTTTCTCGACAGTGGTCAGGCCCTGGGCGGTTCTAACAGTTGGGACATTGCCCTCGGAGACGTCGACGGCGATGGCGACCTCGAC
>JBBWWC010000282.1:0-7452 GCA_050256555.1 Planctomycetota bacterium | reverse complement strand
GCGCATGAGCCTCCGCTTCTTGTCGTTTCTTCGGATCGTGTAAAAGAGCTCGATGCAATGCCTCGGCCATTGATTGAGGATCTTCCGGCTCACAAATCTCGGCATATGTTGCTGCGATCTCCGGTGTCGCCCCTCTTCCCGAAATCACAACCGGAGTCCCACAACCCATCGCCTCAAGAATCGGCATTCCAAATCCCTCGTAAAAGGAGCAATAAAGAAAGGCTCGAGCCGAGGAGTACAGTGCGGGCAATATCTCATCGCCTTGCCAACCGACAAGACGGACCAGACCTTTCCCTTCTTTCTCGATAAAAGCGAGCAACTCGTCGCCACCAAAAGAAAGATCTCCAGCAAGAACAAGCGGAACATCTCCCAGATCTGCGGCCAGGAAACCACGGATGATGCCTGGAATGTTTTTTCGATGTGAAAGATCACCAACATACAAAATAGCTCGTTGTGGGATTCCCCTGGCAGCCAACACCTGGCGACTTTGCTCTGGCGGCATGGGCTGGAATATAGCGTCCAGACCGTGGTGAACAGTGACAATCTTCTCTTCTGGACAATCAACATGATCGAGAAAATCACGGCGAGTGGTTTCGCTCACTGCAATGATCCGATGGCAATCAGATGCGATGGCACGATAACCGGAAATTTTCTTGTCTCTGAAACTGTTCGTAGCGATGGGGCTGGTTCCATCGAGTTCTGGAAGCAAAAACATGACATCATGAATCGTTGCCACACGAGGAGCGTTCCAGCGCGGGACCCGAGAATCGGTGACATGGATCACATCCGGTTTCTTCAGTGGTGGCCACCATGGCTCCTGAATCCAAAAACGAGAGGTGCCGTTGATTGCGAGACGGTGACGATGTTGACGTAGATGAGAAAAACGGGTTCCCAAAGAAATCTGGGTCTCAAGATGATTCAGAGCTTTGGCCAACTGGGTGGTATATCTACCGATACCTGTTGGCCGGGGACTACAAGCTGCAGTGGCGTCAATGGCAATGCGCAAGGAACCTCCCGGCGAAGGATAGGCGACCAGGGGCTATAGATCGATACTACAAATTGATCCCGTGGCAAAACGGATCATCCTCGGCGAAATGAAGAACACCCTCGCCGCTGAGATAGGCAGACCCTCGAATGGTCGGGTAGATCCCCATACCGTCCGCCTTGTAACTACTCAGGAAGCGAGTTCCCAGCACTCCTTCCTGGATCCAGGTCTCACCCTCCTGCAGCTCACCACGGGCATGCAAACAGGCGAGAGTCGCGCTGGTTCCGGTACCACAGGGTGAACGATCCCATTCCTTCCCGGGACAAAGAACGAAGGAACGGACCCCCTTCCCCTGTCCGGAAGCTCCGGAAGACCAAATGGGTTCATGAAGTTCAATGTGATCGATGAAAGCTCCAGAGGCTCCCGTCACTCCGGAAGACTGGAGAGATTCCCGAATTTTACAAGATAGATCAATCAGGTCATCGATACGGCCGGGTTCGATAGGAATTCCGGGACTCTCTGTGATGAAAAACCAATTTCCACCCCAGGCCACGTCTCCTACAACTTTGACATCATCATCGATGGTGATGGTTACATCGGCAGTTTCACGAATACTTCTGACATTTCGAATCGAAACATCTCCTTCAGAATGCAAGGTAGCTTCGATGATTCCTGCCGGAGTTTCCAGTTTGCAATTTCCGACCTCTATCTTCCCCAGAAACTCCAGGGCTTTTACGACTCCGATGGCCCCATGCCCGCACATTCCGAGTGCGCCGACATTATTGAAGAAGATGACTCCCGCAACGCATTCTTCGACAGAAGAATCGACCAACAAGGCGCCCACCATCGCTTCATGCCCACGAGGCTCTCTCACGATCCCCGATCGAAGTCCATCATGATCTCTGAGCAAAGCGTCACGACACTCTGCAGCACTCTCTCCAGCAAGTTCTGGAAAACCGTCAACGATGATGCGAGTCGGTTCACCAGCGGTATGAGTATCAATGAAACTGATTTTGTCGGTAGCCATGGTTACATCACCCGGGCGACCAGTAGCCCCTGACGCATCGGAAGAATCGTCCCTTGCAAACGTGGATGCTCGGCAACCGTTCGGTTGAAAACATCGATGGCGACACGTGAGGGCTCGTCTTCGATGGCATCGGGAATCCAACCATTGCCCGCTCCAAGAACATTGTCAGCAACAACCAGGCCGCCTCTTCTCAGCAACGGTAAACCCGCCTCCAGATAGCCCGGATATTCGGTCTTGATCGCGTCCAGAAAGAGAAGATCACAACTTTCAGCACCTAGCTCTTCGACCAGATCTGGCAGAACCTTCAGCCCTTCACCAACGCGAATATCGATGCGATTTTCCTGTGCCCGAGAAAATGCACCACGGGCAAAATCGGCATGGTGTGGATCCGCTTCGATGGTGACAATCTTTCCATCAGGAGCGGCACCACGAGCCAAGGCCAAAGCACTTGCGCCACCGAGAGTGCCAACCTCAACGATCAATTGCGCACCGTTCTCTCCGGTCATCGCTGCCAGCAAGGTCAACCAGCGCCCGACACCCGAACCGACCGAGATGGCCGGTAGTCCAGCTTCCACCGCAGCGTCATGTTCACGATCCCAGTGCTCTGGTTCATCGCTAAAGAGACCGTCGATGTAATCATGAGTACGGACCCAGCGTTGCTGGGACATCCCTTCTGATGTTGGATCTGCCATCGAACCCTCCCTGCGACTCTAGACGCCGCGCTTGGTCTGTAAATTCTCGTCGAGCTTTGCCAGAAACTCTTCAGTGGTCAAAAATGGCGTGTCATTACCAACAAGCAGCGCCAGATCCTTGGTCATGTGACCTGACTCGACGGTCTCAATACAAACCGATTCCAGGTCTTCGGCAAACTCACGCAGCGCATCGTTTCCGTCAAGGCGGGCTCGATGAGCAAAGCCACGAGTCCAGGCAAAAATACTCGCAATCGGATTGGTCGAAGTGGGATTTCCTTTTTGATGCTCACGATAATGGCGAGTGACTGTGCCATGTGCGGCTTCTGCCTCGACCGTCTGGCCATCGGGGGTCATCAACACACTGGTCATCAATCCCAGTGAACCAAAACCTTGCGCCACGGTGTCTGATTGCACATCTCCGTCATAGTTCTTGCAGGCCCAAACGAAGCCACCGTTCCACTTCATCGCACAGGCAACCATGTCATCGATCAAACGATGTTCATAGGTGATTCCTGCGTCCTCAAATGCGGGCTGAAACTCTGCTTCGAATACTTCCTGGAACAAATCCTTGAATCGTCCATCGTAGGCCTTGAGAATCGTGTTCTTGGTCGAAAGGTAAACGGGCCATTTGCGTTGTAATCCGTAGTTCATACAAGCACGAGCAAAGCCACGGATGGATTCATCCAGGTTGTACATCCCCATGGCAATACCCGGAGCCTCAAACTCCATCACATCAAAGTTCTGGATGTCTCCGCCCTCAGTGGGCGTGAAAGTCATGGTCAGTTTTCCTGCACCGGGGACCAGAAAATCGGTCGCACGGTACTGATCTCCATGAGCATGACGGCCGATGACAATCGAATTGGTCCAGCCCGGAACCAGACGAGGTACATTTTCGCAGATAATCGGCTCACGGAAGACGGTTCCACCAAGGATATTTCGAATCGTCCCGTTGGGTGACCGCCACATCTGTTTCAGATCGAACTCTTCGACCCTCTCTTCATCCGGTGTGATGGTGGCGCACTTGACACCAACACCATGCTGACGGATAGCATTCGCTGCATCGATGGTGATCTGGTCGTTGGTAGCATCGCGGCTTTCTACACCGAGATCGAAGTACTTCAAATCCACGTCGATATAAGGAAGGATCAAACGATCCTTGATGAACTGCCAGATGATACGGGTCATCTCATCGCCATCGAGTTCGACAACCGGATTCTCAACCTTGATCTTGTCCACTGAGTCTCTCCTGACGACCGGGAAACCTCCCGGAAGGTTCGATTCTGAGAAAGTTATGTACCTGGGATTCTAGGATCTCTCCACTGCGGGGGAAAGCAGACCCGAGATGGAAGCTACTTCTGGCAACCAGGGCAGTAAAAAAGGGATCGCTGGCCCTTCACGGCGCGTCGGATGAGGTCTTCACAGCGGCGACAGGGCTCTCCATCACGGCCGTAAACTTCAAAAGTATGCTGGAAGTAGCCCGGTTCTCCGTCTGGATTGACAAAATCACGCAATGTCGTCCCACCCTGCTCAAGCGCCCTGTTTAACACTTCCTGAATCGCCTGTGCCAGACGCTGATATCGTTGCAGGGCGATTCTGCCACAGGCTCGGTCCGGACGAATCCCGGCGAGCCAGGCCGCTTCGTTGGCATAGATGTTCCCAACCCCAGCGACCACTTTCGGATCAAGCAAGAAATCCCGTAGTCGCAACCGTCGACCACGCGAACTTTCGTGAAGGATTTCACCGAGCCTCTGCTCCTCGAGTGGCTCGGGACCAAGATCTCGAAGCATTGGATGCTGATCCGGCTCTGCACCGGCCCAGATCACCATGCCGAAACGACGCGGATCGTGATAGCGCAGCTGCCGACCATCATCGAGATACCAGATCACATGATCATGAGTGCGCTGATCATCGAGGCCCTCGACAATCCGTAAACTGCCGGACATTCCCAGATGAATCAGCAACACCCCGGCAGTGGTCTCGAGCAACAGATATTTGGCACGTCGGTCGGTCCCACCAAAGACCGCACCACGTAATTTCTCATCCAGATCCCCCGGGATCGGCTGCCTCAGTCGAGAATTTCGGATCTCCACCTCTTCGATCCGACAACCACGGATTTGCTCCGAGATGCCCCGACGGGTGGTTTCCACTTCTGGCAGTTCTGGCACCGAAATGCCCCCTTTTCGCCCTCAAGAGCCGGATGAGAAGTAATTTTCGTATTCTCCACAAGATGGTCGAATCCGCAGCATGACAACGTTTTCTGACGTTTCCAGTATCCAAAACCCGTCAGATCTGTAAAAAGATCCCTTGAAAGGGAGGCCCCATGGCGGGTACCCGTAGTAGAAGATCACCCCGGGCCTGACGCCTGGCACCGGGAGAAGGGCCGAAAATATCATGCCGAGACGGCTCGTCATCGTCGAATCGCCGACCAAGGCCAAGACCATCGAGAAATATCTCGGTCAGGACTTCGTCGTAGAAGCCAGTGTTGGTCACATCCGTGATTTACCTCGAAAAGCCAGTCAGGTTCCCAAGGAACTGAAAGAGAACCAGGTCGTGACTGGCATCACTAACGACTTCGAAGCGATTTACATCCTCGATGAGGACAAGAAGTCGACCATCAGCGATATAAAGAAACAGTTAAAGACTGCCGACGAGCTGTACCTCGCAACTGACGCCGACCGTGAGGGAGAAGCGATCTCCTGGCATCTGCTCAAAGTCCTGAAACCAAAAAAGAGTATTCCGGTAAAAAGATTACGACTCGGCCAGATCACCAAGAGTGCCCTCGAAAAAGCCATCGCTGAACCAGAAGAACTCGACTCCTTGCTCGTCGAAGCTCAGGAAGCCAGACGTCTGGTCGATCGACTTTATGGTTTTCCCGTTTCAAGTCTCTTGTGGCGTAAGGTGGCGCAGGGGCTTTCTGCCGGAAGAGTTCAAACGGTAGCCATCCGGTTACTGGTCGAGAGAGAAAAGGAAAGACTCGTATTCATCCCGGCAGTTTTCTGGGATCTGGATGCAGTATTCCAAACCGGGGCTGGCGATACCTTCGAAACAAAACTGCTGGGGCTCGGTGGTCAATCGATAGCCCAGAGCAAGGATTTCGGTGAAAACGGGCAACTCAAGAAAGAGTCTAAAAATTGTCGCATACTGACGGCAGATGAGGCGGAATCTCTTCGCGATCGTTTTTCTTCTTCCTCTTTCAACATCTCTTCTCTGGAAGAAAAACCCTACACCCGCAAACCACCGGTCCCTTTCATCACCAGTGGACTTCAGCAAGAGGCCAGCAACCGACTCGGATTTTCTCCATCTCGAACGATGCGAGCAGCAAATGCATTGTTCCAGAAGGGTTACATCACCTACGTTCGTACCGACAACTACGTGCTCGCTCCTGAAGCGCTGAAGGCCATCGAAGACCTGGTCAAAAGTCGCTTCAAAGCATCCGACTATGCTCCTCGTAACTTCGGCTCCCTCTCCGAGGGCGCCGGCGGCGAACATGAACCGATTCGTCCTGCTGATTTTGTTGATCCCGCCGAGGTCTCGACCAAGGTCGGAGAAGATGAAGCCAGACTTTATGATTTGATCTGGAAGCGAACGGTCGCCACTCAGATGAAACCTGCCACTGGTCGTACAGTCATCGTCGAGGTCGAGGAAGACCATTCCGACGCTGCCCGTTACCAGGCCAGAGGCACCGTGATCGATGATCCTGGTTTCCTCAAGGTCGACCCAGCTGGGACCAAAGAAACCATCCTTCCTCCGGTGACCGTAGGAGACGCTGTCAAGGTTGCCGAACTCAAGCCGGAGGAGCACCGCACCCAGCCGATCGGTCGTTATACCGAAGCAGGGCTGATCAAAGAGATGGAAAAGCGCGGCATCGGCCGTCCCAGTACTTACGCCTCCATCATCGAGAGAATCCAATCAGCCGCTTATTCATTCCGAAAAAATAAGGCCCTGGTTCCGACCTGGACCGCCTTTGCCGTGGTTCGATTGATGGAAGAGCACTTCACACACATCGTCGAGTACAGCTTCACCAAGAAAATGGAAGATGACCTCGACCAGATCGCGAAGGGGAAAAAGAACCGGCAGCAATACCTGAAAAATTTCTGGTCAGGAAATGGCGAAGCCGGTCTTGAGGGTTTGATCGAGACAGGACTCGAAACCATCGATCCAGCTCAGATCTGCCGCTTTCCGATGCCTTTTGCAAATGGTGATCCGTGGAAGTTCCGAGACGAAGAAGTCGTCTTGCGCGTGGGTCGTTATGGCCCGTATCTGGAAGCTGGTGAAATACGCGGAAACATTCCGGAAGAACTCTGTCCGGATGAACTCAACGCCAGCAAGATGACCGAAATCATGGAAGCCGGCGCCCGCAAGGATGAACCCATCGGGCAATGTAGCGCCACAGGGAAGCCGATCTTCATCAAGAGTGGCCGCTTCGGTCCCTATGTTCAGCGTGGCGATTCGGAATCGGATGAAAAACCGGAGTTCGCCTCTCTTCTGAAAGATATGGAACCTCAAAATATCACCACAGAGATCGCCATTCAGCTGCTACAGCTGAAGGAAGGTCGCCTTTGTGGAACAACCATCGAGGGCCAAGAAATCCGGGTCTATAACGGTCGCTACGGTCTCTACATCAAAGCCGAAAAAGAAACTCGTAGCCTGACCGAGGAAGATGATCCATTCGCCATCGGTGAAGAGCGCTGTAGGGCTCTACTGGCCCAACCAAAACAACGAGGAAGAGCCGCGGCCAAGCCACCGAT
>JBBWWC010000281.1:0-18544 GCA_050256555.1 Planctomycetota bacterium | reverse complement strand
TTCTTCGTCATGTCAGGTGTTGCGGTTCTTGCCCGAAGGTGGACGACCGACCCGGATTGAATCGGGGGCTGTGGTTCCTGTCGGAGTCGCTCGCCATCCCGATGGATCCATCTGGGTGACGGATGCTCAGCGCCATGCTCTGATCAGAATCGGTGCCGATGGGACCGAGCCGCAAGTGGTTTTGCAGGGGCCAGGAACTGGCGCGCGGCAACTTTTTCGACCTCGATCTGTTCAGGTGTCAGCAAAGGGGTCGGTGTGGGTACTGGACCACGGAAATCACAGGGGGGTGGTTTTGACACCGATCGAGGGTGAGCCACTTTCCACAGCAGCCGTCAGGCATTTTGGAAGTCGACCGTACTTGCCTGTTGAGGTCAAACCTTCGCCGGAAGAAGGAGGACGTTGATGGAACCGATGGAAGAATCTTCAGACGGACCCGGTTGTTTCATCATCATCGGAGCCGTGATCTCACTGTTGCTAGGATTGGGTGTATTGTTTCTCGTTTCCGGGTGTCAGGGCACACCTGTGATCACACTGCCGACGGGGGTCGGCTGGTTGCAGATGCGTAGTGCCGATGGCACTTATCAGATCGCACTGAATCTTCCCGAAAATCCACCGCTCAATCAGGAATTGTTGGTAGAAGGAGTGGTTTTGCGTTCGGGGCAAGTGCTCTCCGAGGAAGCGCAGATTCGCTTTGACGGCGGGATGCCACAGCATGGCCATGGCCTGGCTGTACCGGTCGAGACGCACAGAAGATCCGGAAGTGGTTTTGTTGCCGAGGGTGTTCGATTTCACATGAGGGGTCGCTGGTTGATTACCCTCGATGTGCAAGAGGGCCCCCATCTGGAGCGCGCTCGAGCCTGGGTGGTGATCCGATGATTTCAGGCGTGTTGTGGATTCTCATCGTTGGAGCCTCGATCGAGGACCCTCTTCTTCGTGAGCCTTATCAAAGCGAGGCTTTATCGTTGATGATGAGCGAGTCTGTTTCGCCCGATCCGACCAATAAATATGCAGATGACCCACGTGCTGTCGAATTAGGGCAAATTCTTTTTCTGGCCAAGGGCCTTTCTGGCGATGGAAAGACCTCCTGTGCCACCTGTCATGCTCCCGACAATGGTTTTGTCGATGGAAAGCAACACCCGAGAGGATTGGCTTTGATTCCGCGTGATACGCCAACCTTGTGGGGGGCTTCACAGCAACGTTGGTTGGGTTGGGATGGTCGCTGGGATTCTCTCTGGATGCAGGCGTTGGCGCCCATCGAGTCGGCGCAAGAGATGGCCGGGGATCGTCTCCAGGCACTCAGATTTATCGCTTCTGATGCCGATTTGAAGCGTCGCTACGGACAGATATTTGGCGCTTTACCCGATCTCTCTGGAATGCCGGAGCGATCGAGAATCGACTCGATCGAGGTCCCAGCCTGGACGGCTCTGAAAAAACGGCGTCAGGATTCGGTCAACCGAGCCTTCTCCAACATCGGTAAGGCGATCGCTGCCTATGAGAGAACCCTGCGAGGCCCGAGCAGTTCATTCGATGTTTATCTCGAAGCGCTGGCTCGTGACGATCGGGAAACTGCAAAAGAATATCCGGCAGCGGCAAGGCGAGGTTTATTACTTTTCCTCGGAAAAGCTACCTGTAGCTCCTGTCACAATGGCCCACTTCTTTCCGATGGTGAGTTCCATGATACGGGATTATTGACGGCAGGCAGTGCCGCCGGAGATGCGGGGCGCTATGGAGGAATTCTCCATCTACAGCGGGATTCGTTTGGTAGTAGTGGTCGTTATTCCGATGCTCCGGATGGTGTTACTGCTCGACGGAGTCGTCGGTTGCGTAGAGATGCGCTGCTCTGGGGCGCTTTCAGAACTCCTTCTCTGCGTCATCTGGATGCGACGGCGCCATACTTTCATGACGGGAGCTTGCCAGATCTGGAGTCGGTCATCCGATTCTATTCGCGTCGAGATGGAGCCCGACCGGTCGGGGCTGGCCCCGGTCATCACGGGGAAACGATCATGACTCCGCTAGGGCTCTCCGCTGGTGAAGAAGACAATCTTCTGCAGTTTCTCAAGACTTTATCTGGTTCGTTGAATTGAAATATCGCTGCTGAATACGATCTGAGACGGATCAAGAGGATTGCGGAATATGAAGGATCGGTGAGGGAAGGCTAGGAGAGCCACCCTCGGGCGTTTATAATCGTATTTACCCCGCCCTAGTAACTTTGCATGACTAACAAGAAACCTGGGAGGTTCTCTTGAACAAGGTATGTTTGAACCGAGCCATGATTTTGCTTTGCACACTCGCCCTGCTTGGCAGCGGATTTCTGGTGATTGGTCATGAGAATGATCCGAAGGCACGTGATCGCCAGCCTCCATATAATGGCCCGGGATATCGCAGTGCACTTCCTGGACCACAACCATTTGGCCCGGTCGGAGGTTTCCCTGCGGATGGAGTGAATCTCGAAGCCTGGATCCCTCTCAACGAGATGCAGGCGGGGATCGCCAATGGCAATGATTGCTGGGGTTACACTTCTCCCAGTGGTCGTGAGTATGCTTTGATGGCTCACTCCAGTGGTACGACAGTGGTGGAAGTCACCAATCCCGGGAATCCAACAATTCTGGGAACCATCGATGGTCCGAACAGCTTGTGGCGTGATGTGAAAACTCATGAGAACTTTGCTTATGCCGTTTCCGAAGGTGGAGGCGGGATACAGGTCATCGATCTTTCCGACGTTGATTCTGGCATTGTGACTCTGGCCAACACCGTGACCGATGGTGGCGGCTTGTCTTCGCATAATGTGGCCATTGACAATGATTCCGAATATCTTTATCGCTGTGGTGGTGGGAGTAACGGTCTTCGGATCTACCGCCTCCAGGATGCTCTGAACCCTTCTTTCGAGGGGAGCTGGAGCGGTGACTATGTGCATGACGCACAGGTAGTCCGTATGGATGCGGGTCCTTTTGCACAGCGTCAGATTGCCTTCCTGTGTACAGGTAGCGGCCCCGTTTCATTTGATATTCTCGATATTACCGTAAAAACCAACATCGTTACTCTTGGCCAATTGGTCTACCCAGGAGGGGCCTACTCGCACCAGGGGTGGCTCTCGCCAGATCAGCAACTGTTCTACCTGGGCGATGAACTGGATGAGGGACCAGGGGTTCCGACCAAGACCTTTGTGATCGATGTTTCGGATCTCACCAATCCGACCTTGTTGACGGAATACACCAATGGCAACAGTGCCATCGGCCATAACATCTATACTGTTGATAATCTGGTCTTCGAAGCTAACTACCGCAGTGGTATGAGAATCCTCGATGCGACGGATCCCCTCAACCTCACAGAGGTGGCTTACTTTGATACTTACCCCGACGATGACAATCCATCCTTCAATGGACTGTGGAGTCTCTACCCGTATTTTGCCAGCGGAACGGTGATTGGTAGTGACCTGGAGCGCGGATTGTTTGTCTGGTCTCTCGGTGCCGATCCTTTGACTTTTGCCTATCCGAATGGAATTCCAGACCAGATCGATCCGACCGGCGATGTGGTCGATGTTCAGATCATTCCAACGACTGGCTTCAGCGTCGATCCGCAGAGTCCTACTCTCTGGTTTAATGACGGTAGCGGCTGGTTCAGTAGTGTGATGACTTTCCTGGGGAATGATAATTACCAGGGGGTTTTCCCCAACTTTGTATGTGGCGTCGAGGTGAACTGGTATGTCGAGGCTGCTGTTGTCGGCGGAACAGCCTCGACCGATCCTGCCGCTGCTCCTGTGTCTTTCTATGCCAGTTCGGCGATTCAGGGCACTGTCGATTTTTATTCGGATGATATGGAGCAGGACCTGGGATGGACCGCTGGCGTTGCCGGCGATACGGCGACGACCGGTGTCTGGACTCGGGCAAATCCGAACGGCACTGCTGCACAACCTGAAGACGACCAGAGCCCTGCGGGAGTGAACTGCTGGTTTACCGGACAGGGAACTGTCGGTGGTGCCTTGGGCGAAAATGACGTGGATGCCGGGATCACAACTCTGTTGTCGCCGGTGCTCGATCTCAGCAGTGCGACAAGCCCATTGATCAGTTACTGGCGCTGGTTCTCCAACAATTCAGGTGCCGGACCGGGAACCGATACTTTCCGGGTGGAGATCAGCTCCAATGGCGGAACCAGCTGGGTTGCCGTAGAGGTGCTTGGCCCGACCGGAAACTTTACTTCGGGGGGGTGGTTTGAGCACCAGTTCCTGGTGACTGATTTTGTTCCACTGACCGCTTCGATTCGGCTGCGATTTATCGCAGAGGATGTCGGGGCGGCCTCGATCGTAGAGGCCGCCATCGATGATCTCCGTGTCTCCGAGGTTCTGTGCAATGACTGCAACGGAAACGGTGTCGGTGACGATGAAGATATTGCCAGCGGTACCAGTACCGATCTCGACGGAGATGGGATCCCTGATGAGTGCCAGTGCAATGAATTCGTTCGCGGAGAACTGAACGATGATGGGCAGATCGATATTTCGGATGCAGTGTCGTTGCTGGTCTACCTCTTCAGCAACGGACCGACACCCAGCCCGATAGAACGAGCGGATGTGAACGATTCTGGCGTGGTAGATGTGGCAGATGTTGTTTATCTGGTCGCATATCTGTTCCAGGGTGGTGCGAATCCGCCAGCGCCGTTCCCCAATCCCGGGTGCCCCTAGAAGGCACTCGGGTTCTCGCCCTATTCGAAGCGCGTTTTATTCAAAGATGATGTCATCGAGTCCGAATCGGACATCGAAGGGGGCGGTTCCATCGGTAGTGAACTCCCAGTCCAGAGAGATCAGTCGACTCGGATCGAGTAATGGTTCGACGGCGAGGAACTGGTCGATCGGCGCAGCAATCTGGATAAAGCGCTGGTACTTGAGCTGCACTGCGATGGTCGCTGGAGTGGTTTGAGGATGCTCTGCGATGGTTGGAAATAAGTCGAGAAGATTCAATGTCGCAGTTCGTCCGTCCGCATCGGAGAGCGAAATGCTGCCATTGAAGTGCCAGCCAATGTTGTCGAGGGCTCCGTGAATATCGTGGTTTTTGAAGCGGAACTGCAAGTTTTTCCGCGGACCGATATCGAGTGGGGTCGCTGTCGTTCCCAACGGCATCGAGATGGTCGAAGTTCCTGCTGAGGGAAGGATGGTGACCAGATTGGTAATCGATGGGATCGGTTGCGGTACCGGAAAGGGCCAGTCGTAGCACGCCCCCTGAAGGAACAGAACCGTATTGGTAGAAGTGACCAGTTCTCCCAGGCGATTGACCGGGAATTGTTCAAAATCATCGACGACGATGGCTCCGGAAAGATTTCGATGGTGTACGACGCTGTAGTAGGGCGAAAACTGCGATTCTGAACCGTACAGGAGTCCTTCCACCGATAAGTCATCGTAGGCGTGCCGACGCAAGAAGGTCCACATCCACTGACGAGAAATCTGGTGTTGCAATGTTCGCGAGATGTAAGAACAGGAATCGACCTGCGGTGAGGTAGGAGTCCAGTCACAGGTACCGCAGCCGATGATTTGGTTGTCACTCGAGAAACCATGGCAACCACCGTAGATGCAAACTGAGGTCGATGGTCCGGACATTCTCTCATGGAGTCGTTCAGCATAGGGATAGATCACATCTGTATCTTGTTCGGCAGTGATGCTAATCAGTGGGATGTCGGGCAATTTTTGCCAGCGGGTTGTATTTCCGATCCAGGAATCCTGTTTTGCATCTGTCGGCTGAAGAAGGATCAGGCCTCTGACATCGGGATCCAATTCTGCTGCAACGATCGCCGAAGAGGCGCCTCTGGAGTGGCCGGCGTAGAAGATCCGGTCGGAATCGACTCGTCCTTCCATGGCGTGTCCGGGAGTGGCAGCCAGTTCTTCAATGACTTCACGAACTCGAACCATCACCTTGCCAGCTTCATCGTGGCCCCCCCAGCAGTACCAATCGGGGTATACGTCAAAGGAGAAGGGATTATTGACGGAGACACAGATGACTCCGTGAGTCGAGATGAAGCCGAGCAGGCTATCGTATTGTTCCCAGTCAAAACCGGTTCCGTGGTGAAAGATGACCACAGGAGCCGATTCGGTGACACCGGTCGGTAAGAAGATACGCAACACCTTGAAATCACTGATGATCGGTGAAGGTGGTTCGGTTGGGGTACAGCTCCAGAGGGGGTAAGGGGTTGGCCAGGGGAGCTGATGAGTGAACTCGAGCAGTCCATTGTTGATTTGTGAGAGGTATGGACCCGGCAAGAAGAGCGTTTGTCCGGGAACAATGACGCTTTCGGCACTACTGAATGCGGCCAGGCGACTATTGAAAATCATCACGGAGCCATCCGAAGCGAGGCCCCAGAGTCGGAACGAATGCTGTCCTGGGGGGATCGCCGAACCGCTCAGTTGGCCGGTCTGATGGTCAAGCGTCAGATTGCCAGGAAGTAGCTCTCCAGGAACAATTCCATAGGAGACGAAGGGAACTCCGGGCCGGATGACTCCACTGAAGTTGGAGAGCTGCCAGTCAATGGGCTCCCACAAGAATTGCGGTAGTTGATCTTCATAGGGGAGTAATCGACGTATCGAGGCCAGCGTCAGTTCACGTTTGCCCAGAATTGGGCCGATCAAGCAGGGGGGGTTGTCGCAGGCGAGCAGTGGCGGCTGTGGATCGGTTCCACAGTCCGGATAAGGTCCGGGGAGTTGTGCCGGATTGGCCAGGAATATGTGTCCTAGAGAGAGAATGACATCATCCAGCAGAAGCTGGCCATCGTCGTTGAGATCTGCGGCTTCAGCACAGTTGAGACCTGGTGCTGAGCCAAATAGCTCTTCCAGCAGTAGAATCGGATCACTCAGATCGTTGGAGAGATCTCCGTTGATGTCGCCACGAATGAAGCCATTCAGATCCTGCGCCTCTACATTTATTACCGGAAACAAAATCCAGCAGAGCATGGCAATCGTGACTGACCGGACATCGAATTGCATGAAAATGGATACCTTTCGAGAAACAGGAACCAGACACTGCTGACTATTGTACTACTCATGAAAGGAAAGGATGAGGGGGTACTTTACGATCTCGCAGGGCCGATAAGTGGGCCTCTGACGGTTTGTTAATGGGCGATATTTTCTTTAAGTCTTTTATTTAAAAGCACTTGTATTGGGTTCGGTAAGTTTTCCGTGGTGAAAGACAGGTTGCCATAGGCAATACAAGCTGTAGGATTGTACTTTGGTCGTAAGTAGGTTCGAAGTGAATACAAACTTCCGGGTCATTCATGACAATACGGACAGTTGTTGGAATCTACTGCGAGCAGCGAAGGAAATTCACCGGCCATATGGCCTCAGTTTGCCTCTAGCGAGGTGTAAGAGCCAGGAATCGTGATTTCATGATTCCGACAATTAAGCCCGATTTAACAGCATCGGGCGGAAGGAGGTGTCCCGTGTTTCATCGTCCATGGACGAAGCCGGGTCACGGTACTTTCATTCTTTCTCATCTTCAGCTGGTTCTCATCGCCAGTTGTTTCTTTTTTCTCACGGCACTGCCGAATCTCAGCGAAGCGCAAGCTCCGCCGATTCCTCCGGCTCCGCCAACTGGTCTGACCTGTGCTACTGACGGTCAATTTGTCTCTGAGGTTTTTCTCAACTGGACAAATACCGAGCCATACGACCAGATTGCAGTTCGTAGAGATGGCACATTGCTGGAGTTCATCGGCGGTAGCCTTACCAGCTACATCGATTTGATGTGCCAGCCACTTTTCACAACTACACCGTCCACGGTATGTCTACCGGTGCTGGTGGACAGGTTGAGGGAGCAGGAGTTAGCTGCTCGGTTCAACTGTTTCCACCACCTCTAGAGCCGCCAATGGACGTTCCTGCGGCACTCAATTTCTTGCCGGTTCCTATGCCGGAAAATCTGTTCGATTTCATCGCAGATACAGAAGCCGCAATTGCCCTCGGTAAAGCACTCTTCTGGGATCAGCAGGCCGGTTCTGATGGAATCGTCGCTTGTGGAACTTGCCACTATCATGCAGGGGCAGACAATCGCAGAACTCACCAGCTTTATAATGGACCCAATGAGCTCTTTGATCTTGCTGAAGCCAATCACGGACTATCCGCCGAGGATTTTCCGCTGCACAAGATTGTGAATCCCGATGATCATACATCCGCAGTAATTCGCAGTGTCGATGACGTCGTGGGTTCTGCTGGAGTGGTCGAAGCTGATTTCATTTCTCTGATTGAAGGCAGTGTCCAAGAAAATCTCACTGTGATCACGAATGAGGATTCTCTCAAGGAGAACTCAGACGGATCGATAGCTCAGTTGCGCAATACCACGATCCGGAATTCACCGACAATCATCAACTCGGTTCATTTCCTGGAGACTTTCTGGGATGGTCGCGCCTCCTTCTGGTTCAATGGACGTGATAACTGGGGCGCAAGAAATCCGGATGCCTCAGTACTCAAGGTTCAGACCGATGGAACCGTCGCTTCCGAGTCGATTCTGCTCGATAAGGCTTCCCTGGCTTCTCAGGCAGCCGCTCCGATTGTCAGTGGAAAAGAAATGTCTGGTCATGGTCGGGATCTACTTCAAGTCGGAAAGAAGCTGTTGGCTCTACAGCCTCTCGCACTTCAGAACGTGCATCCCAATGACAGTGTGCTGGGTGTTCATCGTGACAATACCGATGGCCGAGGATTGAGCATTGAATATGCAGATCTGATCGAGCAGGCCTTTGTGACCCAATGGTGGCAAAGTGACCAGTTGTTCGATGCGCAGTATGCGCCGTTGGTTGATCCAGTTACCGGTGAGTTGAGAACTGGAGAACCTCAGAATGCCAACGAGTACACCATGAAGGAAGCGAACTTCTCGCTTTACTGGGGACTCGCCATCATGCTTTACGAGGCGACTTTGATCTCGGATGATTCTCCTTTTGATCGCTGGCGTCGAGCCTTCCGTGATCCTTTTGATCAGACTGGTGACATCAATGCCATGACGGCACTGGAGCACGAAGGCATGGGAGTATTGTTGTCTTCTACGTGCCTTTTGTGTCACCCGACAGCACTTTTCTCGAGTGCCAACACCTCCAAGATCAATCTGGTTCTCGAGCCGGAAGCTTCTGATCTAGAAGCTTTGCTTGAGAGAATGCCGATGATGGATCATCAACTTGCCGTTTACGATGGAGGGTTCTACAACCTCGCGGTCACACCGATCATTGAAGACATTGGTCGTGGTGGTTTTGATCCCTTCGGCCATGGTTTTTCCATCGCTGCGGCGCAGCGAGAGGTGAATCAACTCGATCACACCGATCCGAATTTCCACAACTTCCAGCCCTTCGCAGATAACGTGATTGTTCTCGATCCAGCGACCCTGCCATGGGAAGAAGTGGCAGTGGACGGTAGTTTCAAGACGCCTTCGTTGCGAAATGTAGAGTTGACGGGACCCTACTTCCATAACGGAAGTGTCTCGACTCTGGATCAAGTGGTAGATTTTTACACACGAGGTGGCAACTTCCCGAACCAGAATATCGATACTCTGGCCCCGGAGATGATTCCGCTCGGTTTTCTTGCCGGAGATGACCAGCGTAAGGGTGCATTGGTAGCATTCCTGGAAGCGCTTACGGATGACCGGGTTCGCTGGGAGAAAGCTCCTTTCGACCATCCAGAAATCTTCATCCCTGAAGGGGCGGAGACTCTTGCCAATGGTGATGTGGTGACTGACGCCGCTGGTGTTGCTGTGGATCGATTCAAAACGATTCCTGCAGTGGGCGCTGACGGCCGTTCCGTTGAAGTGGATTCAGAGGGTCGTCCGCTCGATCCGCTGACCGCTTTCCTGCAACCGACGAGTATCCGGGATCTGGCTTGTTCGTTAAATGGTGTCGATGGAGTTGACCTGAGCTGGTCGACCCCAGAGTTCCCGAATGACGTGGCAACACAGATCCATGTTTACCGCAACGGCCAGGAGCTGGCCGTAACGTCTCAGTTCCAGAATACCTACACCGATCTCGGAGCACCTCCTGGAGAGCATGTGTACTCGATTCGTGGATCTGATGCCCATCTGGGTCTCGAAACTACCTGTGATTTGACGATTGCACCCGATCCGCCGGTTTCCGTGTCAGCCACCATCACTGGTGCTCAGGTTTCTCTGAACTGGGTCAATCCATGGCCTTACGCTTCATTGGATATCTACCGAAATGGTGTGTTGATTGGTGCGGATATTCCAGGTGCCAGTGAACTGTTTGTCGATGGTGGCGTTGACGCTGGTCAACATCTTTACCAGTTGATTGGAAAGATCCTTTCGAGCGATCCGAATGTGATGATTGTCAGTGATCCAGCAGCGCTGTCCGTCGAAAGAGCGCCACTGGCGCCGGTGATTCTGGGCTGTACAGCTCCGGGTGGAACCGCTGTTCAGATTGATTGGCAGCCTCTGGAGTCTTACACGACTCTCTTCATCTCGCGTAATGGATCGTTGATCGATTCGATTGACGGAGCCATCACGAGCTACACAGACAGCATGTCTTTACCAGGGATTTCGACTTATGCGGTCCATGCGATTGCAGGAGACGTATTCTCTGACTCAGTTAATTGTACGGTGCAGAGAGCTCCTTTACCGGCCACCAACCTGGGTTGTGCCAATGTTGAAGGCGAAGGGATTCTCGGCTGGTCCAACAGCGAAATCTGGGACGAAGCTCACGTGTCACGTGACGGATCGCTCATTGCAATTCTTTCGCAGAGCGAAAGCTCTTACGTGGACGCCCTTCTCGGAACTTCGGGAGCAGGGCTTCATACGTACTCGATTCAAATGTTCACTGACAATGTCTCAGGTTCTGCTACTTCTTGTAGTGTTTTGGTCGATCCAGAACCAGTGGTTCTGTTTGAGTGCGATTCCGTCGATCAAGGAGTCCTTCTGACATGGACCAACATGTCAAACTACGACACGATTGATCTTTACCGTAACGGAACTCCGATGAGTAGCCTCCCCGGGCAGTCGAACTCGTATCTCGACGACGTTGCCAGTAGTGGATTGGTTTCTTACTCGATCGTTGCTTCTACAGATGGAGCTTCTTCAGTTGCGCGAGAGTGCAGTGTTGCGATTCCACCTGCGCCGATCGTTGATCTTTCTTGTGCAACAGAGGGAGACGGCGTGCTTCTTACATGGAGTAACGCTGATACCTACGATCAGATCGATGTTCTGCGTAACGGTACCATCCTGACAACCGTTCTCGGTGACGAAACGCAGTACACTGACACCAATGCTGTTGGTGGCTCTGCCCAGTACACCTTGATCCCAATCGCACAGAATGTTGCTGGTGAAGAATCAGCGATCTGCGAAGGATTATTCCCACCTGATTCGGTGCTGAACTTGCAAGTCCAGGTTCTGGATAGTTGCACGGGTGATGCTCATGTCGATTGGTTCAATGCCGGTCTTTACGATTGGTTGCGTATCGAAGTTGACGGAAACTCCGTGGTCACTCTGCCAGGAATCTTGAATGAGATAGGCATTGTTCTTCCTGGGACTGGCCTTCACACCGTTTCAGTGACTTCGATCCTTGATGGCATGGAGAGCGTTCCTGCTTCGATGACTGTCGAGGTTCCGGAGGATCAGGCACTGGCACCATCCGATGTGACGACCACGGTGAATCCAGATACCTGTGAAACGCTGGTGACCTGGATCAGTCAGGGTGATTACTCTGAGCTTCAGGTGCTTCTTGAGGGCGTTGAAGTGGCTGTTTTGACGCCACTGGAAACTTCAGTCATGGTCGCTCTTCCTGGATCTGGTAGCTACACGATTCAGGTCAATGCGACGAGCTCTTGTGGAGCAGCCCTCACGGGTGCAACTGCGGCGGCTGCTTGCGAGGCAAGATTCCGTCGTGGAGATCACAATGGTGATGGCTCCCTCGATATTTCCGACGCACTTTCGTTACTTGGTTACATTTTCACCAACGGTTCGAGCAACTGCATGGATTCAGGTGACGCCAATGATGACGGTGGTGTGGACGTTTCGGATGCGGTCCGGATCTTGCTACATCTGTTCGGGAACTCTGGTCCTCTTCCTGCGCCTCATGGTGCTTGTGGAAGTGATCCAACGCCGGACGCTCTTGGTTGTGATTTCGAGCTGGGTTGCCCCTAGGATCGGCTAATCCAGTAGAAGAGTGTTGAGAAACATCTTCGACTTGATACACCTTCGCCATAGGGAGTTGAGTGTGTTGATGAATGATGTGATTTACGCGAGATAAAAAAGAGCCGCCCCAGGGTTACCTGGAGCGGCTCTTTCTCTTGCCGGTTTCTTGTTGAAGAGACTCCGGCCCGATTTAAGAGGAGTAGCTAGCGGGGCGTGATGCCTAACTTCTTGAGAGCCGTGAAGAGCTCCTTGCGGTGCTTGTTGGCTTCCTTGCTAAAGACCTCTAGTCGTGCGAATTCAGCCTCGATTTCTTCGTAGAGACGGTAGGAATCGAGCAATCTTCGATCATCGCGAAGGTTTTTGGCTTTCTCGAGTAGTTCAGTTGCGGTCACCGAAAGGGTTTCGAGATCCTTTTCGACCAGCTGAACAACGAAACCACTCATGACCTTCTTGTTCTTGATCATCGAATCAAGAACCCGGATGGCCCGGTCATAGTTCCCCGTTTCGATGTGCTTACGGGCCTGAGAGTGCTGAGCCAGATGCTGGTCACGAAACCTGAGACGTAAGTCGCTGAGTTTGTGACTACTCTGAATCACCTTGGCGAACTTCTCCGGTTCAACGCAGAGTTGCTGTTTGTGGAGGAGTCCTCCCTCTGCATCGAGAAACAGAAGTGCTGGTTTATCATCGCGAAGGTCGTAAGCGGAAAGGTTTGCGTCATCCTTGAGTGCTTCGATCTGTTGCTTGTAGCAAGACCAGCCTTTGAGTTCCTTGACCACCGAACGTGTTCTGAAAAGAGCGCGTTCGAAGTTCGCACAACAGCAGTCTTTGGCCATTTTTGAGGAGTAGAGGAAAATCAGCATCGGTTTCATCGAGCCACGCTCACGCTGAAGAGCGTCGACGAACCCTTTGTCTTTCATCCACGGCAAGAGATCGCTTTCACCCGGGACATATGGGGCCGCTCCTGCGTGCCCGCCACCACCGCTAGATGTGCCTGGTGAGCCCCCGGAAACTCCGGGGATCGTGGGGCCGACTCCTCAGCACTGAGCCTGGAGAGCGGCGCTGGAGAAGATCAGAGCGGCCATTAGGACAGCGAAGGCCGCTGTACGGTGCAAATTAGCCATGATTCTTGAAACCCTTCTGATGAAATCAATCTTGAGAGAATCTTACGTGGTCTCGGCTGAGAATGCCCGGATTTCTTTCTGCTTCGCAGTTCTCAGGGCGAAGGGCTCATAAGTTAACCAGCTCTATTTAGTAACAAATGTATAAAATTTCTGAAGATCGCTGAGCTTTTTTCTCGAATTGTAACTCGATTGTTAATAAAAGAGAGGTCGAGATTCGGCGATAAAAGTATCTCTAGTCGGGAGTGTCGCTTAAGGCAGTTTTCAAATTCCGGTATTATGTCTATGGTTTACTGATGTCCATTTATTACCGACTAAGAAGCAATTGCCTGGTTATTTTCCCGTGGGACGCCTCGTGATTGTGCTCTAAATGACGTTCCTGACTAAGTTGTCGTATTGTTTTGGATTTTGGCAATACACCACTTGCTGCAAGTATTTGTAAGGCTACGATTGTGTTGTCTGAAGAACTCTGAATATGAGCCTACAAAAAATCTTCTTGTAAGTTTCTTTGCTTGGCTTGTCAGGTTTGTATTTGAATCAAAACGGCCCAGTTCACCAGGCGTATAGGTGATCTCTTCGGTTCTGCTTCAGGAGAAGCTGCCGAAGAGAAGACATGAATGAGTAGGAATCATGATTAACAAAAGTTTTCCCGAGTTGTATCCCAACTCATCTGGAGGGAGCTTCCACGTGAAGGTCTTGCAACTGATCAGTCGTCTCGCGTTGGTGGGGATCCTTGTCTTCTTGATGCCGGTTGCCGTACAGGCCCAGCTAGGGGTTGCCGAGCAAACCATGGGAGTTACTGGTGCCTCAGTCAGCGGTGAAATCGAGTTCATGGTCGCCGACGACCTGGGCGATATGTTTTCTGCGGGCACGATGATAATTTCAGGCCAAGCCTGGATCATTCCTCGGAATATCCTGATCGATCTTCCCTGTAACCGTCTGTCCTTGCAGCAGATCTTTGCTCAGGCTCCTCCTGAAGCTCTGGCTTTGGGAGAATCAGGATTGGCATCGAGTGATAGTTCTTTGAGAGGTCGAGGTGGTGCGACTGCCCATATTCTCGGCAACCAGATGCCGGATGGCCGGAATATCGCTGGTGACGTCTTCATTCAGAAGGATGTCGATTTCACTACTGGAACCATCACCTACATCAACTATGACGAAGGATACTTTCGCCTCAACGGTGAAGATGGTCTGGACGTTGGTGGAACGATGTGCCGGGTCAACGACCCGGATGGTGTTCACACCATCCAGACGGGAGCCGGTTGTGCTGGTGGACCCAACTGCAGTGCAGACCCCCGTTTTACAAATGACCCGGGGAGCTACACTGTTACGTTCTCCAACGGGTATCCGATGTGTATTCCCAGTACTATTCCGAGGGATGGTAATCCGGGAGCGGATGCCACTTCTGGAGAAGGTGATACTTTCTGTCCCCATACAAACCGGATGGTCCTGAATCCGAATCAACAGACCACCCAGGGTTTGATCGTCGATAACTCGGTGTTCTTTGCTCCGATGCTGCTGGGTGACAACCTTGCGCTCGAAGGAAACAAGGAAGTCGTGGATGGTGTGAGCTTCTTCTCAGCTCATTCGGTTGGTAATGGAGAAGCTCTGCTGACCAGAGATTCCCCTGATCAGCCTTCCTACATCGTGGCTGACGAAGTCGAGTGGGATGCGCCAGGATTTGCCAACGAAAGAGCGAAGGCCCTGTTCATTGGCTTCTCGACTCTTCTCGATTCGCAAGTCGATATGTATGCGATCCACATCGATCCAGCGACCAATGAAGGACATGAGTACATTCTCGCAAGTACCAGAAATAACCCACAAGCCATCAACCATGGTATTGGTCAGGGTGCCGGTGGAATCTTCAAGGTCAGTTACGACATCGATTTCCTCAAGGGCGCTCCTGTAGGCCCCCGAAGTTCACCATGCATTCAGCTAGCTCTTTCTGGTTACCCGGAAATCTGCCCGCGTGGTGGAACCATGGATGAAGAGTTTGCAGTTCTGGCTCCGATTTCTCGCGAAATGATCATGAGAACTGTTCATGCAGAGACGTTGAATCCGGGAGTCACTGCAATCAACATTCAAGGAGAAGAAGCTCAACATGATGAGTATTTGACAGGATGTGGAATTGGGCACCCAGAATTTGGTGAGATTGATCTCAACCGTATGTGGTGGCCGATGGTTTTTGCCGGTGAACCCTGGAACCTGGATCGACGTCTTGGCCCTGGTGGTTGTTACGAAGGCCAAGATGGACTGCCTGGCTGCGAGCCACTCGGGTTGACTGCGATTGGTAGCGAGTCGATGGGGCTCGATCCATTCCCGTTCTCCGGACTCAATCCAAACATGGGAATCCAAGGTGGCGGAAACTTGCCGCCGATTGCCGATCCTATCGCTGACCCGATTACCGGTGAGGTGTGCGGCAATGGCCAGGATGACGATGGCGACGGGCTCTTTGATTGCGACGATCCAGAATGTGAAGCGACAAACCTGTGCGTGCAACAGGAGCAGGCCGGCGGAGAAATCGGCGAGGCTGGTTTCTGCGGAAACTTTGTCGACGATGACAATGATGGCCTGACCGATTGTGCTGATCCCGAGTGTGCCTCCAGTGCCGCTTGTGCCGGCCTCGGTGCTCAGATAGGTCTCCAGTTTGTCCCCACTAATCTTGAGCGATCGTTTGCCTACTGGCCCTTCACTTACGTGGATCTTGACGGTGATCCGTTGAACGGTGCTGAGCACCTGATGACCGAGATCATCTGGGATAATCTGAGTCTGATGCCCAATTCGGGTACAACCGCTTCGATTCCGCTACAGCCGCAGGCTTGTGGATCTTTGAATAGTGCACCGCAAGTAGCTCTTCCTGGGTTGCAAGGAATTGACGTTCTCGAGAACCAGCCAGCTACCGTGTTAGAGAGTCAGATTGCCACCGATCCTGATGGCGATAGGCTCACCCTCTCCTTTGGCGTTGGCTCTGCGGTTGATCCTGTTACCGGAGACCCGGTCCCAGGCACCTTGGAATCTGTAAATGGAAACTATACCTATACTCCGTCTCCCAATTGGACCGGAGTTGAAACCTTTACCTTCACGGCAACCGATTCCCACGGTGGTATGACCACGGGAATCCTTAGCTTCGATGTTCACTAAAAAATGATGCAGACGAAACCTCAAAGGAGAATGAACGCCATGTTCAACTATAAAGAGCAAAATCAGAGAAGGGTGCTGGCTCCTATGAGTCTTCTCGCTCTGGTTATGACCATTACAACTGTCATTGCCTCCGGTACAGCTTTTGGTCAGATCGCTGACCACCCAAAACCGACTTCGCAGGCAGTAGTGGTTCTCGGAGAGATTGAAAACATCTTCGTTGATGACATGGAAGACATGTTCTCGGCGGGTTGGATTGTTGCCGATGGAACAGCTGTGCGGATTCCCAGTGGACTCCTCGTAGATCTTCCGGCAAACCGTTTGACTCTTAGAGATCTGGTCGATCAGGCTTCTCCAGAATGTAAAGCTCTGGGAGAGTCCGGGCTCGCCAGTACTGATGAGTGCATGCGTAATAAAGGTTTGACGGGAGGTGGGGCACAGATCCTCGCCAACCGAACTGCTGACGGTTACGTCATTGCCGGAGATGTCTTTCTCAACAAGAACATGACAGGCAACGTTGCTGGTGGAATCATCGGCCCGACCGTCGCTGGATATGTTTCATACATCGATTTCGATCAGGGTTACTTTGTTGTTAACGGTACGCCGGATGAGGCCCCTGCTGCTGATACTGCGATTGGTGGAACTGATACCCGAGGCGTGATTGTGCGGATCAACGATCCACAGACACGCCAGACGATCCAGAGCGGTCTCGGTTGTCTTACAGGAAGCTCGAACTGCAGCCCCGATCCTCGTTTCTGCACTGACGCAGACAGTTACACATGGGCTTTCACCACGGGTTTTCCCGCCTGTATTCCTAGTACCAATTCGACGCTAGGAGATCGTCCGACCAATAGTGGTTCGGGCAACAATAATGGTGGAGCCAATTCAGACGGAGTAGGTGACCCCTTCTGTCCAATGTGGAACCGTGAGTTCGAAGGTCCTCTGGGTAGAACTGTTCCCAATTCACGCTTTTATGTGCCGCTTGTCGTGGGAGATCCCATCGGTGTGGATGGTAACTACGAGGTTATTGATGGTGTGAAATTCTTCTCTGCTTACGGAGGTTTTGTCCAGCTCGGATTGAAGACCAAGGATCTTCCCAACCAGCCGGACTTCATCATCGCCGACGAAGTTGAGAATGATATTCCTCCGTTCGATAACGCCAGAATTAAGTCGCTTGTTATCGGATTCTCGACCCTGGATTCCTCACAGGTCACTACCTACAAGTTGCATATGGATGCAGCCACCGGTGAGGGTATCGAGGACGTGTGGGGAACGACGGTCGGTAACCTCGATACTACGTTCCATGGTATTTCTCCAAATGCCGGCGGAATCTGGAAGTTTGGTTACGATATCGATTTTCTTCTCGGCGCACCTGTAGCTCACGGCGTCTGTGCCAACCTGCTCAATGGCGGCTGGGATGTTTGTCCCAATGGCGGAACGCTTACTGAAGAGACAGAGCTCATGATTCCAACGATGCGAGAGATCGTTATGTACTCCCATCATCTGGAAGCTTTGGATCCAGGAATTACGGTCGTCGACATACTCGGTCGTGATGCACAGCATGGTATGTACGTCACTGGTGCCGGCCAAGGTCACCCAGAATTTGGTGAGATTAACACCAACAAGACGGCCTATCCTTTCATCTTCGAAGGGATGCCCTGGAATCTGGATCGTCGTCTTGGCCCTGGTGGTTGTTACGAAGATACGGGTTGTGAGAGTCCGGCTGAGGCGCCTCTGGGCTCCTTCCCACTTGATCCGTTCCCGAGTTCAGGAGATGCCGATTGGGTCGCTCATACGGTGAAGAACGGCGTACCTGTTTTCCTTGCGGAAAGGCTGACGGGTTACCATCCGTTTGGACCTGGCGACTCGCTAGATCCTTACACGGAAGATCCTGGTGTCCGTGAGTTCCCAGCGGAGCCGGATGGGCTACAAGGAGTTCACTGTGATGTCCAGAATAATGCCCCGGCTGCTGCACAGGACACCCTGGCTGCCACCGAAGACGTAGCGACTCAGAAGTCGATTGCCGAGTTGCTCAGCAATGATACAGATCTTGACGATGATGTTATTTCTGTGTACCTGGTCGAAGGAAGAAGTGCTAACGGTGGAACGATAACTGACATGGGTGCTGACATTTCTTTCCAGTCTGCACCGGACTACAACGGAGCCGATGAGTTCCACTACAACATCACTGATGGCCACGGC
>JBBWWC010000280.1:0-3749 GCA_050256555.1 Planctomycetota bacterium | reverse complement strand
AGAACTGTTCCGGAAAGAGAGACTCCCGGGTTCAGGACCAGATCTCCAAGGTTTGTGTCCGACAGGATCTCTAGTTGTGGAATCTCTACTGGTGCGAGGCCTGAGCTTGAAGACGGCAGTAACAAGAGATGGTAGGTGCCGATTTCTATCGCCACGGCAAAGGTCCCATCGGGGGCACCATTCTCGTGGAGCGTTGGGTATGGTTCACCGGTCGAGCTGACCAGTAATTCGACATCGATCAGCGGGATTGGCGTTCCGCCGGTATCGATGCAGCGACCCGACAGAAGCACCGCATCGGGAAGTACGATCGTTCCCAGATCGAGAGGGCCTGGCGCAGCGACGCTGATCGGGAGCAGTTGCGGTCGTCGTACCGGCCCTGCTACTGGTGGGTCGATTTCGACGTTCAAGTTTCCTGCTGGTAACAAGATGTCGAATTCACCAGCGGCATTGGAAGAGTCATTGTTGAGGTGAATCGGGATTTCGGTTTCAGTGATCTCTGCATCGAGGTTTGCTCCGACGATCACTTCTCCTGAGGAGCCGACCAGAAGGCCGGTGACGTGATAGCCCAATGGCATGGTCAAGGTCCCCAGATCGAGGTTCTCGAGCACGTTGAGCTCGAGAAATGCATGCGAAATTCTTTCTCCAGAAGCCGATGCATTGACCTGACGATGAACTACATCCCAGGTTCCTCGAGGTACCAGAACGGAGAAGTTTCCAGCTGCATTCGTATCGTCATTATTGAGATCGGTGGAGTTTCCCTGTGCATCATAGATGTTCATGTCAATACCAACTAATGGAGCCCCGGCTTCATCCACGACGGTTCCAGTCAGGGTGTGTGCCGATTCCATCACGATGGTTCCGAGAGCGGTATTTTGAAACAGAAACACATTATCTATCTGTAGTGGAAATGCGGTGGGTTGTGGCGAGGTCATGCGGTAAACAAATCTGTATTCATCAACCAGGGCCGGAATCGTTATCGAAAAACTACCGTCCGGTTCGGTGAAATCATCGGTGAGATCGAGCCACCCAGCGTTTCCTCGGATATCGATGTCGATAGGAGAGATTGGATTGCCGAGGGTGTCCTCGACCAGGCCGGTGATGATCCAACCACTTCCGATGTTGATGGTTCCGACATCGAAATTTCCATCTAGATCGATTTCCAGTTCGGTCGACAGGAATCCTGGTGGAGGATTGATTTGTAGAATGTAGGTCTCGGGAACCAGTGTCGTCAGGACGGTCAAACTGAAGACACCATTGACGTCGGTGTTGTCGCCGCTGATCGGGATCTCGACGTTCGAATTGGCAGGGTCGACGAGATCGAGATCAACCCCCGAGATGGCTCCGCCAGCGGCATCCAGGACGGTTCCGCTGATGATCCAGTTCTGAGCCATGAGCGGAATCGCCCAGAATGTCAGCGATATTCCCAGAAATAATCTGGGAATGGATCTGTGAAGCGGGGGCCGACACATGCAATACCTCTCAATTACGATCGTTTTGATAGTTTTATTGTCCCCACCAACCACTTCTTGTAAACCTAGGATTAACAAATCGTGGTAGTATAGTCTTGTAAGTCAGGGCTAGAGATGACTCTCCAGGGATCTATTCCTGCGGTAGACTCAAATAAGCCCTAGATAGGACAATAATGTACCGCCCACGGACGGCGCATCCCATATTTCAGTTGTTGGTGATTTACCTGTTGGTTTTGATCCTGTCACCAGTGGTCTTTTCTGATGCTCCACCGGGTTATTACGACAGTACAGTGGGTCTCGATGGCGAGAGCTTGCGACTCGCTCTCCATGCCATCATCGATGACCACGAGAAGTTCCCCTACACCAGTTCATCGACCGACACCTGGGACATTCTCGGAATTACAGAAGAAGATCCGACCAACGCTGCCAATCTCATCACTTTTTATCGTAACTCTTCGGTGGAGTGGTCAGAACAAAACACCAGCATCGGTTGGAACCGGGAACATACCTGGCCTTCTTCTTATGGTTACACCAATGACAACGTCTGTAACTACCCCTATTCAGATGTTCACCAGCTAAGGGCAGCGTCTCCTTCTTACAACTCGGCAAGAAGTAATCGGCCATACGATTGGTGCACGTCATCTTCAGGGTGTGAATTTTGGCCCGCTGAAGGAACGAGTTTTTCCAACAAGTCTTCTGGTTTCGGAAGTGTTGGTTCGTGGGAAGTATGGGAAGATCGCCGTGGCGATGCAGCCAGAGCAATTTTTTACATGGATACCCGCTACGAGGGTGGCACCCATGGATCGAGTGGCTGTTCTGAACCCGATTTGAGAGTGACTGACGATCGTAATTTGATTGTTTCGAATGCCTCGCAAAATCAGAGCATCGCCTACATGGGACTGCTTTCAGTTTTGCTGGAATGGCATCTCGAAGATCCCGTCAGCGCTACAGAACAGCAGCGCAATGACGTTGTGTTTGGATTTCAGGACAACCGGAATCCGTTTGTTGATCATCCGGAGTTCGTGTGCCTGATCTGGGCCTGTCCGACCAGCGATACCACGGCTCCGTCGGTTCCTGCTGGGTTGTCTGCGAGTGCCGGGGAATGCCAGGTTTCACTCGATTGGAACGATAATAACGAGAGCGATCTGGCCAGTTACTCGGTCTATCGAGCGACGGATCTTGCGGGGCCTTTCGTGCTGATTTCGACCACGCCGGCTGTCAGTTCTTATACCGATACCAATGTTCTCGGAGCGGTTCAGTACCATTACCAGATCAGCGCTGTGGATGTTTCAGGCAATGAAAGTGCCGGATCGTCTTCGGCTTCAGGAATCCCGCTTACCGGACAGGGTTGTGGTGCGCCGCCGCCAGATCCGGGTGCCGTGAACATCATCATCTCCGAGCTGATGCCGAATCCAGCCCTTGTTTCCGATGCGACCGGTGAGTGGTTCGAGATCTTTAACCGTGGAACTGCGTCTGTCGATCTCGATGGCTGGACGATTCGTGACGATGATACCGACCAGCATGTGATTTCTGCTGGTAGCGGCCTGGTGATTCAGCCTAATGAGTTCTTGGTACTGGGACGTGATGGCGATAGCGCTAGCAATGGTGGCTATGTTGCAGATTACGTATATGGGGGAAGTTTCATTCTGGCTAACAGTGCGGATGAAGTTGTTCTCCTTGATCAGAATCAACTGGAGCGTGCACGAGTCAATTATGATTCTGCGTCGTTCCCATACGTCAGTGGGTCGTCGGCGGAAATCAGTGATCTTCTCGCTCCCCAACCCGGGGATGCGCTAGTCTGGGTCACGGCCACGACCACCTATGGCATCGGTGATCTTGGAAGTCCGGGTGATGAAGGTTCTGCAACGCTTCCGCCGCCTCCGACGGCAGATTTGTTCATCCGTGGAGATGCGAATCAAGATCTCTTGGTCGATATCAGCGATCCGATTCTGATTCTCGACTTCTTGTTCGGAGCGACTACGCAACTGATCTGTGAAGATGCCGGGGATACCAACGATGACGGAGATATCAACATCGCCGATGCGGTGGGTGCCTTGCAGTTTCTGTTCAGCGGTGGCGGTCCATTGCCGGCTCCTTTTCCCGACGAGGGAGAAGATCCGACCAGCGATTTGCTCGGTTGCTGAGAAGTAACATCGCTGCCAGAAAAAGCAGCAGATTTTCGGCAGGCCTGGGCCGCTGCTTGGCCTCTGAGAGTCTTCCCACGATGGATTTCCAGCGTCTCAGGTTTCCTCTGGCGGGAAGTTGACCGGCATCGCTGGC
>JBBWWC010000279.1:0-7338 GCA_050256555.1 Planctomycetota bacterium | reverse complement strand
CTGGGTCGCAAATATCGGTAACAACAGAGATTGCCGAGGCCCGGACGCCTTCATGGGCGCAGATGATGGCCTCTGGAACGGTCGACATTCCGACCACATCCGCCCCCAGAGCGTGAAGCATACGATACTCTGCCCGGGTCTCCAGGTTTGGTCCTGGAACTGCCACATAGACGCCACGAGAGGCCCTGATCCCCTCTTCAGCAGCGATTTGAGCCAGTCGAGCCCCGCTCTCATGGCAGTAGGGGGCTGACATGTCGGGGAATCGAGGGCCCCAATCGTCGTGATTGGCTCCGGTCAGTGGATTGACGCCGAGAAGATTGATGTGGTCGTCGAGAATTAACAGATCTCCTTTCTGGAGATTCTGATTCATTCCGCCGCAACTATTGGAAATCAGGACGGAAGAGACCCCGAGGCGGCAGGCCAATCGGATCGGCAAGACGATGTCTTCCATCTCCCAACCCTCATAGAGGTGAAATCTCCCCTCGAAGATCAAGACGCGTGATTTGCCGATTTGACCGATATGGAGCTGGCCGCTGTGGCCGGGAGCGGTGGAGACGGGAAATCCGGGAATCTCCTCATAGCGGATGGTGGTGGCATCCGAAATTTCAGAGACCAGTCCTCCGAGTCCGGTACCGAGTACCAGAGCGACTTCCGGGGCTGCCCCTGGATTACGGGCGGCTACTGCTTCGACCGCCTTCTCGATGCGCTGTCTCTGTTTTTGTTGTGCTTTGACGATATGGTTCAACGGTTTTCCTTTTCCTTGCCGGATCGGTCTCTCTGACGCTGGCTCCAGGAGAGGATCTGTTCCTCGATCGTGGCCAACTCGGCTCCCACTAATAGAAAGCACTTGTTCCGGTGTCGTTCTCCTCGAATCAGATCGAGATCTTTTTTACGAAGATCGAGTGCCTCTGCCAGTAATGCAATGATGGCTTGATTGGCTTTTCCCTTTTCTGGCGCAGTGGTGATGCGAACCAGCAGCGCACCTTCGCGACTGCCTCCGATTTCGTTTCGGGAGGCTCCCGGAATGGCCCGGACCGGTAACTCCACTCCATGTTTGGTCTGCACCAGTGCGACGGGAGTATAGGCTGACACGATCTTCCTTCAATCTGAATCGTGAGTCGGAAGCAGGAGTTCTTTGATTTCGGTGACTACCCTCTGTTCGAGTTGGCTCCAGAGAGGGGCCGCTTCAGCGGTTCTTTCAGTGGATACGAGCAACGCAATGACATGCTTTACGAGCAGATCTGGAGGGCCAGCTTCCAGTAGTAGGTCGAGACGGCTCTCTATCGCCAGTTCTCTCCACAGGAGATAACGACCGATACCAGTGGAGGATTCCTTGTAACTGACTCGTTCCTGATCGATTCGGACATGAGGCGCAGAAATTGTACTGTTCGAGCTGGTTTTCAGGATCCGGGTTTGTATGACCGGCAGGTTGGTTCCGTCCCAGGAGCGCAGTTTCTGGTCAAACTCGAGGAGGAAACGAACATGCTGATCGATGGTTTTCATCGCTTCTTCCGGTAAGCCATCTCTGAGAGCTGAATCTTGCAGGACTTCGACCGCTTCTTTTCCAGAGAAAGACTTCTTCCAGCGCCCCCAACCCTCTCGGATGACCGGCCCGAGTTTGGGGGTGTTGGCTGCCTCAAGAGCGGTCCTGGCGATCTTGACCTCTTCTCGGAGGATCGATTCCAGATCCCGGGTGGTGGGTAATAACGCCCGGGAAACGACGCCATCGATGATGTCGTCGGCCTGAACGATCCGTCCCTGCTGGAGCAGAGTTTTGATTTCGGCGTGCGCCGTGGCCCAAAGCTGGGCCGCTTCTTGTTCGAGCTGGCTCAGAAAGAGAGCTCGTGCCGACCAGGAAGGGGTACCAGTAAATTCATCGGAGAGGGAGAGTATCTCTTCACGAGCTCGGGCCGGATTACTGGCGGAACGCCATCCTTCAGCCTTGGCGAGTGCTTGTTCCCAGGCGACTTTGGCCCGTGCTTCCAGATCATTTTTTTTGGCCAGTAGCTGTTCTAGCTTGGCGATTTCTTCCTGGGCACGTTGTGCACTTCGAGTCCCTTGGTAGGTAATTGATAGCTGACGTAGCTGCTCCAGTTTTTGTTTATTGGTCGAGCTGGATTCACTGGTGGAGAGGATTTCGGCCAGTGTGCTCCGTGCTTTTTCTTCCCGTGAAAGAGAATCGATTCGTAGTCGCTCCTGATCGATGGTGGTCTCCAGATCCTGAATTCGGTCCTGGAGATCATCCGGAATCGTGTCCAGGGATAAGAGGATCTCTTCGGCGGAATCGGGCTCTCCACGTCTCACTGCGGAATCTGCAAGATCTAATTGTTGTGTGATATTGCTTCTGTGTTTCTGCAGCTGATCTTTGGTTCGTTGAATTTCTTGATCTTTGGTTTTCTGCTGATCGAACATGTATAGAGAGATGGAGCTGACGACCACCAGCAGGATGAAAAGCAACAATGTGGCACGCCAGAAGCGTACAGTTCTCAGCTTGCTTTCGTCTGGTTCATTTCGTGATCCAAATTCAAAGATGAGATCATCGAGTTCTTTCCCGAGAACTTGGGCATTTGCGGGACGATCTTCCGGGGAGGCCGACATCATCCTCTCGACCAGTTGACAAACTTGGAGAGGAGTCTCAGGGGCCATCTCTATCAGCGATGGAGGCCCCTTCGCTTCGATATGTTTGAGGATGACTTCCTTGGCTCCGGCGCCGCGGTAGGGGGTGCGACCCGCAAGGCAATGGAAAAGAGTCGCGCCCAGGGAGTAGATGTCGGCACGTTGATCGATCGGCTCTCCGCGCGCCTGTTCCGGTGCGATGTAATGAGGGGAGCCACTGACTCCATCCTTCTGAGATACGACACCGGTTTCGTCGGTTTTTCTGGCGATGCCAAGATCTCCGATCTTGACCACGCCATTGGAGGAAAGCATCAGATTTCCGGGTTTGATATCGCGATGAACGATCCCCTGCTTTTCGGCGTATTCAAGACCAAGTGCAGCATCTCGAACAAAGCGTAATGCCTGGTTGATGGAGATGGCTCCGGTTTCATCGATGATCTTCTCGACACTTCCACCGGCAACCAGCTCCATGGTGAAGAAGTGTTGATTAAGTTCATGCCCCACGTCGTAAACCTGAACGATGTGAGGATGACTGAGTCTTCCGGCAGCGCGAGCTTCGCGGATGAAGAGATCGATGAACTGGGGATTACTGGTGTATTTCTCCGACAAGATCTTTAGCGCTACTGGTCGATCGAGAGATTTCTGTCGAGCGCGATAGACGGTCCCCATGCCACCCCGACCGATTCTTTGCTCGACTTTACAGCCGCCGATTACTTCTCCTAGTAGAGGGTCGTCATCGGTCAGGAAAGTGAGGTATGAAACTCCCACTTCGATGTGGTCATTGTGTTTAAGTATGGTGGGCGTCGTGATTTCTTCGCCGTTGACCAGGACACCATTGGTGCTTTCGAGGTCGCGAATCAACCACTGTCCAGATCTGAATTCTAGCTGGCAGTGACGACGGCTCGTTTCCTCATCACGTAGAGCGATCTGAGCGCCGGTATCGCGTCCGATGAGAAGAACTCCCTCTTCCCGGATCGACCAGGTGCTTCCCCTGTCGGGGCCTTTTTCGGCGACGATGCGCGGCATCAGTCTTCCTCCAGGTAGAGGGCGCGCCCGATCCTCAGCAATGTCGCCCCTTCCTCTGCAGCTACTTCCCAATCACCAGACATTCCCATCGAGAGATGTTTGAATTGATCCGCAGAAGCTGCAGGTAGTTGCTGACGTATGGTGCTTCTCAACTGGTGAAGAGACTGAAAGATTGGGCGACATTCTTCTGCGGGCCATGCGGGAGCCATCGTCATCAGGCCCTCAAAGCGAAGAGATTTGAATTGTTCCATCCAGGAAAGGATGGTTTTTTCTGCCGAGATGAGATCGATCCCACCCTTTTGTTTTTCTGCAGCGATATTGACCTGTACTAAAACTGCAACAGGTCGACCCAGATGCTCTTCGATCCAGCTGTCGATGGACGCAGCTAATTTTTCCGAATCGAGTGCATGGAAGAGGCTGATCCTGGGCATGACGCTACGGATCTTGTTGCGTTGAAGTCTACCGATGAAGTGCCAGCTATCAGGATCCTGGCCCGGATTAGTTTTGTCTTCTAGTTGGTCCGATCGGTTTTCTCCGAGTGGTGCATGGCCAGCTTCGAGCAGGCTTCTGCTATCTTGGCGTGTGAGATACTTCGTCACCGGAAGAACCTGTGGCGGAGCGTTTTTGTCGGGCGACAGTTCTGTTGCCCGGGCCTGAATTTTTTGCAGGTTGGCTTCAAAGAGCCGTAAATCGAGAGCCAGGGGGCTCTTCTTCATGCCGGCTCCTTTTTCATGTGCGTTCCGTAGCAGGCGAGACGTCAATTCTGATCGAGTTTTCACCGACCAGTTCTCGGATATCTTCGATGAGTTCCTGGGTGGCAGAGACTCTTAGTTTTTCTCCGCATGAAATCCGCCACATGTCGGAGCCATGTTCATCAAAGATCAACGTCACCGGTAGTTTGCCAGGATTTCTTTGCAGGATCACCTTGGTTTGAAACAGCAGATTTTCATTCGTTTCTGCCGGGAAGACGATTCCGATCTGGCGAGCGATCTTTTCCGGTGCATTTTCCAGGGGAAAGAGTCGGTTGGCACGGATCTGTCGGTTACTTCGACCTTCTTCTTCCTCTTCCGAGATCTCTGCGACCCCCTGGATGACGACGACCTTCTCTACTTCGAGGTATTGAGCAGCTTCCTGGAAGACGGACGGAAATACGACCACCTCGATGGGACCACTTCGATCGTCGACCGTGATGATCGCCATGGCATCGCCGCGTTTTGTCTGCCGTTTTCGGATTTTTGAAATCATCACGACCAGAGAAACAGGTTTCTGATCGTCTTTCTCGGATAAATCGCTGACCAGATGTGTTCTCAGGGGCGCAATCTCGGATTCAATCCGTTCCAGGGGATGGCCACTGAGATAGAACCCGAGCGCTCCTTTTTCCCGTGTCAGCATTTCATTTTCACTCCATGACGGAACGTTGGGCCATTGTTCCTGGATTTCCGGAGCAGAGCTTGATCCGAAAAGGGATAGCTGACCGGCTCTTCGCTCGGCATGAATGCGCTTTCCTTCTTCGATGGAATCCTTGACTGCAGCATGGAGAGTTGCCCGCTCTGGCCCTAATCCATCAAAAGCGCCGGCTGCAATTAATTGCTCGATGACCGTCTTGTTGACCAGCTCCGGTTCGACTCGGGAAGTGAGATCGAAGAGTGACTTGTAGGGCCCCTTTGCCTCTCGTTCAGAAACGATGGCATCGACTGCACGTTCACCGACACCTTTCAATGCGACCAGGCCGTAGACGATCTTGCTTTCCTGGAGAGAGAAGTTGCTGTCCGAGTGGTTGACGTGTGGTGGGATCACTTCGATCGCGAGTCGTTTACATTCCTCAAGATAGGAAACCATGGTGTCGACCGTGGAGATGTAGCAAGACATCACCGCTGCCAGGAATGCTTCTTGATAATTCGCCTTGAGGTAACCGGTTTGATAGGAGATTAATGCGTAAGCAGTTGAATGTGATTTGTTGAAACCGTATTTCGCAAATTGCTCGATCTGATCAAATATGGAGCGTGAGATCTTTGGTGAGATCGAGTTCCGTTCTTCAGCCCCTTTGATGAACTGATCACGATAACGTTCCATCGGCTCGATCTTCTTTTTACCCATCGCCTTTCGAAGACTGTCGGCGTCATTCATGGAGAAGCCAGCAAGATCGTGGGCGATTTTCATCACTTGTTCTTGATAGAGGATGACGCCGTTAGTGCTGTTGAGAATCGATTCCAGGGCGGGATGGAGATAAGCAATTTCTTCTCGGCCATGCTTGCGATCGCAATACAGCTTGTGCATTCCTGAACCGAGCGGACCGGGTCGATAGAGTGCGAGTACTGCGATCAGATCTTCGAATCGGTCCGGTTTGAGGTTGCGTAGCAGTTCACGCATTCCAGAGCTTTCGAGCTGGAAAATTCCGTGCGTTTCGCCCTGGCAAAAGAGCTTGTAGGCCGCTGGATCATCGAGTGGTAACTGTTCCAGATCGACTTTTTCGCCGGTTTTTTTCTCGATCAGCTGGAGTGCGCGATCGATGATAGTGAGATAGCGTAATCCCAGGAAATCGACCTTCAGTAGCCCCAGTTGCTCGAGGATTTCCATCGGGTACTGGGTAACAATTTCCTCGCCGTTTCGTGCCAGTGGAATCAACTCGGTCAGTGGTCTATCAGCGATCACGACCCCGGCGGCATGTGTCGAGCAGTGACGATTCAGTCCTTCGAGTTGTTGTCCGACTTCAAAGAGTTCCTTGTATCGTGGATCTTTTGCGGCCGCGGCCAGTTGAGGTTCTTGCTGGAGAGCTTCTGCTAGTTTGATGCCGAGTGAGTCTGGGATTTTCTTGGCGAGTTGATCGATTTCTCCGAGAGGAATCCCGAGGACCCTGCCGACATCACGAATGACGGCCTTGGCAGCCATCGTTCCAAAGGTGACGATCTGGCAGACTCGGTCTTCGCCATATTTTTTCTGTACGTACTCAATAACTTTCTCTCGACCGGCCATGCAGAAATCAATACCAATATCAGGCAGCGAGATCCTGTCAGAGTTGAGAAACCTTTCAAAGATGAGGCCGTATTTGAGCGGGCAAAGATTAGTGATTCCTAAACAATAAGAAACGATCGATCCAACAGCCGAGCCTCGACCGGGTCCGACCGGGATTCCTTCATCGCGAGCAAAACGACAGAAGTCCCAGGTGATCAAGAAGTAGGAAACAAATCCCATTTCAACGATCACTTCGATTTCGTATTCGAGACGCTCGCGGGCATTTTCGGGAGGGTCAGGGTAGAGGCGTGTAAATCCTTCTTCGATCAGTTCTCGGAATCGCTGATGGTTGGTTTTCTCGATCTCTTTGGAAGCAGAAGGAGCCTGGCCGTTGATCAGGTCTTTTTCCTCGAAGAAGACCGGTAGAAATGCTTTCCCGGTCTCGATCTCGAAATCGACCATCGCTGCGATTTCTCCGGTGTTTGAGATGTACTCTGGGAAATCACCGAACAGATGAGCCATCTCCTGGCCACTCTTGAAATAAAATGCATCTGATTCGAAAGTCATTCGATCTTGATCATCGATTTTCTTGCCGGTGTTGATGCAGAGGTGTACTTCCTGGGCCCGTGCATGGTCCTTGGTGAGGTAGTGGACATCGTTGGTTGCGATGATGGGTACCCCTAATCGTTGGGCCAGCTCCGGGGCTCGCTCGAGGATCCTTTTCTGTTCTGCCAGGCCGTGATC
>JBBWWC010000278.1:0-7325 GCA_050256555.1 Planctomycetota bacterium | reverse complement strand
CCAGATCGTTAGTGTTGGCGAGGGAATTCAAGGAGCGCAACGTCGAGTTGATGAACTCGATGGGAGTTTTGATTTTGGTACGAGCGTTGCTCATGTCCCAGAACGGACCCTGTTGATCGATGGGGTCCAGCAAAGCTTCGAGGACAGTGCCGATATGACCGGGACGGTCGGTCGAGAACCAGGCCGCTAACATATCAGCCAGTAAACTCTGTAGTTCGAGCGGCGCTGTTCCATCGTCGATGGTCGCCAGCGAAATCTCATCAGAAACAAATCTCTGAATCAGCTTGATACAGATAAACTCAGCTGTGCCCGGATGAGCCGCCAACGCATCGATGACTTCGATTCCATCGAGGACTCCATCAGCATCCTGGCGATTACCAGGGATGTCGATTTGATAAGGAGTCCCTTGGAAAATGATCTTCGGTCCAAAGTCATGTTGCTGTGGGTTGAAACGGAACTCCCAGCGTCCCTGTCGGTTGTTGAGATCGATGTGACGAGAGGTAGGAATATTTGAAGTGACTCGTGGCAAAAACGACGTGTCGTTGCTCGATATAACAGTGTTGTGGACCTGAGCTGCCAGCACGTTGGTGCCGGCGACCATCAAGGGGCGATAGTGATCGAGATCGATGAACAACAATCGGCCACTGGCTTCATGATTTCCAGAACCGGAGTTGAAAGGTGGAGGAGTTCCTCGTCCTTCCATCGTTCCACTGCGTCCAATTTCAGTACCGTTGAGGTATAGCACCACCCCATCGTCGTAATCGACTTCTAATTCGAGGCGATCGGGTGTCGCCGGATCGTTGATGGTGAAGGTTTTACGGGCATAGAAACTGATGTAGTTGTTCTGCATATCGGTAAGCACGGTGGCATCGTCGTTATCGCCCATTCCGATGCCGCTTGGTCCGGTCAGCCAGGTCGAGTCATCGAAGCCGGGTTGAGTCCAGGCAGTGGTCGGTTCTCCGAGGGTATCGGGGGTCGGCTCTGCGGTACCCTTGAGATATTTCCAATCTTCTCCCAGGTCGACCATCGCAGTGGTGGTCCAGGAATGGTTTTCTGTGGTGACCGGATTCGTGATGTAGTCCGGAAATTCCTGGATCATCTGGTTAGGAACTCTGGTGAAGGTCCAGCCGGTGAAGACCCGAGCGACCTGCTCGATATCGGTCTGGGTATAGCCGTTGTCGACACCGAGGGAGTGAAGTTCGAGAATCTCACGGGCGTAGTTCTCATTGGGCTCTGCGGCAAAGTTGAGAATGTTATCGAGGTAAACCAGCATCGGAACACTGCTGGCACTGCTGAGCAGTAGATCGCCAAAATAGCCCAGCGCATTTTCACGGAAGAAATCATACTCTTCGAACTCGAGCGTTGATGAATGCATCCGACAGGCTGTGGTGCTTCCGAGGATACGAAATCCGTATCGATTTCTGACGTTGCGCAGCAGTTCGCGCAGTTTTTCTTCGTCTGTTGTGAAGTGGTTTTCCCAGAACTCACCGAGCACAGTTTGTAACTGTCGAAAGGAATAGATGCCGCGGATAAACGTGAACCGCTGCAGGTCTGCATCGGTCAGGATTACTTTGCGAGACCCGGTGGCACTAAAGAGCTGGGAGACGATCGACGGATCTAACGTGAAGTCACCGTTGTTGGGAGCATCGTGACCCTGGATCGCGAGGGTATTGACACCGGCTTGTATCAGACTGCTGGGGATGGCGAAGTATTCTGGAATGCCTGCTTCGTGGGTGCCGTTGGAGTACTGATCATGAGGTGGTGGAGTTCCCACCAGATGCGGATTGCCGTTGGTTTGGGTGCTTCTGGCGACTTCAACGCCGTTGATATAAGCAACAAAGGCATCGTCGTAGAGCATCTTCAGATAGAGCGTCGGAAGGCCCGTGGGATTCCCCACGATGAACTCGGTCCGGATATACATCGAGGCTAGATCGGTGCTGGCGAATTCAATGATATCGGTGACGTCGTCGTTGTCGCTCCAGCCGAAGCCGGCCTGGCCGATGAGCCAGCTGGAATCATCGAATCCGGGTTGCGCCCAATTTACTGGGGGTTCATCGAAACCGAGGAAGTAGTGAAAAGGAGCATTCGGGCGCAGGATGAAAGTTTCGTTGCCGACAGGAATCTCGGAGGAGAAGAATTCTTCTACATCTGCCAGGATCGGATTGTTCGGTTCGGGACCGGTGCCTGGATTTAACTGCGCAGTGATTACAGCATCGATTCCTGTCGCCAGAACCAGATCCACATCGCCGGATCGTGGCCCGTAGGCGATACGATGAAGCAGATGCCCCGCTGCCAGCCGCGCTGGGTCTACGTTTCCGTCACAGGTATTCTGGTAGCAGCCGAGATTGTCGAGGGTTGGATCCAGACCACATTCAGAGGGTCCAGGATCTGAGGGTGCTGCCCCACCCGAGAAGATGTAATCGAGCAAGAAGACCGGATCTCCGACATCGATCGATCCATCGTCATTGGCATCGGCAGCATCCATGCAGTCGACGTTTTGTTGGCCGAGGAATAGATAGCCGAGAACAACGATCGGATCGGCGATGTCGACGCTTCCGTCATCGTTTACATCGCCACGTCGAAATGGCGCATCGGCTGCGGCTGCAAAAGTCGAAGCCGCCAGCAGGACCAGGCAAAGAAAAAAGGAGCCGCGGGATGGTTCTCGATATGACATCATCGAACTCCTGTCAGGTATCACTTCTTCAGTTATGGATCCAAAGGAAAGCGAGCGTTGAATCCACACGGCGGGCTGGTGTTATCATAAATTCTAAGTGGCCGTTGTGGAAGAGACGAGACTGTGAGCCACGAAACGAGCACTGACGAATAGCAGGCTGCTTGTAAGTAACGACAGAAGAGTTAGCAGCAGGTAATTGGGTTTATGAGAATCGGCCACTCGTTGGGCTCCTGAAGCACCTTTGCTGGCATAAAGGGCCAGATGTTCTCCATCAAAGGGGCGGCGCAAAGCGACATCAAAAATCCCGATGCCTTGTTTTGAAGCGAGCTGACGAAAGCCATCTTCTTGTTCAACGATGACATAGATTACTTCATCGGAGTTAAGTGTTGCGGCGATGCGATCCTCTGTCAGTGCCGATTGATGTCTACCGAGCTGTGCCTGAACCCCGGGCAGATTTCCGAAGAATTCCATCCGAGCTCCCGGGCCGACCTCTTCTTGTACCGAGATGGCAAACTCTTCCACTTCTCGTGATCTGACAATATGAGGCGACGAGATGTCGATCATATCGAGATAGACCGCAGTGATGGGAAGCACGCCGGATAATAAAACTGCGGCCCACATCGGTCCGCGTGCTGGCTTGCTGAACCAGCTGGCGATTTCTCGGGAAGCGAGCATTGCCGCTGGCGGTAAGACGATCAGTAGATGTATGAAACGATGATGGCTGGCGATGCAGAGCAGGACGATGCCGCCGAGTAGCCAGGCGATCAAGAATCGCACTGCCCGATCTTCTCGCGATGTATTGCTGGACTTGCGAATCGATGATGGACGCCAAAATCGAAAGATGGCGATCAGCGCTATCAAGCCGACCGGCGCCAGTCGTGAAAGAAACCATGGCAGTGGTAGAAAATGATGAGTCCAGGATTGTTGATTTGCTGCTTCACGTGCACCGAAGGCATGTCCTGCCAGCTCTTTTATCAGCAGTTTGTCGATGGCGAGTCCGCCGCTGGATTGTTGTGCGGTCCAGAGCCATATCGATGGAATCAAAAGTGACAACAACAGCGCCACAGTGATGGCTCGTATCGGGATGGGTTGGCGCTCAGTTTTTATTTCCGTAAAGGTGGCGAGAAGTCCCAGCAGTCCGATGACCAGCGCCAGTGGTCCTTTGGCCAGCACTGCGGCGGTGCCTGCGATGACCATCAGCCATGGGCGCGCCCCGTCGATCCAGCATTTCCATACCCCCAGGGCCACCAACATGGTGGCACACATGAACAGGGGGTCGCTTCTCTCGAGCAAGATGGCGCGGATTCCCATCGGGTTGGCGATCAGTAAAAGCGGCGCCCACAGTGCCGCTGATGGTCCGAACTCGCGACCGACCCAGCCACAGATGACGATCACTGCAATGAGGCAGGCGAACCAGGACGGGAATGCGCGTGTCAGTCGGTTGTAGTGTCCTGTTGCTTTGGTGAAGAGAGCTGCGAACCACTGGGTCAGAGGAGGTTTCGATGCAAAATTTCCGTTGTGATCTTGCTGCCACAGCCAGGCATCATTTTCGATGATGTCGAGTGTATAGCCGGCAACCTTGACTTGGTCACGGCTGAGAAGGTCAGTCGGTCCTGTGGCGCGGACGAAGAAAAATCCTGCCCAGGTGGCGATGGCCAGCAGCAGAATGATTCTGTAGCCGGAGAAGGAAGGCCAGTTCATTCGGCCTGATCGGTTTCTGTATCGTTGGTATTTTCTGTCGTGATCCAGTCGTCACGGAGTAGTCCCGGGAGGATGGCTGCGACGATGACTGCGCCACCGGCAGCGCAACCGAAGGCTGTCCAGCTCCAGGAGTAGCCGAGTAGCCAGGCTCCGATTCCGAGAGTGAGGCCCCAGATCAGTGCCAGGCCGCCCAGCACTCCGCCGATCACTTGCCATCCTTCACCTGGTTTTGAAGAGACTCCCGCCAGCGCCCGAACCGGACCCCACGCTCCTGCGGGCCGGACCTTTTGATAGAAGGTCACCAGTTTTTGCGGATCCGGTTTGGGTCGTAACCAGGTCACTAGCAAGCTGACCGCAGTCGATAGTAATACGACGATGACGATGCGCCCCTCGGCCGTGATTTTGCCAGCGGGGGAGAAGGGCCCCAGTTGCCAGCTGTTGGTGGTACCAAAAGTGATGAAGGTGGTGGTGATACTGGAGGTGATCATCGCTGCGATCTCACTCCAGGCGGTAATGCGCCACCATAGCCAGCGCAACAGGTAGATGGGGCCAACGCCGCCTAGAAAAGCGAGGAAGAAGGTGAACAGATCGCTGATCGAGTTCGAGATCGAGGCTAACAGAGCGCCCTCGATCAGAAATACGACACTGGCGATTCTTGCGACCTTGACGTAGTGCTCCGGTTTTCGTTTGCGATCGAAGAAGCGCCGATGCAGATCGTTGACGTAATAGCTGGAGGCCAGGTTGACATGGGTATCGATGGTCGACATGAATGCGGCCAATAGACTGGCGACCACCAGCCCGAGTAGGCCGACGGGTAGATACCGCACCATCATGACGACGTAGGCCTTTTCTGAATCGGTCTTGGCGAGGATTGTGTCTTTCTTGATCTCATCTTGTTCTGCGACCTTGACCAGTGGCAGCACGCCGGCCCAGCCCTTGGGTGACTCCAGCACGACCTCGGTTTTTTGGCCTGCGGTATCGACGATAACGATGCGATCTTCGGAGTCGCTGATCTCGACCACGGTGCCGCTGACCGGACTGATGACCGGATCGCCATGAGGAACCACCAGCAGCGAAGCCAGCGCTACTGCGATCCACATCCAGGGGCGCAGGGCGTAGTTGGCGATGTTGTACCAGAGGGTGCCGACCGAGCCGTGCGCCGGCGATTTACTGGCGGCGATTCGCTGTACCACCACCGTGCCGCCGTCAATTCCGGCAGTCGCCCACCACGATACGCCAAGATAGACCGCGACCGCCGCCAGCGGCGTGGTCCAGAAGCTCAGATCGGTCCAGGAGCCGCTTCCCGGCGAGGGTAAGAATCCTAGAATTTCGCCGGATACCCCCCCCTTATCGGCTAGATGGGCGAGGATCTCGGTTTGCCCGCCGACCGCATTCCAGGTGATGACGGCCAGCGCGATGGCACCGATCATGGCGAGGCAAAATTGCACCAGATCGGTCACTGCGACGCCCCAGAAGCCGGACATCAGTGAATAAGAGAGGCAGATGGCACAGGCGATCCCGAGCGAGGTGATCTTGTCGAGATCAAACAACACATCGCTGATCTTGGCGGCAGCCAACAGCACCCAGCACAGCACGATGGGGTTGGTCAAGAAGGCGTGGAAAAAGCCCAGTGCGCCGCGCAGGGCAGTGGCTCCCTGGCCGCCGTAACGCATTTCTGCGAACTCGGCCTGGGTCATGACGCCGAGTCGGCGCCAGTAGCGTGAAAAGAGGAATACCGTCAGCATTCCGCCGACTGCGAAGCACCACCACAGCCAGTTTTTCCAGATCCCGCCATCTCGAACCCAGCCAGTGATCACCAATGGGGTGTCTGCGGCGAAGGTGGTGGCCACCATTGAGGTGCCCACCACCCACCAGGGCAGTTTGCGACCGGCAAGAAAGAACTGGTCGGCGTTTTTGCTGGCCCGATGGCGCAGAAAAAAACCAACCCCGATCGCAAAGGCGACGTAGAGGCCGAGAATTGCCAGATCGAGTGGGTCCATTTGCATACCGGATCCTACACGTTCAGGAGTTTTGTTCGAGGGGCTTGCTTCACACTTCGTTCCGATGCAGTGTGCTTTCTCGTCGGGGGATGAGCCGGGAGTGTCCGAGCCATCTGGTCTAGTTCGGTGTGACCACGGCGGAATCTGTCGAGGTCACACCGGATAGGCTGGTCTGAGCAAAGATACGATTTTCTTCACCACTCCTTGGAACAATTTTGCGATAAACGACAAAACAAAAGCCTCCGGTGACAAAAGTCGCCGGGGGCTTTTTTCAGCTCGATGGTCTGTGGCTACTTGGCGTAGTCGGCGGTTCCGCCACTAAGAAAAGACGCGCGGCGATGCCAAGGCACCACACACGCATCTTGTGTCTTCGTTGTAATTCTATCTAGCAAGCGTTATAGCTGTCGCATTCGAGAGCATCATCGGTTGGGTCGGGACCGCAATCGGGGAAAGGTGCCGCTGGCGGCGGTTGCGCCAGAAAGATGTAACCCAGCAAGCTGATGCAGTCAGCCACGTTCTGGTTACCGTCATCGTTGGCATCCCCGGCATCTGCGCAGCTATTTTGAGGGCCTCCTCCGAATAACTCTTGAAGTATAAAGACCGGGTCGCTGACATCGACCTGACCATCGCCATTGCTATCACCGCGAAGGAAATCGAAAGGACCGGTGCTTTGTTCGACCGCTTCGCGTTGTGATTGGAAGCCGCTGATCAGGCTGTATCCGTCAGCACCGGTACCGCTTGTTCCCATCGGTAAGCCGACACTGAAATCGACTTCGATCGGCTCGCCATTGCTGACAAGCTCAGCATTGTGGCTGCCGCCTCCAGCGGAAAAGGTCGCCGCTGGGATCTCGACATTGCTGCCCGATCCGCCGAGACCGATGGCCAGCGCCGGTAACAACAGAAGCAGCAACGCGACCAGCGGAGTAGGTAGCCGCCAACCTTCGATCGAT
>JBBWWC010000277.1:0-2815 GCA_050256555.1 Planctomycetota bacterium | reverse complement strand
TAGACGACGAGATGATCTGGATCTTCAGCAACCTCGGGATCGAGATTGTTCATCAGCATGCGAAGGGGAGCTTCGATCAACCATGACTGGCACGAGATCTCGCTTCCGCGAGGGGCACGCACAGTGCGAGGCATACTGGCAACAGGTTTTCCGGCGGACACAGGCGTCCCTCTCCAGGGCGACTATTTTACACCCCCTGCAGGACTCGAACTCCGATGGCAACAGAAAGGGGCCAAGGATGCAACCGAAAGAGGATCTACTCTTCTACGTTTATGGTGGTCTCGTGCCCGAGGCCTCGGGCGGGTACAACAGGGGGGTGAGTGGTCAAGGATGACCTCCTCATCTCTGGGAGGAGATGCACGTGCGAATCACGAGAGCACAAGCTCTGGGGACCTGTTTTGGAGTGAGGGATGCTATCGAGGCAGCCCTGGATCCGTCCTTTTCGGGTGATCTGACGATTGTTGGCCAGCTGGTTCATAATCCACAGACGGTCAAGCAGCTGCATGAGAATGGCGTGAAAATGGTCGATTCGTTAGATGAAGAGATCACCACCAGCAATGTCATGATTACTGCTCATGGAGCTTCCGAGAGTGTCAAGGAGGATCTCCGTCAACGAGGTCTGATGGTTTACGATGCCTCCTGCCCACTGGTTTTAAGGGTACACAAGGCGATCCGACGTTTAGTCGAAGGGGGCTGGCATCCGGTGGTGATCGGCCAAAGCAAGCATGTTGAAGTTCGTGGAATCGTTGGCGATCTCGAGGATTTTACGGTCATCGGCGATAGCGGAGATCTCGACCAGCTCCAGGGCCGGAGTCGCATCGGGATTGTTTGCCAGACGACCCACCGGATTCGCCATGCCCAGGAGATTCTCGCTGAGATACGGAATCGATTTCCCGATCTTGAGATGGAGTTTGTCGATACGGTTTGTAAACCGACGAAGGATCGTCAGAACGCTGTCGAGGAGCTGGCCGATGAAGTCGACCTGATGATCGTGGTGGGGGGCTATAACTCCTCGAACACGCGTAAGTTGATGAAAGTTTGCGCGGAGAAAGGGGTGGTCGCTTATCACATCGAAAGCGAGGCTCAATTGGAAGCGAAGTGGTTCAATTCGATCAATCATGTCGGAATCACTGCTGGAACCTCTACTCCCCATGATGTGATCGATGCGGTACATAACAGGATTCTCGAAATTGCCGTTTGATTCGATTCTGGCCATATCTGTCCAGAAAGTTCATTGTTTTCTATGCACCAGAAACTCTTTTTCGGGGTTTTCTTCAGGGGGGGCGATCCGCAGAAAGCCCACGGGATGGATTCATTAGGCTGATTTAGCGAGGAATTCACGAGCTGGGTCGGGTACACTCGTATCTCATGAGCCCGATTTATACAGAGGAGTGAGGCGCTACGATGGATGTCGTAATGCCCGTGAGAATGGATAAAAGCAGATGTTGAAAACTTTCCTGATGGGACTGGGCCGTGCGTTCTGTCTCTTTTTATTGCTGCTGATGGCCTTTCCAGAACCCGTCGATGCTGGGGGTACGCCACTCTCGACCCGACGGATCGCCAGTGGTGTCAGTCGGCCGGTATTGGTTGCTGCTCCAGACGGTGATTTCGAGCGCCTTTTCATCGTTGAGCAACAGGGACGAATTCGCGTCTACGATATGACCAATGCTCAGTTGCTCTCGACGCCTTTCCTTGACATCAATTCGATTGTTGGAGGAGGCAATTCAGGAGCTGATGAGAGAGGGCTCCTGGGGCTGGCATTTCATCCGAACTACCTCACTAACGGCTTCTTTTACGTCTACTACACCAATAATTCGTCGGATACGACGGTTGCGCGTTACAGTGTTTCCACCAGTAATCCCAATCTTGCCAATCCGTCGAGTGCCCAGATCATTTTGACTCAGAATCAACCATTCACGAACCACAATGGCGGCATGATCGCATTCGGTCCGAATGATGGATATCTCTACATCGGGCTCGGTGATGGTGGAAGTGCGAATGACCCCCAGCAAAACGGGCAAAATAACAACACACGTCTCGGCAAGATTCTACGAATCGATGTCGATAGTGGTTCGCCCTTTGCCATTCCTCCTGATAACCCGTTTACGGGCCCCGGAGCTCCACTCGATGAGATTTGGGCAACCGGACTGCGGAACCCCTGGAGATTCGCTTTCGACCGTCTCAACGGTGATCTCTACATCGCAGATGTAGGTCAGTTCAACTGGGAAGAGATCGATATCCAGCCGGGGACTTCCGCCGGAGGAGAAAACTACGGTTGGCGTTGCATGGAAGGAAACAACTGCACCGGCTTGAGCGGTTGCACCTGTAATTCCAATACCCTGACCGATCCGAAACAGCAATACAATCATAACTCTGGTTGTTCGATTACCGGCGGTAACGTCTACCGGGGTTGTGCGATGCCGGATATGCACGGAATCTACTTCTACTCGGACTGGTGTTCGAATTCGATCTGGTCCTTTGTTTGGACTGGAACCAGTGTGACCCAGTTCACAACCAGAACCACAGAGCTGAATCCTCCAGGTAGCCAGTCGATCGCTGGAGTTACCGGTTTCGGTGAAGATGCATATGGTGAGATTTACATCTGTGACTGGAACGGTGGAGAGATTTTCAAAATTGTTCCGGCGAATATCGACAGTGTCGATACGAATGGCAATTTCATCGTTGATTCCTGTGAGTGCGCTATCGGTAATACCGCCGATTGCAATAACAATGGCGAGCCCGATGCCTGTGACATCGCCGCAGGAATCGAAGAGGATTGCAACGGAGACGCAATCCCTGATTCGTGCCAGACTCC
>JBBWWC010000276.1:0-3652 GCA_050256555.1 Planctomycetota bacterium | reverse complement strand
GCGGGAACTTGAGCATCCTGACTCAGCGGAACTTGTCGGCTCGAAGATGCAGCGAGGATCTCCTCGACTTCCTTACGAAGTAACCAGATCGCCAGTTGCTCGGCTTGCTCTGGATTCGGCCCCCCCTTGACGATGGCGATCACGTTGGGCAACAAGATAACACCATCCTGCGCCAGAAAACCTTCACCCAGAGTCGCCCCTCTACGACGGACCACCTCAATATCATCAGTGTCGGTCAATCCAATCCAGACTTCTCCAGACAAAACCCGATCACGACTACTCGAGTTCGACGATACGATCTCGATCTGATTGGCACGCAACGACTCCAGTAGTTCTCTATATCGTGGCGCGCCGATCCGCTGACGTACGATGGCCAGATGGCTACCCGTGGTTCCAAATCGAGGATCAGCGATGGCCACACGTCCCCGCCAGCGTTCATCTGCCAGCTGATCGAGACTCTGTGGCACCTCCGTGCTGGCCGGACTCGCCGGAGCCAGAGCCAAGACTCTGGCTCGTGCCGCGAAACCACACCAGAGACCCGACGGGTCACGCCAGGAAGAAGCGATCCCCTCGCCGGCCCCCTCAGGCAATGGTTGATAGAGTCCTTCTGCAGCGAGTCGTACCGCTCGTAATGGTTCATTCGACCAGTGCACGTCACAACGTGGCCGCGCCTTCTCGCTACGAACTCGTTGTGCCAACCCCACCGTCTTGGTCGCCTCGGTATCAAAAACCGCTTCCACTTTGATTCCTGTCTCCTGCTCGAAGAGATCAAGAATTTTTTCTGAATGAGCGCGATCATGCGAGCAATAAATGGTGACGCGCGGCGAGTCTTGACCGGTACAACCGATCAACAAGATCAAACAAAGCAGTTTGATCATCAGCAAGGCTCTCATGAGGTCCACCGACCATCCTTCAGATTCAACACCCGGTCAGCTCTGCTAGCGACCTGTGCGTCATGCGTCACAAGAACCAATGTCGTATTCAGCTCATTACGCAAATCAGACAGCAGATCGAGGACCTGCATACCACTATCGCTATCGAGATTTCCCGTCGGTTCATCACAAAGAAGCAAGCGAGGATCCTTGACCAGCGCCCTGGCGATGGCGACTCGTTGTCTTTCACCGCCACTCAACTGGGAAGGGCGATGCAGCACTCTATCGATAAGACCAACTCTCTCCAGTACTTCTCTCGGCCGAGACGGTGATGTTTTCCCGCGACGATATTCCAGTGGTAAAGCCACGTTCTCGATGGCATTTCGATCCCCGAGCAGATGGAAAGATTGGAACACAAACCCGATGGTTTCGTTGCGGACGCGAGCCATCTCACGTCCCGTGAACGACTGAACATCACAACCGTCGAGCAAGAAGGAACCCCCATCGGCACGATCGAGGCAACCAAGAATCTGCAAGAGTGTGCTTTTCCCGCTTCCAGAAGCTCCGACGATCGCAATGAACTCTCCGGCCTCGATGGAAAGATCTACTCCATCCAACGCAACGACCTGAGCCGTTCCGTCGCCAAAAGATCTTCGAATATTCTCCATCTCAACGATCATCCGCAGCTTCCTCTCCAGCGATTAAACTGCAACACGTCAAACCGAACTGCAACCATTCAAAGATCACGACGACGACCGAGAACCGACGCCGGCTCGAGTTTCGCCACTCTCATTGCTGGCAAGACAGAAGCCAGCAGCGACGTCACCAAGAGAGCCAGACAAGTCATCGTGACCGTTTCCATCGGCAACCAAGGGGACCAGCCCAGAACCGGCTGGATGCCATATTCCAGGATCAAGGTTCCCAGGTAGATTCCGGCAGGCATCGCCAGACAGGCCAATAATCCCCCTTCGAGAAAGACCGGCATCACAACTCGTAATACCGTGGCACCCTCGGCTCGGCAGATCGCAACTTCTTCGATGCTCTCATCGATCGCTAACAACGAGATGGTGCCGGTAAGAATCAGCACTACTACCAGATCAAGTATCCAGATGAAGTGACCCAGCCCCTGAAAACGATCAAGGATGTCCAGCACCACCGCAGTCCAGTCCTTCTGAATATGAACATAGACACCCAGCCCTTCTTCCTTGACCAGTGTGCGAACTTCCCTGGCAACGAAGTCGACTTCATCAACGCTCGGAGCATCGATAATGACAACGGTCGGCACATCCTGGTCAGGTCGCCAGGGGAAATACAAATTGAGAAACTCGAGACGACGAGCAGGAATCGAGCGTGCCTGAGAAGTAGCATCGAAAGAGCTCAAATGCTTTCGCAGCAGAAGAGGATCACTGACCACTCCAATGATTCTGCAGGTGAATGGAGTCCCTGCACGGATCGAACGAAATTCGGTCCCGAGCGCATCTCTGGGATCAGCAAAAAACTTTGCTGCCAGCGCCTCATCGATGGCGGCGGGAACCACTTGTTCCTGACCAGTAACAGGCCAACGATCCTCAGCTTCGAGGAATCGTCCGACCAGCATGCCAGGACGTAACACTGAACGAAAACCGGGTGTCGTTGAGACCATCGTGTGTTGCCAGGAAGTCCCCATCATGGTGCTCAGCCCGAGATCGACTCGTAATGGTGAGATCGAATCGGTAATCGCCGAAATTCTTTCATCAATTTTCGCCAGGTCCTCGGCAGCTATCGGTTTCCCATCGGTCGGCTTTCCTATCGCCACACTGCCGAGACGGAGGGGATTGACCAGGGCGATCAGATCGGTGCCCAGCGCCTCCAGGTCATGCCCGATCGCTCTCCTGCCCCCCTCGATGGTTCCGACGATGGAAACCACAGATGCGAGCCCCAGAGCAAAAGTCATCGTGATCAGAATCGAACGAAGAGGGTGTCTTCGTACCCGTTGAATCGCATTTCTGATGGTATTTGCAAGATCGATCATCCGCGGCCATCCCTCAACAAGAGCGCCGGATCGGTAGCACTCACAGACCAGGCCGGACCTGCCGAAGCGAGAGTGGCACCGATCATGACCACCAGCAGAGATTCTCCGATGGTGCGCCAGGGCCAGGTCGCAGCGAGCACCGCCGCTGGATCAATCGCAGCTCGAAGCTCGGCGAAAGCAACTCCGACCAGGCATCCGAGAACGGCACCGACAAATGAGATCAGTAGGCCTTCCCACAGAAACTGCCAGAAGATGTCTGCCCGGCTGGCGCCTTCTGCACGCCGTAAACCCACTTCCGCTCGACGGCGACGACCGACCAGCAACAACAAGTTCGTCAGAACCAGAAACCCGATCACCGCTGTAATCACGAAAAACACATCATGAAGAACGAGATATCCATCGAGCTCAGGACTCGCCAGTATCGACCAGGCCGCATTGGTATAGATGAGTGGGGTTCGACCGCGCTCGATGAGGACTTTCTGCAACCGCTGACTGACTTCCGTTACACGGTTGGGATCGGTTGTCGCCACCATCCAGTCCAGCGGAGCCTCTTCGAAGTTTTGACGATCCAGATGCATCGCCATCCCGTCCTTCAACCAGGGAGCGGCATCAGGTGCGACCCCGATCATCTGAAGGACTCCCTCGACGAGATCTGCAAATTGATGATCCTGACCAAAACCGAGCGGGTTGACCCCCGACGCCCCTGGCGACCGAATCACCCCGACCACTTTCCAGTTCCGCGAAGTGACCGGCGCTTCCACTCCAATTC
>JBBWWC010000275.1:0-7613 GCA_050256555.1 Planctomycetota bacterium | reverse complement strand
AACCGGAACGTCGGCTGGTTTGTCGGTGTGACACCAGCTGGAAGGTTCCTGAGTTACCCGGCCCGCTGTCGTTGGCCGTGATTCTGCGTTTTGAACGTCGTGGATTGGCACGTTTGATCGACGCTCGTGCGAGCCGACTTTCTGAGGCTTTGAGTCGCAGTGACCGACTTCGATCACCACGGCTGCTCTTTGCTGACTCTGCACACGAGTTGGTCGGTATGGAGTGCATCGCTGGCCGTAGTCTCGCCGATGACGTTCAGGGTGAAGATCCGATCGGCGCCGTGGAGAAAGCGGCGGATTGCTTGGCGATTTTACATCGCTGCGGCGCTTTTGAACCCGATGATCCAGAGACCCAGGCCCGACTGCGTTCCAGCGATGGTAGCGTCGATCTGCTCGGATATAGCACCGAGGATTACGCCAGGCAGGCACAAGAAATCCAGCAGCGGCTGAAGAAACTCGCTGCCAAAACACCACTCGGATCCTTTGGTACGGTTCATGGTGATTTTCATCAGGAGCAAATTCTCATCGATGATGATTGCGATTGGATCGTTGACGTCGAGTGGGCCGGATATGGAGATACCAGTCTGGATCTGGGCAGCTTCCTGGGGCAGTTGACGATGCTTGAAATTCGCAAGTTGATTCCCGACGCAGCTGTATTGCAGCGAGCATTTCTCGATCGGTATCAGCAACACTGCGGAGAGGTGAATCGGGCCCGGTTGGCCTGCGAAGAGGTCCACATGTTACTGGAGCTGGCCGGTAAGCAATTTCGACGCCTGAAATCGTCATGGCCAAAGCGTGTCGGGAAGATTCTGGTGCGCTGCGATGAGATTCTCGGATCTGAGGGAGCCTGACTCTCTTTCATCCCGAGCTGGATCCGTTAAGTTGGAGTCATGGCAGGTCTTTTTACAATACTCTCGCCGGCAAAATCGCTCGACATGGAAGCGTTGTTGCCCGATCACGCTCCCAGGCCCACGCAACCGCGTTTCGGCATGCGAACCAAAAAATTAGCGACAGAGCTGGAAGGGTATTCCGCCAAAAAGCTCGAATCTTTGATGTCGCTGTCTTCCAAGCTGGCGACATTGAACGCAGACCGTTGGTCGCTCTTTGGGAAGCGTGCCAATTCTCGAGCGTCTGCCGTTAGTTGTTTTCACGGCGATGTGTATCAGGGTTTAGATGCGTGGACGATGTCGTCGGCTTCCTTGAAATGGGCTCAGGACAGAGTTCGCATCCTTAGCGGCCTTTATGGCCTGTTACGTCCGCTCGATTCGATACAGCCTTATCGACTGGAGATGGGAACAAAACTGAAAACTGCTGAAGGAACAAATCTTTATCAGTTCTGGGATGACCATATCTCCCGACTCCTTCGCAAGGACATGTCAGAGGTGGGGGCGATAGCACTGGTCAATCTGGCCAGTGATGAGTATTCGAAAGCAGCTCGGCTCGATTCTCTGGGCGTGCCGGTGATCGATGTGAAATTCCTGCAGGTGGATCGCGGGAAATCGAAGTTTATCTCGTTTTATGGCAAGAAAGCACGTGGCTTGATGGCGCGCTGGATGTCTGATCAGCGGCCAAAGAAGGTTTCTGATCTGTCAGGTTTTGATGTCGAGGGTTATCGATTCCATGAACTGGAGAGCAGTGAGACGACGCTGGTCTTCACTCGCCCTAAACCCGCTCCAGCATCGGCCAAGAAAAAATAGAGAATTCCGGTGCTCTATTCCCGGTGCTCTATTCTTTGGCTACCGGACTCCCGAAATCGGACACCACCGGATAGTGATCAGAGATGGCCGGTCCATTGAACGCTTCGGGGATGATGACTTTGGACGATTGAACCGTCTTGAACAGAGCCGGGTCGGTCAGGATGAAGTCGATTCGCTGACCGGTTTTTGCTGGATCGCCGTAGGTGGTTCTGGCAGCAGTCGTTTTGGCCAGCAGCTTTCTGCTGGAGTCGATGAGGCCTGCTTTGAAAAAAGTGTTCATTACCTGGAAATCGAATTTGCCATCTCGAAGATTATTGAGGCCATGTTTGGCGTCGCTGTCTTTATAATTTTTGAGCAATTGAGGTTGGGCGTAGAGCAGTTTGGCATCGTCTTCGCTGTGGGCGTTGAAATCACCAGCCACGATGACCTTTTTTCTTTCCTTCAGTAACGGGATGATCTTTTTGATCAGGACATCGGCCTCACGTTGTCGCTTGCCATGTCCAAAAGGATGAAGATGGATGGCAAAGACGTGAATCTCTTTGATGACGACATGAAGATAGCCATGCCCCTGATCGGTGACGACCTTCTCGATAACCTGGATCGGCCAGCGTGAGGTGACTCCGACAGAGTATCCTTTGGTCTTCTGTAACGAGCTGTGTGGATGTCCCCAGCTCTCCGACAGCGACTGCAGTAGGTCCGGCTGAATGTCTACCAGCTCCTGCAGCACCGTGATGTCGGGCGTTTCATTTTTGATGAGCTGGATGCCTCTGGCTTTGGCCTTTTGTTCATTGAAGGTGAACCAGGTGTTGTAGGTCAAAACACGAAGTGTCTCGGGATGGGGGTCGTCTGCCCGTGCTGGGGAAGGCTCTGCGATCAGAAAAGTCAGGGCCCCAGAACAAACCGCCAGCGCTACAAGAAAGAGTGATAGTATTTTCATCACTGCTCCATTAGTTGCAGTTGACTCTGAATCAAGAGGACTCCGAAAGGCGAGTCACTGAGATAAAATGGTGGGCGATGAGGGACTCGAACCCCCGACATTCTCGGTGTAAACGAGACGCTCTAGCCAACTGAGCTAATCGCCCGGATCGTCTCTTGCGTTGACATTCATATCGTACGCAATCTTGACAATTATCCCAATGGAATCGGTGAAGTAAATCCGAGACAGTTCGATATCGAATGTTCGAGCGGAAAGTGTGGCTGCTATACTTACTCGAGAGACATATGAACCCGACATATTGCGAGAGGCTCAGGGGGAGGAGGCCAGCATCTGTGTTTTAGCCCCTTTTTGCATCTGCAAGTGTTGTGGGTCGCAGGTAGAGCAATCGTTGTCAGTGTTCACTATGTATGGAAGGTATTTCAATGAGTGATGAACGTCAGATCGAAGAAGTTGTTCAAAAGTATTACGAAAGTCTCTATGAGTCCGATGCTGTAAAGGTTCGGGAGGTTTTTCACGGCAATGCAAAGATCACTGGATACTTGCATGGGGAACTCGAGGAAATGTCGGTGGATGACTTCGCCGGATTTGTCGAGGCCCAGCAGCCGTCTCCCAGAGAAAATGACGCGGAGAAGTTCCTTGAGATCATTTCCTGTGAATATGCAGGAGATACTGCATGTGTTTTGCTGAGAGAGTCCTATATCGGAAAGATGTTCATGGATACTTTTTCAATGCTCAGGGTCGATGGCCAGTGGAAGATCTACAACAAACTGTTCCACATTGAAGAATAGTAGTGCTGATCGACGGAATTGAAAAATGGGCCCGGGCAAAAGCCCAGGCCCATTTTGAATATCCATGCTGGTGGGCGATACAGGACTCGAACCTGTGACCTCATCGATGTGAACGATGCGCTCTAGCCAGCTGAGCTAATCGCCCTCTCAAAATTTAAATTGGTGCCGAAGAGAGGATTCGAACCTCCACCCAGAATAAACTGGACCAGGACCTGAACCTGGCGCGTCTGCCAGTTCCGCCACTTCGGCACGAACCGGCATGAATATCCTCGTAGACGATGAAAGTCAAGAGTCCGATGCTGACAAGTGTCAGGGCATGGTACAAATGGACCCGGTCAAAGGGTGCTGGAGATCTTGAAAGGTCGAATCCTGGGATGAAGATCATCGCTCAGAATCGTCGAGCCCGACACGAACTACACGTTCTGGATACCCTCGAGGCTGGAGTCGTATTGCAGGGCTCTGAGGTGAAAAGCCTACGTCAGGGGCAATGTGAAATTGTCGATGGTTTTGTCCTGATCGAGAAGGGGGAGGCATGGTTGCTCAAGGTTTATATCGCCGAATATAGCCATGGGGGATATTCCAACCATCAACCCACCCGGCGAAGGAAATTGCTCCTCCATCGTCGAGAAGCCGATAAACTACGAATAAAGATGGAAGAAAAGGGCCAGACCGTGGTTCCCCTGAAATTGTATTTCAATGAAAAGGGTCGGGTGAAGATTGAGTTGGGGATCGGCAAGGGCAAGAAAACCCACGATAAGCGACACGCCAAAAAGGAAAAAGAAATGAAGCGCGATGTTGATCGGGCACTCCGTAGGCGCGACTGAGTTCAATTTCTAGTCACAGTTTTTTTCGTTATTTTATCTCGTTGGTAGCTCTCTTGCAGATATTGATCAGTTCTATGGCGACCTCAACGATTCCATCTTCTTGGTTTTTTATGCGTGTTTCTAGATCTCGAGCTGCTTCGTAGATGGGAAGAAAACCGTAGATTCCTGAAGCCCCTTTGAGCTGATGCAGGATGTCAGAGGCGGTATCCAGTTGCCCTTCAAGGAGCTGGTCGTGAATGCGATGTGCCCGTTTCGGCAGATCTTCGACAAAGCTCTCGAGGAGATCTTTGAACTCTGGATCTCCGGCTAGCTGACTGTATATCTTTTCGTCGTCCATAATTTCAAAGGACCCCTTCGAAGTGAGCGTTGTTTGTTTTTGGCCGTTCCTTTGAAATCATATGGTATTGATTTGGGCTTTTTTGTGCAACTATGATTCGTTGCGTAAATTACCCATGGCTATAGCATGTATACTGTTGATAAGAGGCTGTGGGCTCTAGGTTGTGTTTTTTACGATGTACGTGGGGAACGCAAGTTTGAAATCTTTGCTCTAGAAATTTAGAAGGGGGCGAAACGGTTTCGACCGGACGTCGGAACGGAAAGTGGCAGGCGGAGGTTACTCGGAGGCCTCCTAAAAAACCGGGTAAAATTTTTGACTGCGAACAACAATTTCGCAATGGCTGCCTAGTAATCTAAGCGCCCCTTCTCCTGTCGGTTGCCTGGTATGACAGACAGAAGGCCATAACTCCGGGCTGGCCAAAAGAGACCCTGCCGGTGATCTCTTCGGCGAGATTGAACCGGCGCTCGTGATCTGGATCCTGTCCGTTGGAGCCAGCCATGAGGCAATAATTAACGGACTATGCCTGTAGAAGCTTTTCGGGAAGTGTTTCGGGACCCGGGTTCGACTCCCGGCGCCTCCATTTTTATTTGGATTGTTGGCTTTTCTTTTGAACAGGACGGGGTTCAGTCTTGCGGCGTCGTTCGTCAGCTCCGGATGGGGGGCTGGTCGTCTGGAAACCGAGAGGGCCATCCTCTCGTCAGGTGATCGAACAGATCGAAAAGCGACTCGGTATTCGAGGGCTAGGACATTGCGGGACACTGGATCCTCTGGCCAGTGGCGTGCTGGTCGTCATCGGTGGCCTTGCGAGCCGCTTTCAGCAGATGTTGACGGTTCACGACAAATGTTATGAAGCGACGGTCTGGTTTGGTATTCAAAGCCTGAGTGGCGATGCTGAAGGACCTCTTTCTTGCCCATATCCGCGTCTCGCTTTGCCAGATCTCGCTCAGCTCGAGCAGTTATTACCAGAATTTATCGGTAAGCAGGATCAGTTTCCCCCCGCTCATAGTGCTGTTCGTGTGAAAGGACAGCGTTCTTATAAAAGAGCTCGTCTGGGAGACGATTCGGAACTTCCGCCGAGTCGTGAGATTGAGATCCATTCGATCGATATCATCGGAATGGAGGGACCGCGATTGAAGATCCGAGTCGAGTGTGGTCCGGGTACCTACATCCGGAGCCTGGCCCGTGATCTTGGCCAACGACTCGGTTGTTCATCGAGTTTGATGGCATTGCGAAGAATTTCCAGTGGAGTGCATCGGGAGGCCGAGGCGATCTTGCCGGATCGGGTCAAGTTTTCTGATTATTGCTCGTTGGAAGAGTTATTGAATCAAATGCCCGCAGTCGTCGTCAATCAAGATCAAGCGCGACGCCTGGGGCATGGTCAGTCGGTGGATATGACTGAGGTTGCTAGCGAGTCCGACACGGTATCGCCGATTTACGGCCTAGGGACCACTGAGCGCTCCGCTATGGCGCCGCAGGTGGTCTGGTGTCAGGACCAGGTTTGCGGGATTGCTCAGGTCGAGGAGGCTGTATTACGCCCACGGCGTTGGATTCCGGAGCAACGAAATCGACGGGCTGATCAGTATATTTGATCGGTATTCAGCCAGCGGTCCAGATTAGAATTACGGGCGAATTGATAGATTAGATCTTCCACCAGCGTTGTTTGATCACCCTGTGGATCAGGCTAAAGATGGCGAGGGTGACGATGAGCGATGGAGCCACCGGCCAGTTTTGATTCATCGAGATCCAGAATGTGAAGAGTGCGCTGACGAGGCCGATTGTGGAGCAAGTCCATGCATATCCAGAGAGAGAGCGGGCGGTTGGAAAACTGATGGTGGCAGGTATCAGTAACAGACCGAGAACGACCTGGGGACCTAATTCAGGAACGATCATTCCACTGGCAACACCGGCAAGGAATAAATGAATCAAGAGCCAGCGTTTTTCGGGCAATCCGGAAAGGGAGGCTTGCTCCTTGTCGATGGCAGTGAGCCATAATTCTCTGCGATAGAAACCCGCTAGCATTGCAATGAATAAGCAGGTCCCCAAAACTCTGTTGCGACCTTCTTCCAGAACGGAGAGCACGTGACCATGGTGAAGCCAGCGGTGTGAGAATTCGTCGTAGATACTGTCGAGAAGTAGGATCTCAGAGAGTGCAAGAGTGATGACGAAGAGTAGTACGGCTCCACTTTCGATACGATCACGAGAGCCTCTGGAGGAGAGCCATTGCAATCCGAAAGTTAAAAACAGGAAGGCACAACAATTCTGAAATAAAGTTGAAGGTGGATCTAGAGTTTCGTAGGCCAAAGCGAAAATAGAAGGCCATATGAAGTAAGAAAATGCTACTCCGGCACCGGCGATACCTGGAACAGCGACAGCTACAAATGGCATTCTTCGTAAGACCAGCAGAGTGCCAATGGCGGGGAGCACAATGGAAGCGATGAGTAATGACAAGAAGCCATCTATGAACAGCCCTGTCGACAAATTCCATGCTTCTATGAAACTGTTCAACATGAGCCCTCCAATGTGATTTCACCTTCAGCGGTAAGATCGACGTAGCATTGAGGGGATTCAGGAATCCAGCTGGAATCGTGTGTAATCACGAGGAACAAGGTCTTTGGGTTTTGCGCTAGATTAGAAATCAGGAGCCCAAGCAATTTTCTGCCATCGATATCGACGCCATTCATCGGCTCATCGAGAACGATGCAATTTGCATCAGAGATGAGTGCTCGGGCGATTAAAGCCCTCCGTTGCTCACCACCAGAGAGTCGAGAAAAACGTTGTGATTCCATGCCGCTAAGACCGACCTTGAGTAACATTTCGGAGACTTTCTCCTTGATTGTTACGGAGCCTGAAAGTCGAGGTCTTAATCCCATGAAGGGTGACCCAGAAGTAGGTTTTTCCCAGAGCCCCAATTCGACGATGTCGCGAACTGAGACAGGGAAGTCTTCGGTGATCGGTAGTTGCTGGGGAACCCAGCGACAATGAGGAGGCAGGTTCCAGTGGATTTCTCCGGAGATGTTTGGAATCAATCCT
>JBBWWC010000274.1:0-1750 GCA_050256555.1 Planctomycetota bacterium | reverse complement strand
TGAAAAGTGGGCCTCGTTTCTACAGAAGTCGTGAAGAATTTGTGGCGGACATGTTCAACGCAGGATTCAAAGAAGGGATCGCTGGCTGGGTTGGGAAGAACTTGAAGCGGACCGAATCTGGATTGGTCATCGATTTAGATTTTGATCGTATCGAAGAGATGCTCGAAGATCATCATCGGTTGGATTTGTGGGGGCTGCTCGAATCGCCTCCTTGCGACCGACTGGAGTTTTATATCGGTGAAAGGTCACGTGTGGTTCCGGAATCCTCGCGACAACGAATTCAAACCCTGGTCGAGGCGAAACCCGAACAGCTTTCTCTGACCATCGTTAAAGATGCAGGCCACTGGCTGCACGTGGATGCTCCAATAGTTTTGCTGGAGCTTCTGACCAGTGGAATCTCACATTAGTTTAGCGGTTGTCGGGGAACGCTCCGGTACCCGTGGTACGAGAAAGATCGCCCGAAGGTCCGAAACGCTCAATCTCTTTCTTTAGTTCATCAGTATTTCGTGCGCTTTCGATCGGGAACGGGTGTTCAGGAGTAGCTTCGACGTAGAGGCTGGTCGAGGGGAATGCGAATCCGACGCCCATATTTTCGGCAAGCCGGATGATCTCAAGCAAGAAAGCCTGTTTGGTATGAAGCTCCTGTAGGTAGTCATCGACCCGGAATCTGATGTTGACCATGATGTCGAGGCTGGATGCTCCGAAATTGACCAGGTTTGCCTTGGCGGATTCATCTTCGATATTCGGGTTAGCGTAAACGATCTGTAGAATTCCGGCACAGAAGGCTTCGATGGTTTCGGCGGGGGTCTCGTAACGAACACCGATGGTCGTCTTGAATCGGCGATAATTACGCTGACCCATGTTGTCGATGACACCGCTGACTAGTTCGAGATTGGGAACGCTGACCAGTGAGCTTTCAAAGGTGCGGATCCGTGTGCAGCGAAAGCCGATCTCCTCGACGGTACCTTCGACTCCGCCTACCTTGACCCAATCACCAAGTTGAAAGGGGCGATCGGCAAAGACTGTGAGCGATCCAAATAGATTCGCAAAGGTGTCTTTGGCCGCAAAGCTAACCCCGACACCCAGAACACTGAGGCCGGTGACCAGCGGCATGATGTCATTACCTGTACTCTGGATGAGAAACAAGATGGCGCCGATCGTGACCAGTGCCTTGAGGCCTTTTCGAATCATCGGTGCCAGCTGGTCGTCCAGTTTACTTTCGGTCTTTGCGGCGGAATCTTCGAGTCGAGCCCCGACCAGATCGGCGAGGCGGTAGGCCAGAAGCAGGCCTCCGATGGCTGCAAGGCTTCGGGCGATGACTGCCAGGACACTGGATCCGGATTCCCCTAGCTCCAGCCATGGAGATGAGATCCAGATTACCGCTGCTGAAGCAAACCAACCGACCGATTTCCCGATGGATGCGATGACTTCCTTGGTTTGGTCACCTTGGCTGACCTTGAAGATGAGAGTACGTAAAGCCGCTCCGGCCAGATGTGAGGCCACTTTCTGGAGAAGCCAGGCGAGAATGAGCATCGCGGCGATGGCTAACCATTGCCATTGCTCGAGGAAAAAGACTTTTGATTTCATGGCTTCTGGTGCCAGATCCCGCAGCCAGGAGGTTTGTTGGGCAGTATTTGTTTCTTGCGCACCCAGTAGTGCCGGAAACAGAACCAGCATGGTGAAAATTGCGGCGAAGACTCTGGTCATCTTTGCACTCCTTTTTATTCAGGCCGACAAAAGGTCTGGGTTC
>JBBWWC010000273.1:0-4947 GCA_050256555.1 Planctomycetota bacterium | reverse complement strand
GTCTGGATCCATCCTCCCGGGCGGGGAGAAGCCTCAAAAACCTGTACATCAGCACCACTTTGACGGGCATGCATGGCCGCCGAAAGACCTGTGATTCCGCCCCCAATGACCGCGATACGGCTGCCACGGCCACTCAAATTTTCAGGAGTATTTTCGGATCTCATCCACCACCGCCTGGACATTTTCCACCGGAGTCGGAGGAAGGATTCCGTGTCCCAAATTAAAGACATGTCCAGGATGATCCCGAAAAGCGTCAAGCAGCTCTCTGACCCGACGACGAAGATCTTCTTGTGGAGCAAACAGTGCCTGTGGAGGTAAGTTTCCCTGGAGCGAACAACGATCGCCAAAGATCGACAATGCCTGCTCTGGCGGAGTCATCTCGTCAAGTCCGACCGCTTCAATTCCAACCTCATCCACCATCCGGGATATCTTCTCGAGATGATTTCCAGCCCCACGGATGAAAAGAACTCGCGGCACACCACACCCATCGAGTCCTTCCATGATCTTTCTACAATAATGCAAAGAAAACTCATCAAAGGCCTGATGGCCAAGCATACCTCCCCATGAATCAAACAGCTGCACTGCATTGGCACCTGCTTCGACCTGAGCACGGAGATATGCAATTACGGTATCTGAAATCTTGTCCATCAACAGATGAAGATCTGCAGGACTGTCGTAGATCATTCTTTGGGCCGCTGCAAAGGTTCTACTGGGAGAACCCTCCAACGCATAACAAGACAACGTCCAGGGCGCACCTGCGAATCCTATCACCGGAACTTTACCCTGTACCCTGCCATGAACTGCGCGAATCACATCCATCACGAAACCAGTCGACTCGACTGGATCTGGAATCTTCAAAGCCTCGATTCCTGCACGATCATGCAATGGATCCGACATACATGGTCCTCTATCACCAAATTCGACGGCCAATCCCATCGCTTCAAGAGGAACAAGAATATCGCTGAATATGATCACGGCGTCGACATCCAGAACTTCCAGAGGTTCGACTGTTACTTCTGCAGCCAGGTCCGGTGTTTTGCACAGATCGAGGAAATCCATTCCTCTTCTAATCCTTTGATAACCAGGCAAGTAACGCCCGGCCTGTCTCATGAACCAGACTGGGGTTCTTTCAGTCGGTTGCCTTCGAAGAGCTCTAATCAAAAGTGAATCTTCGTGAGTCAAAAGAAAACCTTTCCTTCAACGTTTTTCGATCAACGAGACCGCTTTCTCAGCACCATACGTAACAATAATCGATGACCCTGCTCGTTTCAGTGCATCCAGACTTTCCAGATATGCTTGGTCGCCATCGATCCAACCTCTATCTGCAGCCGCCTGAATCTGCGCCCACTCTCCACTAACATGATACGCAGCAACAGGAACCTCAAAAGAATCGTAAATTTTTGAAACAATGTCCAGATAAGGAAGACCTGGTTTGACCATCACGATGTCTGCCCCCTCATCGATATCGAGAGCCACTTCCTGTAGCGCCTCTCTCGAATTTCTTTGATCCATCTGGTAACCCCGGCGATCGCCATGCTCTGGCGTGCTCTGGGCTGCTTCGCGAAAAGGACCATAGAAAGCAGAGGCATATTTTGCCGCATAGGAAAGAATCAACACATTTGAGTGGCTGGTAGCATCGAGGCGCTCCCGGATGGCCTGTACCTGCCCATCCGCCATTGCCGATGGCGCAACAATATCACAACCTGCACTAGCCAGGACTTCTGCTTGTTGCGCCAAAATCTTGATGGTCGCATCGTTGTCTACATCCTGGCCGGCCAGGATTCCACAATGACCATGGTCAGTGAACTCACAAAGACAAACATCTCCGATGATCATCAGATCCGGAGCGGCTTCACGGATGGCTCGTACAGATCTGGGGACCACTCCTTCTGGATCGACAGATCCAGATCCGTGAGAATCCTTTTGATCCGGGACCCCAAAAAGAATAACTGCGGGTACTCCGGCATCCTGGATCTGCTTGGCTCTATCACCGATTCGATCGGAAGAAAACTGTGCTTGGCCAGTGAGAGATTCGATGGGGCGTTCCTGCCCTTCTCCATCACAGACAAAGAGTGGCTGAACGAGACCGTGACGAGTAAGACGGGTCTCGGCCAACATCTCTCTCATCGCAGAATTTTGTCTCAGTCTACGCATTCTTCGGAATGGAAAACTCGACATTTTCAGCCTACTTTCAGTCCCGGTTACGTGAACTATTCACGAATCTCCCCTGGGACATCCATCGTACCACTCCGAAGAAGGTTTGTGCATGCAACGACAAGATCTCCAGGCGTCGCTCTCTTTGCGATTTCGACCGTTTTCCAACCCTGTACTTCAAGCTCTTTGGCCGTCGTATTCCCTGCAGCTACTGCTGGAATCGCAAGTAATGAGTCCTTCGACATTCCAATCCGCGACAAGACTGCTCGAATCGATGCGGGACTGGTAAATATGATCCCAGACCAACGATTTTCGGCCCCTAGGTTCCACGATTCTGGGTCAAGCCCCGCGTCTACTTGCGTACACGATGCCTCAACTCGTCTAGCCGAAAAACCGGCTTTCTGTAATCGATCAACCACAACTGCAAGTCCTGCATCGCTGGTATAGTGAACCACTTCACAACAGCTCAGTTGCGCGACTATTTGATCGACCAGATCATCCGCACCCTGACCCTCACCCTCGATGGAAACCTTTTGACCAAAGCTACGTATAGCTTCTGCCGTGGCAGGTCCCACAGCAGCCCATTGAAATTGCTCCAGGTCAATTTGGTCTTCTTTATCAAAGGAGGAGAAAAAATGGACCACCGTGGTGGCGCTGGTAAAAACCAGTAATCCGCCAGATTTTAAATTCAGGATGGAGGAACGAACTGAAGACCGTTCGGCAGGAAGCAATTCTAACGCAGGAGCCACCAGGACTTCAGCACCTTCTGCCAGAAGGGCATCACACCAAGCTTTCGAACGATTTTGGGGTCGTGTAAGAATCCATCGGGAGCCGCCAAGATTCTTACCCGGCATCACTGATCCCATTCCGCATCAAGCTGAGTGAGAATTTCTTCTCCACCGGCTTTCTTGATCAGTTCAGCCAATTTAAATCCAAGTCCTTGTGGATCGGAAATATCACCCTCGATACCGAGCCGTATCAACCGAGAGCCATCGGGGAGGCCAAGAGTACCACACATCGTAATCTGCTCCCCGGAACAAACAGCATAGGCTCCGACGGGCAAATGGCATCCACCACCAAAAGCGGAAAGTAGACTTCTTTCCGCTTCAACACATCGGCGAGTAGGAAGATGATCGAGTTTGGAAATTACCGAGATCAAATCGACATCTGAAGATCGTACCTCTATCGCCAATGCCCCCTGTGCAGGTGCTGGTGTCATTTCTGTGGGAGAAATGGAAGTACAAATTTTTCCAGACAATCCCAATCTCTTCAGGCCGGCGGAAGCGAGAATTAATCCAGCATCACCACGTTCTGCATAAAGTTGAAGTCTAGTGCCGACATTGCCACGAATCCCGGCGACCTTTAAATGCGGATATTTATGCAAAATTTGCGAGCTACGTCGAAGCGACCCAGTCGCAACAACACCGCCGGAAGGAACATCCACCAACCCTGGATAATCAGCAGAAATCCAAGCATCCAGGGGATCCTCACGAACTGGAATTCCCGCAACCACCAACTCAGGAGGTTGTTCTATCGGTAGGTCCTTGAGGGAATGAACCGCAAGATCCACTTCCTCACGCGCCAGAGCTCGTTCCACTTCAGCTGTAAATACACCAGGAGATCCGACCTCATGCAGCGGCGTTACCTGATCTTGATCGCCACCTGTCTCAATCAGAATCTTTTCGACGATTATGTCAGGATGGATCTCCCGAATTTTATCAGCAACCCAACCCGACTGAGTTTGGGCAAGTTCACTGGAACGAGTTCCTAAACGTATTTTCATTCAGCACCTTCGGAATCTGAATCAAGGTGAAACAAAGATTCGAGGCTTTCAAGAAAGCGTGGCTCTAGATCTTCTCCATGAGATTTCAGATCTTTTGTCGGTTTGTGGAGAACTCGTTTTACTAACCGCCGCAATAACACCTGTAATCTCTTATGAGTTTCTGCATCCACCTCGTCCTTGAGAAGCTCCAGTTCAAATTGACAGGATTCCTCCATCGCGGTTCGCAGGGCTCGAAGAACTGGTTCTGTTTGAAGGCCCTTGAGCCAGAGATCGAAACGATGCGCTTCGTGATTCAATATTTCAAAGGCTTCTGGCATGGCACTGCGCCGATCATCAAGGTTCTCTTGGATTAATCGGGCAAGATCATCCAGGTTGTACAAGAAAACCTGAGTCAAATCTTTGCAGCCATAGTCAATGTCCCGTGGAAGACCCATATCAACCAGAAGCAGGGACTTCCGCCTATTTTTCACCACCTCTGCCACGGCCGCCTTGCTGATGATGGTATTTTGCGAACTCGTAGAGCTGATGACAACATCGCTGTTCTGCATCACCGTAGACAAATCCTCGAAAGGCAATGAAATGCCGCCGAAACGATTGGCCAGCAGCTCAGCTCTCTCCGGGCTTCTATTCACGATGGTTATCTTCTTACCACGAACACCAGCGAGATTCTTCAGGACTAACGTTGAAATCTCTCCAGCTCCAATAATCAAGAAACTCAAACCATCCAAAGAACCATGGATTTTCTTGGCGATATGAAGAGCACCATATGCGACCGAAATCGCTCCATCTCCAAGACGGGTCTCGGTACGCACACGCTTTCCGCAACGCAAAGCTTTTTCCCAGAGTCGTAAAATTACTTTGCCGGAAACTCCTGCTTCTTCAGAAAGCTCCATCGCTCCCCGGATCTGGCCGAGAATCTCCGTTTCACCGACAATCTGACTTTCAATGCCTGCTGCCACTCGCATCAGTCGCTTCACCGCAACATCATGTGGGTGAATCACTGCACAACG
>JBBWWC010000272.1:0-6183 GCA_050256555.1 Planctomycetota bacterium | reverse complement strand
AGCTCTGCCGCTGGCATTGCCAGGTTTGATCAGTGGTGCAGCCCTGTGCTGGGCACGGGCGCTCGGGGAGTTCGGAGCGACTCTGCTTTTTGCCGGAAATCTTCCGGGAACAACCCAGACGATGCCGCTGGCGATTTACATGGCGTTGGAATCCGATGTGCGTACAGCTCTGGCCCTGTCGTTGGTTCTGGCTGCGGTCGCGGTACTTCTGTTATTGGCACTCCGATTTGCACCGACTCTATGGTCCAGCTGGAGTCGCTCCGCAGAAACTGAGCTTGGTTCGCATCGGACGGGAGTGTCGAGGTGAACTGGCAACTGAATATTCAGCTGAGCCTGGGGGATCTTCATCTCGATGTGGAGATGGAAGGAAATGAAACCCCGGTAGCCTTGATCGGTCCCAATGGTTCGGGAAAGACAACTCTTTTGCGTACCATTGCCGGGGCTCACTACCCCGATTCAGGACACATCGAGGTGGGTGGCCATACCCTGTTCGATTCTTCCAAGGAGATCCATCTTTCTCCGGAAGAGCGCCGTGTTGGCTATGTACCACAAGGCTATGGGCTTTTCCCTCATCTTTGCGTTGCTGATAATGTTGCCTTTGGTACCCGGAGACAGCCACAGCTTTCAGCTCAGGCACGTCGTGCTGTGGCCCTGGAAACTCTCGAACAGCTGGAGGCGGGCCACTTGATGGATCGTTGGCCGGCAACCCTGTCGGGTGGCGAAAAGCAGATGGTGGCACTGGCCAGGTCCCTTGTCATCGATCCTCAGTTGCTACTGCTCGACGAACCACTGGCAGCTCTCGATGCGACGGCACGAAGATCGCTTCGGAAACACCTGGCCGAGCATCTGGCCAAACGAAAAATCCCTTCTATTGTCATCACTCATGATGTGCGAGATGTGAGGGCGCTTGGAGCGACCATAATCGTTATCGAAAAGGGCTAGATCATCCAAAGCGGTTTGGCAGAAGATCTATCGACACAACCTGCGACTGAGTTTGTAGCAGAGTTCTTCGACACAGGTGTTTCGGATTGACGTGCTATGGGCGTCGCAAACATTTCTTGGTGGTTACGGTCGGTTATTTATAAGGGGAACTCTAGCTGGTCTGTCGGGCTAATAGCGTTGTGAAGGTTCCGCCCGCTTGCGCCAGCTCGTCAAAGGTGCCCTGTTCAACGACACGACCCTGGTCGAGTACATAGATACAGTCAGCTTCTCGTATTGAACTCAATCTATGGGCGATCACGATACGAGTAACCTGACGCCGATTTAAACTGTCGTTGACGATCTTTTGAGACCGATTGTCCAGAGCACTGGTGGCTTCATCGAGGAAGATGATTTTTGGCTTCCGAATCAAAGCGCGGCAAATGAGAAGCCGTTGACGTTGGCCACCAGACAAGTTGGTTCCGCCCTCGCTGACTACGGTGTGCATTTGCATCGGCATCGATCGTATGTCGTCGGCGATGCCACCTTCTTCTGCGGCCTCCCAGGCTTCTTCCAGACTGTATACCGATCCAACGGTGATGTTTTCGTAGATGGAACCGGCACCGATATGCCCCGATTGTAGTACGACACCCAGCTGGCGACGAACGGCGGTCGCATCGATGGATTCGATTTCTTGACCATCGAATCGGACTTCACCACTTTCGGGAGTTTCAAACCCAAGCATCAGCCTGAGCAGTGTTGATTTTCCGCAGCCGGAAGTTCCAGTGAGGGCGATGCAGTGACCTGGCTTGGCGTGTATCGATACATTCTCGAGAATCTTTGGTCCATCTGGAGAATAACGAAAGTGGATTCTGGAGAGTTCGATTTCTCCATTGAGTTGTCCAGGATCGACGCTGGCAGATACAGTCTCCAATTCGGCCGTTAGTAGTGGCCTCATTCGATCGGCCAGCACTACCGAATCGAGTAATCCAACAATAGTTGAACTGAGAGTGAGAGCTCCACCGAGAAAAATTCCGAGAGCGGTATTGAAGGCGAGAAAAATACCAATCGATAGTTCCGAGCCTGCTGCTCCCTGATTGCTCACCATCGGTATGGCAAGCATGAATAAGATCAAAGTGCTCATCATCGGTATCGCCTGGTTGAAGAGGGTCAAGAAGTCGACTGTTCGTTGAACTTTGTTGGATAGGTTTAACTGACGGGCAACACGTTCCATCCATAACGAAAAAGCTCTTCTTTCGGCACCAGCGACACGTAGCTTGCTGACAGCATTGATTAGTTGGACTTCAAATCCGAATAGCTCGCCTTCTTCTTCCATCAGTTTTCGAGCGTGACGACGAATGATGGTGCCACCGATGGCGGTGACGATGGCGACAACAATCGCGATAGAAACAGCGACCATGGCTAATTGAGAGTTGTAGTAAATCAACAGCACTACATTGAGCAACGCCATGAATGAGGTCATCAGCGTAAGTAAGGTTGATCCGCTCAATTCTTGACTGATGGAATGTGCTGCAGACACGCGTTGTAGTAGATCTCCGGTGGAGTACTTCGAGAAGAACGAAACCCGCAGGCGAAGAAGTCTATCCCAGATCGCAGACTGCGCATCGAAGTCAGTGCTTACCGACAATCGAATACTGACAAAAGCTTGGAAGACACTGAGAATGGTCATTCCGATGGAGACACCAACAAGCGCTGCTCCAAGTTCGATCAGCAATCTGGAGTTCGAATTTGGTATCGCATTGTCCAGCACGATTGCCATCGCCTGAGGAATTAGCATGCCCATCACGGTGAGAAAAATTGCAGCGACGAAGAAGGAAACCATGTCGGGTAACTTTTGGTGAAGACAAAAAGCAACAAGGCCGTAGGGGTTCTTTTCATTTTCGTCGAGAGATCTGATTAAGACGAGGGCGTCTTGATGCAACAACGATGCACTTTTGTCATTGACAGGGGTTCGCGATCCATTTTGAGGATCGTAGATCGAGTAACGCCCCTTGCTGGTCGGCAATATCGCTACAGGTCTCCCATCTTCATTCCAGTACCCAACTAGCGGGCCGACATCGCCTTTCCACCACTTCCCCCTGAGCATGACACGGCGGTGTTGAATTCGTGAGGCTCGTGTGATCGCTTCCGCAGGGTCGTTCAAGGTTTTGAGATCGGTTGAATCGGCGATCGGTAAGATCTCAATACCTTTTTGTGCACCAACCAGCTTCATCACAGAATATAGATCTTCTCCTTGTCCTATAGGAGTAGATTGTGGATTCAAAACGGAAGCTAACTGTGAAAACGCACGTTTTGAATTTTGCTGCTCGATGAGGTCTCTTTTGTTGATGCGATCTGAACTCGATTGAATTTCTTGATCTCTGGTTACTGATCTCCTCGATTGAATCAATAGGTTGAGTCGCTGAAGAGAAGCTGAAGCGGTTTCGGTAGCTACATCAGTTGTGTCGATCGCCTCGATGTGGAGTTCTTCTGAAGCCTGAATCCAACTACCTGAAGGTAGTAAATGGAGTTGGTCTGGTTCCAAGATTGAATCGGTTCCGGCGAAAGTGCAATTCCCCTTGCCGAGTTTGGCCCACAATCCTTCATCGGGAATCGGACCAACCTGGTGTTCCTGAGACAAGACGAGATCTTCTCCAGATCTGATCTGTTGGCAGGAATTTGGCACGGGGCCCAGGTCGAGTAGCGACACGATCCTGGCGGACCAGAGCTGGATTGCTTTCGCAGCAGTGATGTTGAGTGATGAAGTCAAATATTCGAGGTGTTTTCTTGGCAATTCGATGACGGAAAGAATTTCCTGAGATAGCAACATCACAGCGTGATTACTGCTGGTGTCTTTACCTTGAATGGAAAAGAGAATATCGCCTGATTTGATTTTCGCTATAAAGCGACGGCGGCCAGTAGCATGGGATTCATGGACATCGGTGGAAACAACTTCGCCTTCTCCCTCACTGACAACCCAAATCTTCTCCGGGTCATTCAGCAGCAGAGAGCGGTGACCAGATACTTTTCGGATCGTACCATCGCGTTCTAGTAGTTGGGCGGTAGGTACCATCATGCGCTCTGTTCTTTGAACTGGTCGTCCAGCTTGAGAAGCGCTGAATAAGCACCATGTGCCTGGAATAGGTCGTCGTGGTTGCCGCGCTCCACAACTTTTCCTTGCTCAAGCACAACTATTTCTGTGCAGTCACGAATGGTGCTCAGTCGATGAGAAACGAAAATGGAAGAGCAACCACGCATCCGCATCCGATCGAGAACGACTCGTTCCGTTTCTGTATCCAGGGCACTCGTCGCTTCATCCAGGATCAAGATGGTGGGATTGGTAACGAGTGTCCTTGCGATTTCTAAGCGTTGCCTTTGTCCGCCGCTAAGATTGTTGCCGCCTTCGATGAGCGTGGAATCAAACCCACCGGGTAAAGCTGTGATAGTTTCTAGAATCGCTGCATCTTCACAGGCTTGTTGCAGGTCGATTTCAGGAACCGTTGAATCCCATAGAGTCAGATTGTCTCTGACGGTGCCGCTAAAGAGCAGTATTTCTTGGCTGATGAAGGAGAATGAATTTACGAATAAGCTTCTTGGAAGTTCGTCACTCGGTATATCGTCGAAGTAAATCTTCCCACTCCAGGGAGCAAGTTCGCCAGAAATCAATTTCGCCAGTGTTGATTTGCCAGATCCGCTTCCTCCAACCAATGCGACTCTGTCGCCTGGTTTGATGTGAAGGTTGAGGTTTTCTATCAGTGGTGGATCTAGCGGGTTGTATCCGAAGGAGATGTCTTCTAGTCGAACATCGCCAGAGAGGAATGTTTTCTCTTCCTTGGAATCGCTATCTGGTTCGTTTTCAGAGTAGTTTTCGACGGGGTATTTCAGTACGTCATCGATTCGATCCAGGTCGCCTCGCATTTCCTGAGTTACGGATCCGAGATCTAGTAGGTTTTCGACAGGGCTCAGGAAACTGGACATCAAGGATTGGAAGGCGACCAACATACCGATGGTCATGAATCCGTCTACTACTCTGAAGCCACCTACGATGATGACCAGAATGGTTGCGATGGAACTAAGCAGGGCGGGCATGGTGTTGAGGAGGATGCTAGAGACCTGCAGTTTTTGCTGGGCATTGATCGCTTTGGAATAGTATCCCGACCACTTTTCATAAAAACCTGCTTCAAGGCCACTGGCTTTTATCGTTTCCATTCCCTGTAGCCCTGCCATGGCAGAGCCTTCCGCTTTTCCAAACTCCTGCAACACTCGCATCGACGATTCGATGCGACTTCCGGAAATCAATTTCAAGATAATGAAGTTGAGTAAGGCAAAGCAGATTCCTATACAGGTCAGGATTACGTCGTAATAGAGCATTACAGTCAAATACAGAGCTGCCATTGCTACGTCGATGACTGTTTGGGCTAATCTTCCTGAGAGGTCCGAAGCCAAGTCTTGATTCAATTGGCTTCTACTAGCGACTTCGCCGGCAAATCTTTGGACGTAGAACTCATTAGGTAGTTTTAAAAGGTGCCATAAAAATTGGCTCGATAGTTTGATCGTCAAGTTCAGTCGTAGTCGACGTAGAGAGTTTAGCTGCAAGTATTTCAAGCCGAGGCTCAACAGGATTGACGAGCCGATAGCGATCATGATCGGTCGCGCCCAGTCTGTACGTCCTTCGAGAATGATTTCGTCCAAGAACACCTGCAAAAGCACCGGAAACAAGATCCCCGGGATTACCATCAGGAAGCCAATGAAAATGCAGAAAGATATAGGAATGGAACAGCCTACTAATCTGTCTGCTACTGCGCGAAGTAGGCTTGGTTTCTTCCCACCTTTTTTGAAGTCTTCATTAGGTTCCATTATTAGAGCTACGCCCGTAAAGCTTCGCTCGAAATCCGCCAGAGGGATTATCCGGTGACCCATAGCTGGGTCATTAATATAGACGTTGTTTTTCTTGAAGCCCTCAAGGACAACGAAGTGATTGAATTCCCAAAACAGAATACACGGAAACTTTTGTTGGCGGAGAGCAGCGATGCTCGCTTTTAGCCCATTGGCTTCCATTCCATACTTGCGTGCAGCCCGAAGGACATTGGCCGCCTTGCTCCCGTCTCTCGAGACGCCGCAATTTTGTCTCAGTTTGGCGAGCGGCTCGATCCTGCCGTGGTAGCCCAGGACCATCGCTAACGACGCAGCACCGCATTCTACAGCTTCAAGCTGTAGAACCGTTGGTGTCCTGACACGTTTGCCTGCAGATCGGAAGAGCACACG
>JBBWWC010000271.1:0-7679 GCA_050256555.1 Planctomycetota bacterium | reverse complement strand
GTTGACCGGCGTGAGTTTGATCAGCGGGAAAAGCGAGCGTTGCGACGTGGCTCCGTCTCTGGCTGGCATTCGTTGGGTGTCTGGGCGCTGGAAAGAGGACTTGAGGAGAAAGCGCTAGATGCTTTCCAGAAGGCGCTGGACATTGATCCTGATCATGAGCCATCGAAGATTGGGCTCGGTTGGGGCAAGGTCGATGGTGTTTGGAAGAACCCTGAAGAAGCGACAGCATTGATCGATAAGGGGTGGAGTCGAGATGGTGCGAATCTGATTCGGCCCAGGGCGGGAGCGCCGAAGAATCCTGCGCCGAAAAATCCCGCTCCAAAGAAACCCGTTGCGAGGAAACCTGACACCACTGGAACCGGAAAACTTTCGACGCCTGAATCGGTGATCGGAAGGTTGTCTCCCGAGGAACAGAAGCGGCGTGAGCGAGAGCTTGAGCGCCGACGCAAAGAACGAGAAAAGTTTGATGAGAAGAAACGGCGCGAGTACGAGGGCGTTTCCTGGCCCGATCGTAGCATCATCAAGAGCCGTAACTGGCAGATTGAGTGCAATAGCACTCCCGAGGTCGCACGGACCTATCAGTGGATCATGGAAGCTCTTTCGGCGACTCTGGGTAAGATTTTCAAGGCGCCCGATGTTCGGAGTCAGAAGCCGATCGTGAAAATCTATCGAAATCACGATGAGTTCATGCTCAAGACCGGTATGGGAGGCGGTGTTGGGGGGTTCTACCAACCCAGCTCACAGAACGTCGTGGCTTACCACGGTACTTTCGGCCTCACTGGAACCACCTATACAGTCCTTGCCCATGAAGGAACTCATGCTTTCCAGGGTAAAAAACTGGCACGTATGGGGAACTATCCGAATTGGTTTATCGAGGGAATGGCTGTTTACTTCGGTGACGGCTCGAAGCTGGATTACAAGAAGAAGAAACTGGTCACTGGATTGATTCCTCGCGACCGTCTCTTTCACATTCAAGAAAAAATCGCTGAAGGCCGACATACGGAACTGTCGAAGTTGGGCGGGCTTGCCCGGAATCGATTTAGTGGTACTCACTATGCTGATTCATGGGCCGTGATGCATTACTTGATCAATGGGCCTGAAAGCAAAAAGGGGCAGCGGTTTCTGGTCGATTACTGGCGGCTGGGCGAGAAGCGCCGAGTCGGTCAACGGCAGTTCAACGATCTTGCCGAAAAGTACTTCGGCGATGTGGATAAGATGGAAAAGGATTGGCAGGAGTATGTCCTTGCCTTGAAGCCTGATCCGGCTGGCGAGGTCGACGGCGATCAATTTATTTCGATGGATTTTATGTTTTCTATCGTTCGCCCCGATAGTAAGTGGGAGTACGTCCTCGATGAGATCCAGGATCGGGATCTTGTGTTGATGAAAATTCCTGAGACACCGAATGCGATCCGTGTGCGAATCCTCAGTAAATCGGAAGAAACCCAGCGATCCCAGGATTGGATCGATTCGGAGTTTTTACCGAATCTCCGCAAGAAGTATCAGGATGTTCGAACCTTCTCAGGTGAGCTCGGAGGGTTGGATGCCTTTGTTTTTGAGTTCAAGGATCGAGCGCCTGAGCCCGAGAAGAAGGAAGATTCCAAGGAGGGGGAGGCGGAGAAAGCCGACGGCGAAACCCCTGCCGCGAGTCAGCTGGTAAGGTCTCCGTCCAGTCAAGATGGTAGCTCCGAGGACGAAAAGAAAGCTGATCCGGCACCTGCTCCAGAGCTGCTCAAGCATCGATCTTATATTCTGGTCGGGGTTTCCAATGCTTATGAACTTCGAGGCTCTTTCGAGGAGAAGGATTTCGACGTACTGCTAGAGGATCTTGAATGGGTCGCTTTTTCCTTCGAGAAGATTCTTCGAAACCGCTGGTAGAAGCGTGAGCGTTATCTATCGAGGGAGAATTTTATACTGGTGCCGTCATATTCAAGCTGACGTATCGGCCCTATGACGAGTTTGATTTCTTCGAGGAGATCAGCGACGAGTTTCTTTGATGCTTCCTCGTCCATATCTTTACCCCAGTAGATGGAGCCCCATTGATACAGATCCAGTTTTGCGTGAGTGAGAGTTCCACTGGCGATCTGTAGATCTCCAATGATTTCTAGATTGATGAATCGATCGCGTAGGAGCCAGGGGACATCGATCCGGTCGGAAGGAAAACCGAGAGTGAGTAACAATTGTAATGGTCCATCAGGTTGCGGGATCAGTCTTGCGCCGCTTCCGGGCAGTAGACTACCAGCGTTGATTTGTGCGTCGATGATCTCAGCAATGAAATAATTCCAGTGGTCTGGAGTCAGCTCAAGCTCTTCGCCTTGTTCGAGTTTTTGGCGATCCAGATCCCAGTTGACCAATGTGTTCGGCTCCACGAGGACAGGGAGACGCAGAGGTGCGGAAGGGAGTCCACCGGAGATGACCATCCATGCTGCGATCAGGGCTCCGAGGCAGATCGCCAGGAACAACGCCAGAAGGCAGCCGCCTAATTTGAATAGAGGGCGTGGGGGATCGGGTGTTGTGGAATCAGTAGTTTTAGTCATTTCTTTTCCGGTGTTTGAGACCAGCAGGAAACGTTGAAGAACTCGAAAACGGGTCTGTGTGGGCATTTACTGCATTTCAGGGTAGTTCGGCGAGTTCTGCAGATCCAGTAAGGAAGTGTGGAATCGGCCAGATTTCCTTCCACGGGAGGCGACAAACCGATAAAAGCGATTTGTGGGACTGTTGTTGAAGCTGTCGACGAAGCAGCGCCCTTTTTAAAACCTCGGTTATGGGTGGGATTTCCTATGTCTGAGATGGACAACAGCAAGAGATGGAGCGGCCGACTTGTCGGTCTTCTCGATCCATCAGATCCACGTTTAACCGATGATATTCTTGCGCCCATCTTGCGAGATTTCCTGGAGCAATACGATTCTGTTCTCGATGAACTGGACGATGAAATTGTTCTTCGGCGCCTGGCAAAAGATTTACTGACAACCTTCAATTTGTTTTTGAAGCGGAAAAAAGACGAGATTCTAATTCGTCTTTCATCCGAACAGCACCCCACTGGAGACAGAAGCTCGACTTTTATCGATGTGGTTTGCAAAGACCAACCATTCATCGTTGATACCATTGAGTTAATTCTCGAAGAGTTACAGTATGAAATTATCAACAAGCATGCTGCAAGTGCTCCTGTGGTGCGAGAGCGAGATGGAACCATCCAGGCCATCGATGGTACGGCTGCCAAGGCCAAGGACGAAATCATCTGTCACTTCGAGATTTCTGTTATTCCTGATATGGAAGAGCAAGAACGGCTCCTCGGGAAGATTCGAGAGAGACTCGAGATGGCGGTCATCGCAGTTAAAGAGTTCAAGAGAATGAAGGGGGTCCTCCGCGATTCGATTCGATCGATTCGGAGGTCGGCAGCAGGGGATCCTGAAGGTGATTACAACCAAACTAGACATCTTCTTGAATGGTTGTTGCAGGACCATTTCATTCTGTTTGGTGTCAAGCGCTGGTCGTGTTCGGGAGAGTCGCTGAATTTTCTGGAAGAAGAGCTTTCTCTGGGGGTTCCGCATCGTGATGTGAAAGATGAGGCGATCGTAGCGAATGCGATCAAGCAGCTTTCCAGTGACTCCCCACCGTCAGATCGTTTGGTTTCATTCAAAGGTATGGGCGATTCTTGTATCCATCGTCAGGGAAAAATCGATCACATCGTTCTGAAAGAACCAGGTGACCTTTCTTCGACACGTTTCGTTCACATCTGGGGGCTGTTCACGTTCAAGGCGATTCAGACTCCGGGTGATCAAATCCCTCATGTTCGAAGCAAATTCGAAAAGGTGATCTCTCAGCATTCCTTCCCGAGAGGGGGAATGCGTTACAAGGCTTACCAGAATGCGTTCAACTCGATTCCAGTAGAGTTCCTCTTTCAATCGGAAACTCAAGAGATCGATGCGGTCATCCAGTCGATCCATTACGTCGAGCGTTCGAAAGGGATTCGTGGGCATCTGGTGGTTGATGATGCACGCCACAAAGGATTGTATTTCCTCATCACTCCGCGCGAGGGATATTCCGAGGAACAACGTTCCAGAATCGAGAAAATCCTTTTCGAGCTACTGGGTGCAAGTTATTCGGACTCCAGAATCAAGCTTGGTAAGCATGGAACGGTTTTGCTTTCTTTCTTTTTTACTGCGACCGAACGATTACTGGATGTCACTTCTGAAGAGATTGAAGAAAAAGTTCAACTGATTGCCGGCACCTGGTCCGACAGGCTTCAACGTAAGCTTCTGCAAGTGACTGGATCTTCAGCAGATTCTTTGTTTCGTAAATATCGAGATGCACTTCCTAAAGAGTATCAGGTCCTGCATTCCCCAGGCGAGGGAGTTGCGGATGTCGAAAAGTTAGAAGAGATCGGAACTTCTACTGATTCTGAAATGGCATTCAGTATTTTCCGCAATGCTACAGACCGTGAGAAGAATTCCGCTCGACTGCGAATCTATCAGCGAAAGAACCTGTTTCTTTCCACGACTTTGCCGATTCTTGGAAATTTTGGTCTCGAGATTGTGGATCAGAATTCTTTTCATGTGTCGCCTACGACTGGCGAAAAAATGACCATCGATACATTCCAGATACATGGAGTGAACTCCGATGCGCATCCGCTGATAACTAGTTCTGAGCTGGTTGTGGAGGCACTGGCGTCCATCTTCAATGGCAATAGCAGTAGTGATCTACTGGATCGCCTGGTTCTGGAAGTCGGGGTTCATCATCTAGACGTGGATTTGATCCGTAATCAGCTGCACTTTTTGCATCAACTCGGAGTTTCCACGACGATAATGTTTGCCTCGCGTACTCTCTGCCAACATGCAGAAATTACCCGCAAGCTGGTGGAGTATTACCACGTCCGATTCGATCCAAATCTAGAACTCGAATTGGAAAATCGTCGGGTGAAAGCAACCGAGATTCACGATGAGATTCTTCGAGCGCTAAATGATGTCCGTTCGAGCGCTCAGGATATCTTTCTTCGAAGAATTCTTGGTATTTTTAAATCAACATTACGAAGTTCTCGCTTCCAGAAGCCCGGAAGTCCTCTTCAGGCTTACAAATACAATTCAGTTTCTTTGCCATTCGGTAATCAGCCGAGACCGTGGCGAGAAATATTTGTTCATCACCCTGAAGTTGAAGGGGTTCATCTTCGTGGAGGTCCGCTGGCACGTGGGGGCCTTCGGTGGTCCGATCGGACTACCGACTACAGAACAGAAGTGCATGGATTACAGCGGACGCAGATGGTCAAGAACGTTCTCATCGTTCCAGTCGGAGCTAAAGGTGGTTTTGTGCTCCGGAAACCTGCTGAAATACGCAGTGAAAGAAGAGAGCAAGCTGATCGACTTTACCGAGTGTTTGTCGATGGCCTTTTGTCGATTACAGACAACGTAATTGATGGCAACGTAATACCGCCAGAGAGAGTGGTTCGCTGGGATGGCGATGACCCGTATCTGGTGGTCGCTGCGGACAAGGGCACCGCGCATCTTTCGAATACCGCCAATGATATTTCTCAAGAGCGCGGTTTTTGGCTCGGGGATGCTTTTGCGTCCGGTGGTAGCAATGGTTACGACCATAAGGAACTCGCGATTACTGCGAGAGGGTCCTGGGAGCAGGCAAAACTACACTTCCGTAATCTTGGAATCGATCCTGAAACCGAACCTTATTCAGTGGTGGGTATCGGTGACATGAGTGGAGATGTTTTTGGTAATGGAATGCTCCTGGCGCGTAATGCCAAATTAATCGCAGCGTTCAACCATCTGGATATTTTCATCGATCCAGATCCAGAAATGGAAAAGGCCGCTGCTGAACGAACTCGACTTTTTCATCTCAACAGAACCAGCTGGCGCGATTACAATCCGAAATTGATTTCTGCCGGTGGTGCGGTATTTGATAGAAGTGAAAAGACCATCGATCCTTCTCCGGTTGCGAGGGCTTTACTGGGGCTTCCCGGAGCCGGTGTGTTTACACCCGAAGAAGTGATTTGTGCCATTCTGGGAGCCAATGTCGATATGCTCTACAACGGTGGGATCGGTACTTTTATTAGATCTTCCCAGGAGATCAACAGAGACGTAGATGACCCGGCAAATGCGGCCTGCCGGGTTCCGGCAACTGCTGTCAGGGCTCGGATGGTCGTGGAGGGTGGCAATCTTGGTGTCACCCCCAAGGGTCGGGTGGAGCTGGCCCGCGGAGGAACACTGATACACACCGACTTTATCGACAATTCGGGGGGTGTGGATTGTTCGGACCATGAAGTGAATTTGAAAACACTGTTACACGATGAAGTTCGAACGGCCTCGATCACGCTTGAAGAACGCAATCAGATACTCATCGATGTAGAAGACGATGTGTGTGAGCAGGTCCTGAAGAACAATCGTGAACAGGGAATCCTGCTAGGACTGGATGAAGTCCGAAGTACTGTCGATCCATTCTCTATCGAGAGAACCATGATGGTTCTCGAAGATCGTGGTGTGTTGAATCGTGAAGCGGAGTCTCTTCCGAGTCATGAAGAGCTCTCGTCTCGTCATGGTGAGGGACGTGGGTTGACCCGTCCTGAACTGGCAATAGTAGCAGCTCATGCAAAAATGGATGTCTATCATCGTCTACTCAATCAACCAGAAGGACGTGTCGATGAAACTCGACTTCTGTTTGATTATTTCCCCAATAAAATTCGTAAAGAATTTCCGGACGCGATAAAAAAGCACCAGCTGCGTCGAGAAATCGCCATGACGGTATTGACCAATAGAATCGTTGATCGTGCTGGTTCTTCTTTCTGTCTTGATATGGAAAGAGAAACGGGACGATCGATCGGGCATGTTGCAAGATCGTATCTGGTTGCCGACGATCTCATTCGTGCCGATGAGATTCGCTCAGAGATTCTTCAGCTCTCTACGATTTCTGCAGCGGTTTCTTATGCCGCACTGGTTCGGGTGGAAGAGGCGCTTCGGCGGACTGCTGCGTGGCTTCTGGCTACTAATGACGATGATCGTATCGATCGAATTGAAGCCCTCATTGCAGAAGGCGTGCGCCCCCTTCAGGAATATGAGGATTCGATTCCAGGTTGCCTTGCAGGACCCGAACTTGAACGGCATGAAAACCATCTTCAGGAAACTGTTGGCCTTGGTTTTCCCGAGTGGTTGGCTCAACGACTGGCAAAGTTTGAATATCTAACAGCGGGAGTTCGGATCCTCGATATCAGTCGTACCTATGACATCCGAGTCGCCGATGTCGCACGAATTTATTATCTGCTTGGGAATAGAAGCGGACTTCATCCTCTGGTCCGAAAGTGCGACGAGGCCGATTTCTCCGGTCGCTGGGATTCCCTCTCGATGAGGATCCTTCGTAATACAATTCTGGACGGTCTGTGGGCTTTGGTCGCTCGTATTTGCAGCAAGGCATTAAAGAAACGCGACGAAGGTTGGATCGAGCAGCTGGTTGAAGATTTACGAAGGAAGCCCAGTTTCAAGGCGATGGAATCCGATATCCGCCGGATTGGTTCTGAAGAACTGAGTATCGCCTCGGTACAGGTTTTGAGTGTTCGCTTCCGCCGATTTTTTCAGTAAGAAGATTCGCCACGGAAATCGGCTCCCTGCGTCGGTACATCTGTTTCCGGACTGGTTAGCTTTTCTCAAGAATTAGCCAGATCATCCAGGCCAAGTAAGTCAGCAGTA
>JBBWWC010000270.1:0-14100 GCA_050256555.1 Planctomycetota bacterium | reverse complement strand
TCATACCCTCGCGGTTGTAACGCCAGAGAACTTCTTCCTCGATGCGAACCATGGTGTAGTCACCATCGGGTTCTGGAGCGACCTGCCCGATGGTTCTCTCGATCGTCTCTCCACGATAACGAAGCATATGATTCCAGATCGCCTGCAGGCCATTCTCCGGAATCGGGAAAGGTGAAGTGCGTCGGCAGTCCTTGACGCCGTTGCCATCGTCGGCCAGAGAAGCGGTAGCCGCATTCTCAACCGCTGCAGCGTAGATATCTTCCGGATATGCGACAGTCCTGCGCGATGGGTACACATTGAGGTACCAGGTGTCAGGGTACCGCTTCAGCATTGCTATCTGACCGGCAGAAAGAAACTTGGCGTATTGCTCGTAGTTTTTTCCATCGATGCGGTAAAGAGGTTCATCGCCGGGAAATGGATCCGCATAGTGATCGCCAGACTTCCAGCCCGGAATCGGTGCCTTGATGCCACCCTCCCACGGCGGAATCGTGCCGCTGGCGGTCCCCGCTTGTATTGCGCCCAGGGTCGTCAATTCTTTCCCCAGTTGAGCGGCGCCGTCCTGTGTGACTTCAGCAGGTGTCGCTGCCAGAAAACAAACGGTTGCTGCCAAAAGAGCGACCAACATCATTCTATTTTGCGTCATCTTTGTGCCTCCTCTAGTAGGAATAACTCGCGGTCAGGGACATGAAGTCGCGGTCAGTCCGCAAGTTGTATCGCCCGCCCCCGAAGGAGTTCGTGTAACCCAGCTTGATGTCCCAGAGTCCCAGTGAACCCAGAGCCAGCGAGGCTGTAACCGTCTTACGGCCTTCGATGAAGTTCGCCACTGGCACCGGCGATGTTCCTTCGATGTCATGGTAGAAAGCGACAGTCGGAGTCAAGGAAAGTGAACCGACGGCGTTGTAGTAAGACGCCCGCGCCAGCAACTTGTACCCCATCGACAGGGCATCCGGGAAAGCCGAAAGAGGTTCGGTTCCCGGCTGAATGCCGAGGTCGGTGAAGATATCACTACCACTGGTGTAGGTTCCCGTCGCCTCGTAACGAAACTCCGCCTGATCCTCAAACTCGTTGACATATGTGGCACCAAATTCTGCCACCGTCGCAATCTGATCCGCACCCAACCAACCCGAAAAGAGTTTGGTCAATGTGAACTGTGCCTGCGCTACATCCTTACGAACAAAACCATGGATCAACTCGTCGTAATCGTAGGCACCGATGGTGCTCTGCCCGAACACACCATTGAGCGGCGACAAAGCGGCAAACAGAATCTCCACGTCATCGACCTGTAGCGGTTGATCAACATGGAGTGAAACTTCGCCCTGGAAGGCGAATCCTGTATTGAAGAAGTCGCTATTAAATCCAACACCCATCGTCTGCACGTCCTCGGGAAACTCGAGGAAGTACTCAGCTGAGGCTCCGTAGTCCCCTGCAGCAACACCACCGGGAGTACCGGTGCGCGCACTGATGATCGGCAAACGGCTATGAAGATTGGTGTAGTAAAAACCGAATTCAGAACCGGAATCGGTAAACCACCGGGCGGAAAGACCGTACTGCCCACTGTTTTGGGGTTCCCGATCTCCGGAGCGTTGCACTGACACACCGATCGGAGCGTTGTAGCCCGGGAAAGCCGGTCCTGGTGGATTGTCGATGATATTAGGATCGACGCCGAAACCAAGCAGCACGAAGTTGCCCCCGGGAGCTGCAATGTCCGAGATGGAAAAGAAGGTTCCAGCCGGCTCCAGTCGCGTCGGACGCCATCCCAGCTGGTAAAAGCCCTGCAGCGAGATGGTATCGGTTAAATCGTAATCAAACTTGGCTGCCGGAATCGGCACCAGCGCTTCCTTGAGCTCCGAGCCTGCGGCCCGCAGCTTTGAAAGATCGACTGGATTGATGGTATTGAGACCGTTCTGGATGAACGTGCTCTCACCCCAGTTGATCACCTGGCTACCGAGAGTCATGGTGATCGGGTTGTCCGACGAACCAAAGTCACGACGGACCCACGCATCGAGTAACACACCATTCATACCGGAGAATCGCTCGGCGGTTCCGTTCAGTGCCGGACGTCCCGGTTGGAGAACTTCACCTTCGGTCACCGCGAAATCCCGGAAATAGAAACCACGAACAAAAACGGAGTACTCGTCATAGTCAAAGGAGATCTCATGGAGAATCTTGAAGTTCGTCGAAAAGACGTCTCCTTTTTCGTAGTTCAGGTTTCCATCGTCACCGTTGAGGGATTGTCCTGTTCCCCCGTTGGTCGTTCCGATGATGCTCAGATCCCGTTCCGAAATCCTCCATGCAGTACCGAAGGATGTGGTGGTATCAAAATGACCCGAGACTCTTCCACTAAGAAGATCAAATTCAATGGCCCCCGCCAAAACGGGAGTCAAGGCGAAGAATGCAACGAGTAGAACGACTCGAAGTCGATCCGCTGTTGCCGGCGAAGAGAACGATCCTCGCATCCGGTGCACCTCCTTGCTGAGGATTCACGCTCCAGAATATCGACAGAAAATTTTGGCGAACACTCGCCCTGTTTTCTCCATCGAAATCATCTGGCCTGACATTGTTCCGGCAGCGGACAAAAAGGAGGTATCAAACAGAAGAAGTCCCCCTCCTTCTGCACCTCCAAGGCCAACCGGTATCCCGGGCCAAACAGAAGCGTCTACGAGACGGGAAGATACGGGATTGACAGGGGTTCCGACAAGAGAGATCTGCTATAGCCTTGGCGACAATCTTGCGCCAAAGTGCCCCCCGACAGTTGCTGTAAACACGACAGATGCCACAGAAGTGCAAACAGGCACCACAGAACCCATTGGAAGGGATCTGATGACAAAAGACATCACCGGTGATGTAGATCAGGATTACTGGCCCATATCGATTCCGATCACAGTTGCCTGGGGGGATATGGATGCCCTCGGCCACGTCAACAACACCCGATTTTTGCGCTGGTTCGAGGACGCCAGGATGGAGGCATTTCGCCAAATAGGAACTCTGGAACTGACTCCCGCCGCCATCTCGGGCCCGATTCTGGCCCGAGTCGAGTGCGTTTTCCGTTCCCCGGTTCGATTTCCGGACATGGTCACGTCAGAGATCAGAGCCACCGATCCAGGCGCTGATCGGTACACACTGGAACATCGAATCGTTTCTCAGCAGCAACAACGAGTGGTGGCACTGGGAACGTCACGCATCGTGGAGGTCAATTACAAGACCGGCGAGAAGGTACCACTAACACCCGAGATTCTCGCAGCCTTGAAAGAAATCTGTCCCTGAATCGGATTACCCATCCTCGGGAAAAAGAGAATCTGGACCATCGACAAACAGATCCACCATCGGTGCAACTCCGGGTTCGGTCGCATAGGATTCGAGATCGGTCACGCCCTCTTCTTTCATCACATCTTCATCGATGAAAAAGTTCCCACTGCATTCGGCAGGATTTCTCGTCACCACTGCATGTAAAGCATCGGCAACGATCTCTGGCTTACGAGTCGCCCGGCGATCCATCCCAGGAATCATTCGTAGAGCTTCGGTGTCGATGACTGTCTTTGGCCACAGTGCATTGACGGCGATCTTCTTCGACTTGAGCTCTTCACTCATCCCCAGCACACAAAGACTCATTCCGTACTTCGAGATGGTATAGGCGGTGTGTCGAGCAAACCACACTGGCCGTAACGAGATGGGAGGAGACAGATTGATCACATGAGCTCCATCGCCGTGGCTCATCGCCTCAATCGCTGCCCGGGTCAAGGTATAGGTTCCTCGAACATTGACGTCAAAAAGAAGATCTACTCGCTTCATCGGGGTCATCGATACGGGGGTCAACATGATGGCACTGGCGTTATTCACCAGTACATCAATGCGCCCAAACTGTGCGACAGCGGCAGCCACGGCTGCCTCTACCTGCTCGTCATCGCGAATATCCATCTTGATTGCCAAAGCCTCGCCGCCCGCTTCCCGAACCAGCTCGGCAGTCTCCTGAATGGTTCCAGCTAGTTTCGGATGGGGAGCATCCGTCTTGGCTGCAATCACCACCCGTGCCCCGTCCCTGGCAGCCCGCAGTGCAATCGTTTTCCCGATCCCGCGACTGCCTCCGGAAATCATCACCACCTTGCCAGCCAGTGACCGATTCTTGCTCTCAGATTCGTTCAAGATTCACCTCCTGTCGCAGATCGGAAATCAGGGGCCCTTTTATCGTTAAAGGCCATCACCCCCTCGGGAAACTCTTGACCGGCAGCACACTCACCAAAGGAAACCGCTTCCGCTTCCAGAACATCGACCAGACCCGATGGAGCGGCTCGTAACAATCGACGTGTTCTGGCCAGAGCTTGTCGTGGTCCGCTGGCCAGCTGACGGCAAATTTGTAACGTCTCTTGTTCCAGTTGTTCCGTTTCCACAGCCCGAGCAAACAATCCCCAGGATTCGGCGGTTGCGCCATCAATTCTTTGATTGAGAAGAGCCAGACTCATGGCACGCTGCCGACCAACCAATCGCGGCAGTTGATAGGTCGATCCGCCATCAGGGCTGGTCCCGATACCACTGTATGCCAGTGTGATCTTTGCACTGCGCGAACAAACGACCAGGTCACAAGCCAGGGCCAAGCTCAATCCGAATCCGGCACAAGCACCATGTACCTGTGCCACCACCGGAACCGCCAGAGCATCGATGGATGTGATGGTTCGATGAACCATACGGATCTCGTCGGCGACGGTCGCCCGTCGCTGATCAGGATCAGGACAGTCGGCAAACATACCGGCAAACCAACGTAAATCGCCGCCTGCCATGAAACCGCGCCCCGAGCCACAAATTCGTAATACACGAACTGCTGGATCTGCCCCGACCATCGTCAGTGCTTCATCCAGCTCGCGAACCATCGTTCCATCGAGCGAGTTCAGTTGAGCCGGTCGATGCAGGACCAGGGTCATCAATCCTTCTTCATCGGGACCGTTCAGTTCCACTGTTTCCATGGTAAGTCTCCTCTCGGTGGTGCATGTCTCACGGGGGCGCATGTTGATCCCCCGCAACAAATAGCACAACCAGGGGGTAGATGGCGAACAGATGTTCGCTATCCTGTCTGGTCCCCGAAATGGGCCCGGGGGCTGCAACCAGAGGAAATATGGCAAAAGGACATTCGTTGCGCCAGCTCATCCTGCATGTCGATATCGATGCGTTCTTTGCCTCGGTTGAACAATTGCGTAATCCACGTCTGGCCAATCGACCAGTAGCAGTGGGCAGTGGAGTCATCGCTTCCTGTTCCTATGAAGCCCGTGAACACGGGTTGACCGCTGGAATGGCCCTCGGAAAAGCGCTCCAGAAGTGCCCGGCACTGATCATCGTTAGAGGGCATGAGGCGGTCTATCGCTCCTACGCCATGCGACTTTTCGAAATCTGCCACCACTGGTCTCCACGAGTCGAGGAACATCTCGACGAGGCCTACTGCGATCTCTCGGGAACCGATCGGCTCTATCCCGATCCCGAAAAAGCCGCATCACAGCTGCGAAAAGAAGTCGAAAAAAGCACCGGCCTGACTGTCACCGTTGGACTCGGGCGCAACCGGATGTTCGCACGACTCATCGGGAAACTTCACAAACCCGATGGACTCGGATCGATCCCCCCCGAACAGGAGGAAGCCCTGCTCAAGCGGCTCCCTGTCGGCCAGTTACCGGGAGTCGGTCCCCGTACCGAAAAAATCCTGCTTCGACTCGGAATTGAAACGGTCGAACAGATACGACAACTGTCACGCCCGGCCCTCGCCGGGCTGCTGGGACGGAATGGAGAGATCCTTTACGAGCGCTGTCGTGGCGAAGACCACCGTTGTCTCGGTACTCGAGAGATTCCGCGGACCATCCAGCGTGGAACCTCTTTCGACGAAGATGTCTCCTGTCCCAGAACCCTCGAAGCGATGCTCGAATATCTCTGCGAACGAGCCGCCCGCCAGCTGCGCCAGCGGGATCTTGAGGCCCAGGGGATCTCGGTTCAGGTGGTTCACAGCGATCGAATCCGCGATCGACGTCGAATCGTTCTGGATCACCCCACAGCGCTCGATCCACCCCTTCTCGAATCCGCCATCGGCTTGCTTCGTTCGCTGGAAGGACGACGTACGGCATTACGTTTCATCGGAGTCCGCCTCGATCGGATCCGTGCGATACCGCCGACCCGGCAAGGACTGCTGTTCGAAACCAAGGAAGAAACTTGCGACGAAACAGCAGAATCGGCAGAACGCGAACGTTGGAAGAAGATTCTCAGGCAGGTCGATCAGATCCGAACCCGTCATGGGCATGGCGCCCTGCTACGGGGCAGTTCGCTGATACTCCAGCAAGAAAATCGATCGCGCCAAAACAAAAGTGATCGTACCGGAATCGATCCAGGGCAACGGATACCGCATGATCGACATGGGCTGATCCTGCGAACCTCATGCCTGACTCGCTGACTGTCTCGACCGTCGAACAAGGGTAAGATGCCGGAACAAACACACGCCCCAGCTCCAGCGGAGGAGGACCAAGTTGACCTATTACGCCGCCTGTTGCCAGACGGACCAGCCCAATCCTCGCGACCGGGAACAGATGAACGACACCACCTCTCGCCTGCTCGCACAACTGGAACGTGCAGTCATCGGCTACCGCCCCTTTCACGATATTAAACTGGTAGTCTTCCCGGAGTTCGCTCATGCCGCACCGATTTACGAAAGTGCGGAAGAGCTAGCTGAAAAGCTGGCTGTCGAATTTCCCAATCAACATACCCAGCGACTCGGAGCGGCCGCTCGTGAACACGGTCTGTGGATTCAGAGTGGATCCTTTTTAGAGATTGACTCCCGCTGGCCTGACGCTCTTTTCAATACCACCGTACTGATCGGACCCGATGGGGAGATCGCCAGTCGTTACCGTAAAGTCAATCCGTGGATCCCGTGGGAGGTTCACACCAGTCCACATGACATCAAAGGATATGACGAACCCCTCTTCCCCGTCACTGAAACAGAGATCGGACGACTCGGAGTGGCGACCTGTTACGACTGGCTCTTTCCCGAAACCTGTCGCGAACTGACCCTCGGTGGAGCCGAGGTTTTGATTCGTATCAGCGCCTACATGGATCCATGGGGAGCTTCTGAACCGATGGACTGGTGGACCGTGATCAATCGCTGTCGTGCCATCGAAAATCTAGCCGCAGTGGTCGCCTGCAATCAGGGCGCGTCTGCCAGTCACTACCCGCCCTTCTCATGGCCCGGAGCCAGCATGATTATCGACGGAGATGGTCGTATCCTGGCACAAGCACCCACCGGTCCCGGTGAAACCACGGTCGTCGCACCCATCTCCATCGACACGATTCGGCACGAACGACGTCGACGATCTGGTCATGCGATGCCGGCCCACCTCAGATCCTCTGCCTACCCACTTCAGCGACGCGAAATGTATCCACCCAACCACTCGCCCGACTCGCGATCGATCTCAGCCCTGGAAAAAAGCATCCAGAGCGCCAAGGAACAAATCGGATGGTAAGACCAGCCGAGCCAGAGAAGCGCTGGAATGTCGGAGCCGATCTGTCATCCTGCCCCACCCTGACAGTATTGCAGATATCCGGAAAGCCGAGGCAACGATGACAGATCCAAATCCTCCCAGCTCCGCTGAAGCCTCGACCAAGAAGCACGATCTTTCGCAACTAAAGATCGATCGTACTCCTCGTCCGAGTTCTGCTCGTGGCCCTTTCCTGCTGCTATTGTTACTGCTGGCCAGCTATATCGGCTGGAAAGAACTTCCCACCGTTGTCCCATCACAGGATCCCGAAGTCATCACCGCACGGGTGCAACGCCGCGGCGGAGCCAGCGATCGCTCGGGGGTCGCCTCCAACGGATATATCGTCCCACGTCGCCGTGCAGCTCTTTCGACCGACATTCCTGGCCGTATCGTCGAACTGAATGTCGAAGAAGGAACACGAGTCAAACGTGGAGATGTGGTGGCCCGACTCGATAGCCGCGAACTGCAAGCAGGATTGAGCCGGCTTGCGGCCGAACGCGAAGGAGCTCTGGCAGAACAAGAACGGGCTCTACTCGCTCAGCAACGACAGGAAAAACTATCGCTAACCGATGACGCCTCGGTCAGCGAACTCGATGCGGCACGCGCTACGGCACGAGCCGCCGCCGCACGAGTCGATTCTCTGGCGGCTTCGATGCAGGAAATTTCAGCACGGATCGACAAGTCGACCGTCTATGCACCATTCACCGGAGTTGTGGTCGAGAAAAACGCCGAAATCGGAGAAGTGGTCGCCTCCACCGGCGGCGGGTCCAATGCACGCGGCTCTGTTGCCACCCTGGTTGATTTCGAAACTCTCGAGGTGCAAATCGAGCTGGCCCAGACAACACTCGAGGCCGCACGAACCGGAGCTCCGGTCCTGATCTACCTCGACGCCTATCCCGATGAGGGATATCGCGGACGAATCCGACAGATCTGGCCCACCGCAAACCGATCAAAAGCGACCGTCGAACTACGCGCTGAGTTCATCGATCGAGATGAACGGCTGCTCCCTGAACTGGGAGTCCGGGTTGTCTTTGTCACCGAACAAGAATCCAGCCCCACTCCACCCCAGGTATTGCTACTTCGCAGAGCACTGCTAGCGACCGAACAACCCAGCGTCCTGGTGGTCAAGGATGGCGTGATCGAATTACGTACAGTCCTACTTCGTGACAACGTCGGGGACGATCTCATCGAAGTCAGCTCTGGACTACTGGGCGGTGAAACTGTCGTCATAAATCCTGATCCAGCGCTCAAAGCCGGAGATCGAGTTCAGATAAAGAGGGCCCCATGAATGAAATGAGTGATGCCTTCATCACCCTCGAGCAGGTCTCCAAGAGTTATTCTCGCGGTGGCGAAACTCTGCAGGTTCTCGACCAACTCGATCTGGTAATTCCGGAGAGCGATTTCGTCGCCCTGATGGGGCCCAGCGGTTCTGGAAAAACGACCATCCTGAACCTGGTCGGAGGCCTCGACTCCTGCGATTCAGGAACGGTACGTGTTGCCGGTTCCAGTGTCAGTGCCATGTCGCGACGTGAACTGCCTTCCTGGCGTGCCCGACACGTCGGATTCGTGTTTCAATCCTTCAATCTGCTCCCGGTTTTGACAGCGCAAGAAAACGTCATGCTGCCACTGCAGCTGACGCCACTTTCGGCTGCAGAACGTCGCAAGCAGGCCGAGTTTGCGCTCGATATCGTCGGGCTAGCTGATCGCGCCTCTCATCGACCATCGCAACTGTCCGGAGGACAGGAACAAAGAGTCGCCATAGCACGGGCCATCGCCACCGATCCCGATGTCATCATTGCGGATGAACCGACCGGTGACCTCGATCGCAGTAGCGCCGATGACGTGCTCGAGATCCTCGCCCGCCTCAATAGCGAGCTCGGCAAGACAATACTGATGGTCACCCATGATCTGGTCGCCGCCAAAAAAGCACGCCGACTGCTGGAGCTCGACAAGGGCCTGCTGGTTGAGGATCAACAGCAGGAAGAGGCTTAAAAGTGAGCTTCCCCCTCAAACTGGCATTTCGTCACCTGATGGCCAAGAAAGCTCGTAACGGTCTCACCGTGCTGGCGATCTCGATCGCCGTTTTTCTCCTCTGTTTCCTGATCGCCGTCGTGCAGGGTCTCGATGCAGGAGTACGCAGTGCCTCTTCGACACGACTGGTGACCCAATCAGCAGTCAGTCTTTTCGTCAGCCTACCCATCTCCTATCAACAAAAAATCGATCAAACAGAAGGAGTCTATCTCTCCACTAAATTCCGCTGGTTCGGCGCTTACTATCAGGAAGAAGAGAACTTCTTCGCCCAGTTTGGCGTCGATCAGGATCGATTCCTCGACATGTACACCAAGGACATCGAAATCGTGGAAGGGCCCAATGGTGAAACAGGACCAGAAGCCCGCGCCGCGGTACAAAAAGCGTTCCAGAGCGACCGACGAGCAGCCATCATCGGAATCGGATTACGTGACAACGAAAAATTCGGATTCCGTATCGGCGATACAGTGCCACTACTCCCTTTGATTTATCAGCGCGCCGATGGCGGAGCCTGGGATTTCGTCATCGTCGGTTACTATCGTCCGCTCAAGGAACGGATTCCCGACACGACCATGTATTTCCGCGTCGATTATCTCAATGAAGCCATCGAAAATGGCGAAGCGCTGGGGGAGATGGCCGCCGGGGTCTATTACGTCAACACTCTCGAAAACATACCGATCGAACAGGTCGCGGCAGATATCGACGAACTGTTTGCTAACGGTCCGCAGCGAACACAGACCATCACGGAAGCGGCCTTTGCTTCTTTCTTCATTTCAGCCATAGGAAATCTACCGTTATTTCTTGGCACCATCGGTGGCGCGGTCTTGTTCTCGATCTTCTTTTCCGTGGTCAATACGATGATGATCAGTGGACGACAACGAATCCAGGAGGCGGGAATTCTACAAGCGCTCGGCTTCCAACCCATCACCAGCACCATGCTTTTGATCTGTGAAGGATTGTTGATCTCGCTGATCGGCGGCGGCTTGGGAATCCTCTTGGCGGTCGCCACCGAGGACAATTTGATCCGGTTACTGGGTCAGAATATCCGTAACTACCAGATCACACCCTCGCTGATGCTTCTGTCGATGGGAATCGCTATAGCACTGGGCATCGTCGCCGGTATCGCTGCTGGAATCCCTTTTTTACGCTACCGACCAACCGAGGCGTTGAGGAGTTTGGGATAAGATGGCACTCCCCACCGGTTACACGACACGCAACTTGTTACGGCGCCGATCACAGGTGCTGTTCACGGCACTGGGCATCGCCTTCACCACTGCAGTCCTTTGTGGAGTACTCTCTCTACGGAACGGTTTCCAGCAACTATTCGAGCCACTGGGAGCCGATGAGGTGGCGGTTTATTTGCGACTGGGTGCCTCTTCCGAGGGACAATCGGGAATTCCACGTCAATCCGCAGAGATCATCATCAAGGAACGTCCCGAGATCCTCCGCAACGATGAAGGAAAACCACTGGCAGCCGCTGAATGCTTCCTGGCGATGTACATGGAAAAAATCGATGGAGGGCTGGTCAATGCACCGCTTCGTGGCATCGAGGAAGCCTCGCTGACCCTTTACCCGACCCCTCCGCAACTTCTTGAAGGACGCTGGCCCGACTGGGGATCCGATGAAGTCGTCGTTGGACGACCACTCGTGAACCGGATGAAGGACTGTGCCCTCGGAGACACCCTCAAGCTCAACACCACGCCCTTTAAAGTGGTCGGTATCTACGAGTTCAACAATTCCCAGGGCAGTGAAATCTGGGGACCGGTGGAGCGCATGCTGGAGGCGTTGGATCGACCGGCTTACAGCAGGGTCATCGCTCGTGTCGATACCAATCTCGATTACGAGGAAGCCACTCGACAGATGGAAGAAGATCCTCGACTCAACTTTTCCATCACCAAACAGAGTGAATATCTCGCCAGCCAGACCACAGGCCTGAGTACATCTTTGCTCTATCTGTCGGTCTTTCTGACGATCATCATGGGTTCTGCTGCGGTGATCGGTACCATGAATACGATGCTCGCCACCGTCGCATCGCGAACCCATGAAATCGGAATCTTGCTGGCGATCGGCTACAGTCGCGTCGAAGTATTCCTCGCCTTCCTGCTCGAATCCGCCCAGGTCGGGCTCATCGGTGGGATCCTCGGCTTGCTGCTGGTGGCTCCTTTCCACGGTGTTGAAACCGGGGCAGCGAATTTCAACACCTTCACCGACATCAGTTTTTCCTTCCAGCTCTCTCCGACCATCGCACTGACAGCTTTCTCGGTATCCTTCGCCCTCGGCCTGATTGGCGGTGCAATCCCAGCCTGGGTTGCGGCAAATCGCTCGGTGGTCGAAGCGATCCGGCGCTGATAAAGCCCGCTGCTGAAAGGATCCAGGTGATAGATCATAGTGCCCTGGAAATCTCGGTCGTCATTCCAGCCTTCAACGAGGAAGAGGCGATCAACCCCTTGCTCGATGAGGTTTTTGAAACACTCAACTCGATGGACACCACCTATGAAGTGATCGTCGTCAATGATGGCTCGACCGATGCTACCGAAACTATTCTTCGGCGTCGCCGAGAGACCTGTCCAAAATTGCGCATTCTTACGTTGGTTCCACGAAGTGGCCAGAGCGCCGCATTCGAGGCCGGTTTTCAAAATGCTCGAGGGCAGCTGATCATCACCATGGATGGCGATGGACAAAACGACCCGTCCGACATCCCGCAACTGATCGAGCATCTGGACGGATACGATGCTGTCCTCGGTGTGCGGACCAAGCGATGCGATCCTGCAATTCGAAAACTCGCACAACGACTCGCCAATCTGGTCCGAAACACCTTACTCGGAACCAGATTCCAGGATGTAGGCTGCTCTCTGAAGGTCTTCCGTCGGCAAATCATCGCTGATTTAACCCTATACAACGGTCTTCATCGATTCTTCCCCTACCTTGTCGAGATGCGCGGCGGTAAAACAGTAGAAGTCGCAGTCAAACATCGCCCACGCCAGCTCGGTACCAGCAAATACTCGCCGCTGGGTCGCGGGATCCCTGCTTTCCTCGACCTGTTGATGGTCAAGAGGATGAAGAAACGAGCTTTACGCTATACCACGGAGGAGCGCTGCTGATGTTTTGTTGCATCGATTCCCTCTCGAGCCTGATCCACTTGTCACTCATCGACCTCGAGACGACACAGAACTCATTCGAGGTGATCTGGCAGAAACTGCTGACCGATCGCTGGGTCTGGGTCGGATATGGTGGCCAGGCCATCTTCTTCTCACGCTGGATCGTGCAGTGGTTTGTCAGCGAGAAGGCCGGAAAATCAGAGATCCCCATCGCCTTCTGGTGGCTCAGCATCACCGGTGGTTGCATCACCCTTTTATACGCTTACGTCAAAGCAGAGCCGGTGCTCTTTTTGGGGCAAATTCTGGCTCTCTTGATGTACACAAGAAATCTGATGCTGGTCTATCGGACCAAAAAATAATCCAACAGCAACAGCGACCGCTTACCACTGAAAAAAGTTCAACTCAGGAACCATCAATAAAACCACTCCGGCAATCGCCACGGCCATTCCGATGAATGCCAACAAGGCGATCTTCTTGCGCAAGAAGACCGCTACCAGCAAAACCATGAATATCGGCGTCATCGACATCTGGGTCGTCGCCACCGCCAGACTGACCGCCTGGGCGGAAATCAAACTGAGCCAGATACCGATATAGGTCCCAATAAAGCTAGCGAACAGCAGCCGTTGCGGAACTCCTTTAGCCCGCAGTTTATGTTTCCAGTCCGGCAAGACTCCCATCGATTGCGCCACCAAAAAGCCACCGAGGAAGGCCACCACAATCCGAACAGCCGAAGCTTCCAGTGGCGGAAAAAACTCCATAGCGACCTTCGAAAGTGCAATCCCCGTCGACTGACAAAACGCAGCGAAAATACCTAGCAACAGACCATCTCTCGCCTTTCCTTCATGCAATCCGGAACGATCACTGGCCAGATTTCGATCACGAATGACCAGTGCGACCCCGACCAGGGTGAGCGCCATCGCCGCCAGCGATCTCAATTCCAGCTGCTCGGCGAGCCAAAACCAACCGAGCAATGCTGAAAATGGCGGAGTCAAGGTGGTCAACACCAGCGCCTTACGCGGTCCAAGGATCTGGATGCTTCGAAAATAAGCGGCATCGCCGATTTGGATTCCGAGGACTGCACTCAGTATCAGCCACAGATAGGCGCTGATCGGAGCGGCCTGCCACGGAACCAGACCGGAGCCAAAAAGCAGAATACTGACGCACAGCAAGGTCCCGGAAATAGCGTTCTTGGCCAGATTCATGGCCGCCGCAGGGACATCCAGACGACTGTAGATGAAACTACCTGTGGCCCAGCAAGCCGCGGCTACCAACCCTGCTATCTGCTCGAATTCCATCCACCACTCCCCCCGCGACCCTGGCCGCGCCCAGAGGCTAACGATAATCGATCCCGGGAGCGAGTCCTGTCAGCAGTGGACACCCGCATCGGCTCATGCCATCTTCTGTTGCGACGGGAAGCTTGATCCCTGGGTTCTTGATCTCTGGGTTCGTGTTGCCTGGGGTCTCTGTTCGGGGGGGGG
>JBBWWC010000269.1:0-2510 GCA_050256555.1 Planctomycetota bacterium | reverse complement strand
GGAGCGGAAAGAGCACGGTCGGTGAATCCCTTGCGAAACGTCTCGACGCTTCGTATTACGATGTGGATCGCTCGATCGAAGAACTGTCGGGCTGGAGTGCGAGTCGTTGGATTGAAGAAAAGGGCCTCCCGGCTTTTCGAGCCGCGGAGGCCCTTTTCTTGGCACGGTTAGAAGTCGAGAGCCAGGTCAGGATTGAGCAGCATTCATCGGTGGTGATTGCGACTGCTGGCGGGGCTGTCGAGACTCTCTCGGTCAGAGAGACCCTCGCAGTTTGGGAGTGTTTCTGGCTCGATGCGCCAGATGCATTGCTTCTGGACCGGTGTGATTCCGGCTCACGACCCTTATTACAGGGGAAAGAGCCGCAACGTGATCTACAGCGGCTCAGATATCATCGAGAATCGTATTACCGGGATTTGGCAGGAGATTCGATCGATACCTCCGAAATCTCTCCTTCCGTGGTGGTCGATGTTATTCTGGCTCGTCTGGAACAGAAGCGGAAGTAAGAGCTGCAGGAGGTGGGGCGGTCATGCTGGGGATTCCTATCGGTACTCTGGATCAGTTGTTGTGGGCCTTTTGCGGTGTGCTGGGTGCGATCGTGGGGTCTTTTCTCAATGTCTGTATCTATCGAATTCCCATCGAGGGTTTGCAAGTCAGTAGTCCGCGCGGTTCCTTTTGCCCTTCCTGTAAATCTGCAGTGCGCTGGTTCGACAATATTCCAGTATTGGCGTGGCTGTGGCTTCGCGGCCGTTGTCGAGATTGCTCGAATCCGATTTCCCCGCGATATCCACTGGTAGAAGCTCTGACTGCGGCGCTGTTTCTGCTGGCAGCCTGCCGTTTTGGAGGCGATGTCTTTACCAATGAGCAGCTTTCGGGCGGTGTCTTCGATCTTTCTGCGATGCTCTTCCTGGTGGCGATGTGGACGTGGATTTCGGTTCTTATCGTGGTGAGCGGGATCGATTTCGACCACAAGATTATTCCTGATCGTCTCTCGATTCCTGCGACGTGTCTGGTGCTTCTTTTGTCACCATGGAATAGCAGCCTATCGGTTGCGGTGACCGCTACCGAAACTTCTTTCCTTGAGACTGTAGGCGGTATTTGGATCCTGGCCATGTCCGTGCTGGCCGGTACCGTGATCGTGGGAGGCGGATTTCAGCGCTGGATTCCGAACTGGGAGGGCCAGCGAAGAAATTCAGGTGAGAGCTCCCTGGCTTACTGTATCGGAGCGCTGGTGGGTGTTCTGGCGGCAGGATACATGGTTGATTCGAGTTCCCTGGTCCCTGAGTCGATCTCTTTGGCGCGAATCTGGACAGCCCTGATGGGAGCTGGAGTTGGGGCTGGTCTTATTTACGGAATTGGAAAGATCGGTTCGATCATCTTTCGTAAACCCGCGATGGGGTTCGGCGATGTGAAATGGATGGGTTTACTGGGGGCTACACTGGGCCCGGTACCGACTCTCTTTGCCTTTCTGCTGGCCTGTCTTCTGGGATCGATTGTAGGGATATGGATCCGAATCCGCCGCGGCTCGAGCTACATTCCATTTGGTCCTTTCCTATCGGCGGGCGCACTGTCAATGTTGTTAGGGCGACCAGAGTTACATATGCTGTGGGAGAGCTATCTTTCATTACTTCAGGGTTGATCTGGCATGGTTTTCGACGTTTTTTGCAACCTCGGTACAGTCGGTATCACGACCACCACCAGAGGGGTATCCTGCGCACCAGATCCGGTGAAAGGCTCAGGTCCGATTGGTTTGGACGGGCTTTATCGGTACGAAATGCCGCTGAAGGGGAGTGACCAGCATGTCTTCGTTTTCACGTTATCTACTTTTAGTTTTCCTTACTTCGGTCGTTGCAGGTTGCCAGACAACAAGCCTCGAACGTGAACTTTCATATAACCAGAAGAAGTTACGGGAGATCGAAGAAGAACGAGATCGCCTTGAGTTTCAACTGGCCACCAGTGAGCGGCAGCAGCAATTGACTGTCAAAGAACTGGTTGAGACACAGAAAACTCTGGCCGATGTCAGCGCCAAGAATGCTGCGCTTTCTACTGAAAATGAGAATCTTCAGGCGCGTCCGACACCGGCGGCGGCAATCATCGAGGATCTCTCTGAACCCGATCTCGGAAGTTTCAAAGGGATCGATGGACTGACCGCAACATCGGAAGATGGAGATGTACGGATCACTGTCGATCAGCAAGTCCTGTTCAGTTCCGGGAGTGCCGAAATTACCCGTCGAGGCAAAGTAGCGCTGGATAAACTTGCTGCAATTCTTCGTACGGAATTCTCGGGTCGTGATATCCGGGTTGAAGGACACACCGATTCGACGCCGGTCAAGAAAACAAAGATGCGCTGGGCGACAAACTGGGAACTCAGTTCCATCCGAGCTTGTGCGGTGCTGAGATCGTTACTGGACGCGGATGCTGCGGCTCCTGCCAAGATCGAGGCGGTTGGGTATGGCTCGCAACGACCCGTGGCTGACAATACGACCAAAGAGGGTCGTCGCCAAAATCGTCGA
>JBBWWC010000268.1:0-16124 GCA_050256555.1 Planctomycetota bacterium | reverse complement strand
GTCTGAACCCTCCGACATCAACGGGACCAACTCGATCAGATCAGCGCCCATCTCCCCAGCGATCCAGGCTAAAGGTGAAATCGATGCCACAACGATGGGTCGTTCCGGTCCCTGATCAGAAGCGTCCTCAACAACCGGTGCATTCCTGGAAGAACAGCCACCGGCAAAGAAACATCCGATGATCAATCCGGCGAGAATCCAGCGCTGCTTCACGATTACCTTCTTACTTTCGATCACGGCAGGATGAGAGGTCCATCGGCAACAAAACGAATCGCAGCCAACGCAAGAAAATAAGCCATGATTCCACCAGTGACGACCACAATCGAAATCTCCGTGATGAGCAAACGAGCAACGAAACCCCGAGGAGCCCCAATCCTCTCCAATGTTTGCACCTCACGTTCTCTGACCTTCACATCGAGTGTCACGATGAGGCCCAAAAGCAATGCTGTTGCGATGATGACAAGCATCGAATTCGCATCAAGAATCGCCTTGGCCTGCAACACCACTCCCAGTAGCTCACGCAATTCAGTCATCGAATCAAGAACCTGAAGATTCTTATCGCGGCGAATCCTCGAACGGGTAATCGTTTCACCCTTATCGTCACTGGCATCGATGATGAGCGCTGTGATGGGAAGTTCATCGGGATCTCCATGAAAGTGAAAACTTCCTTCATTCTCCGGAGTCACTTCGACGGCTTCCACCACCGCAGAATTGGCAGTGACATTGTCACTCTTGTTCTCAAGAATCAGATTGAAATCAGCTTCAGGATCAATCACTTGATGTCCATGCCCCTCGCCGGACACCACCCAGGACGTCTGCAAACTGACAAAAACAGCATCGTCGTCGGGAGTTCCGGTCGGGGCGAGCACACCTTTGATCTTGAGCAGAAGCGGGTAAGCTCCGGCCAGGTCATGTAACTTCGCCACGTCGGTGGGAATCGACCCTCCTACTGCCAGGTTCAGATTTGCCGCCACCGCACTTCCGATCGCAGCCTCGGCGAGCTTCTGCGGCCACCTCCCCGCTTGAAAACGGAAAGATCGAAAAGACTCATAATCTGGCGTAGTTCCAACCAGAGGATGATCTCTGACCGACCCCATCAGATGGATAGGAACCGGGATGGCATATCCAGACTCAGCAACAATGCGAGCCTCGTTCATCTGAATCGTCCGCTCGACTGCACCCCTGAAATACAAAGAGTGAATCAGGAGATCGGAGCGACTCCCTGGAGCGCCGATAACCAGTGGAGTCGAGACCGCCCTGGCCTCGAGGCGCTCTCGATAGAGATCGAGCAAACCTTCCACCGCTGTCGGAAGAACTCCGACCAGGGCGATGCATGCCATCAGCACCAGAGACCGAATCCGATGATACGAGAGCGACCTCAAAGCCAGGCGAAATAACGGGCTGATCATGACGGATCCCCCCCGATTCTCTCAACCCGATCAAAGCCGTCGAGCATCGTCGTATCATGAGTCACCACGATGACGGTAGCTCCGGAGATCTGCGCCTCCTCAAAAATAAGATCGAGGACGACCCTACCTGAACTCGCATCGAGACTGCCGGTCGGTTCATCCGCCAGCACCAGTGACGGAGAAGTCATCAGTGCGCGACAAACCGCAGCACGCTGACGTTCTCCTTGTGAAAGAGCTCTCGGTCTTCGTCGTAATAGATCAGAGATGCCACACCGCTCGGCTCTTTCCGTCAGTTTTTTCTGCTCTTCCGCAGAAGGATCTCGTCCGGCGAGCCACATCGGTAAGAAAGCATTTTCTTGCACATCGAGATGTTCCAGCAGTTCGAACTCCTGAAAAACCAGGCCGATCTGTTCACGGCGAAACTTTCTACGAGCCGATTCTCCGAGTTGATCTACCCTGGTTTCGCCAACCGAAACTTGTCCCGAAACAGGAACCAAAATTCCGGCGATGCATGACAATAGGGTTGTCTTTCCACAGCCGGAGGGACCAGTGATGGCAATCTTCTCGCCAGCAGCGATCTCCAGACCCGATACTTGGATCGGAGTTTCTTGACCTGGATGCCGATGAACTAGATCACGAACCTTGACCGAGGCACCTGTCTTCATTTCACGGACTCCTGACCATCGTCGAGTCGCCGCTGATCGATCACTTCCACGGCAGAGATCCGCCAACCCACCGTCGGAAGCCAACTGACGTCGTAAAGGGCTCGAGAAAAGTTCTTTCTCCAGTGCCCGTGCCCCCAGTGTCGCACGGTGCCAATCACTTCCCATGTCGCAAGAACCTGAAACACTGGATTTTCACTGATCGCAGGTACCTGAACTTCACTGTTGATAGTTCTTACGGCCCGGATCTCACAAACGGCGGCCTCTTCCAGCTTCATCATCAAACTCTCGTGAATCTCATCGTAAGTTTTGACTAGCAAATCTCCGCTAACACTACGCGAAAGAAGATCGTAAATCTGTCCTTCATCCTCGTAATCAAAGGCTCGGTAGATATTCCTGTGGAGCGTCTCGAACAGCGCACCGGCTTCTTTTTCTTCAGGAAACTGAATCGGTGAAACCCATGGTGGTCGCACTTCCACCTCGGTCTGCCCAAGCGACAGAACTGCAATCCCAGCACAAAGAGCAACTCCGACTAACGTTACAATGTTAAATCGTCTCGATCGCACCAGCAGGACTACACCAAGAATCGAAAACAACACCGGAATGATATCGAAAACAAACCAGGGCGCACGAATCCCCGGAGCTACTTTTTCAGGATCAATCACCGCTCTGGCTTCGGGAGGACTCCAGCTCTGAATCGGATCATCTTCGCTAAAGCGCAAGATCTTGTAATCATCACTGGCGGCAAGAATCATGTAGACCGATTCCAGTGGATATCCATCTTCGGTATCGTATCGACTCCACAAAAATTCAAGTTTTTGCGGCCTGGACTTGGTCGGATACTTCAGCGTGATTCCGGCATAGTTGAGAAAATCGTTGAGATCAAATCCCTCTTGCCACTCGAGATCAACGATGACCGGAATCACCTGAACACCATCGACCTGAACCGGGATATTGAGATCAAACCATTCAACAATTCGGTCGCCGTATTCACCCCACTCACCGGCCAGCTCGGGGTCGAGAGATGGAATCGCCGTCGGATCGAGCGAAAACCAGTGCTTGAAAAGATATTCATCGATCAAGACGTGGAATCCAGTTTCAGCTTCCTGGACATCGATTTCGGCATTGACCGGCTTGGGTACGTGATCTGCGGCCATGAGAAATGCTGAACCAGCCGACACGATCCCCACCGGGAGTGTGAATAGCAACAAGAGCTGGGCCAGAAGCTGGAAGAAGCGCCCGGATCGAGGAGGAACATCTTCTCGATCCGGGCGCTTTAAAATCGCGTCAGAGGAGAAGATCAGCGAACGTCTCCCCGCTTCTTCTCTCCCTCATCTTTCTCTTCTTCTTTCGGTGCGGGAGCTGGGCGCCGACGCTGCTGGGCTGGCCACTCGAGGGTCGCCTCCATCTTCTTCCCGTCTCGCTCAAAGACGACCTTCTTCTTTGGATCACCGGCCATCATGGTACGGATCAGGCTCCGACGGTCGGTCACTTCGTCTTCTCCGACCTTGACGATCTTGTCTCCTGATTTCAGACCCGCCTTGGCTGCCGGAGTATCTGGAAGAACCTCGGAAAGTACGTTCTCATCCAGCATCACACCCATCCGACGACTACCACCACCACCGCCGCCGCCGCCGCCACGGCGACGACCACCTTCTTCGAGCATTCCTTCACGAGAAAGAAGATGATCAAGATCTGCCATCCCCAGGGCAGTAAGCGCAATCACTGTGGTCGAATGCCGGAGGTATTCCGGAATCACCAGATCAAAAGTATCAAACTGAGTATGGATTCCATGCCACGTATCGGCGCGTCCTTCCTGGGTCCAGAAAAATCCAGGGACTCCCTTGGGAATGAACGATTCATGATCACTGCCGATACCGCGCGGTAATCCTGGAACATCTTTGATGGCAAATGGTAGATCAGGATTCAGCTCCATGACCGGAGCAAAGACCTTCTCGAAATCCTCTTTCATCGCAGCAGTCGCTGGCAAACCGGCAATCGCATTGGGCCCACCGTCATAAACAAAGACCGCCGAAATCTTATCGAGCAGTTCTGGATTCTGATCGACCCATGCCTTGGATCCAAGCAACCCCTGCTCTTCGCCACTCCACAACATGAAGCGAATGGTTCGTTTTGGTTGAACACCAGCCGCCATCAAGATTCGTGCCGCCTCGATGGTAGTAGCGGTGCCAGTTCCGTTATCCGTCGTTCCGGTAGCCCCATCCCAGGAATCGATATGGCCACCGATGACCACATACTCGTCGGGGAATTCGCTACCAACGATGTCACCGATGACGTTGTAAAACTTGGTCGGACCAGGCTGGAAATGATTACGGATATCCATCCGTAAGGTGACCTCTTCACCGGCGGTCAATTTCTCCATGATCACGTCATACTGCGCTTTAAGAAGGTTCACGCGTGGAATTGTTGGAAGATCATCCCAGGACACCCGGTAGTTACCGGTAGTTGTGATGGTCTCGCCCCGAGTCGAGTAAATCCAACCGGCAATTCCGATCTCTTCGAGCTTCTCCTGGACACCTCGCTGTTCTTGACGAGAACCACGATCACGGCGCCCTCGCTGAGAGGGCATCATGATCCATGCCCCCTTCATCGCCTCGACGTCCATCTCTTCAAGATTGGCGGGAAGCACCATCGCTGGTCCCTCTTCAACTCCTTGAGTTCCTGCAGACCAGGCGGGAGTTCCAAACTCGAGGTCCATCGACTCAGGCGCAACCATCTGGCCACGCCAGGGACCACGCTGGAATGCCACGGGCAATTCGCCGGCCTCTTCCATCACCACGTTCTCAAGTCCATAGGAAACGAAAAGATCTCTCGCCCATTCACAAGCCAGATGATCCTGGTGGCTACCGGTCAGACGGGCACCGATTCCGTTGACCAGATGATCAAGGACTTCCACCACGTTGTTATCGTTCAGGCCGATATCGATAACCTTCTTTTGCATTTCAGATAAGGCCACCGTTTCGCCATCGGCTGCCTCAACAATCGGAACGAAAACAAAGAGAGCGATGAAGCACATCGCCAAGGCATTGAGACGCATGATAATTCCTTTCAAAGAAGCCCTCTGGAGTCCGGGAAATCCGCTCAAGAGGGGTGAACCTGAATCGCTTCTTGCCCATCAGGATCGATCAGAATCGCAAGGATGGAGCAGATGGTCAAGGAGGCGAATCTAGCCTTCTTCTCATCACCACCAGAAAGCGTCAGGAGCCTCCTTGACGCTTTTCTTGCTTCGCCCAGGAATCCTTGAGAGAGACGATTCTGGCCAGATGCGGTGCACCTGGGGACGACAACTTATTATCGGCAACAAAGTAACCGACCCGCTCAAGCTGGAATCGATCCCCCGATTCCGCCTCCTTCAGAGCCGGCTCACACAGGGCTGTCGTCTCGATCAGTGATTCCGGATTGAGAAAGTCGGTAAATTCCTTCCCCTTGGGAGTGCTGTCAGGATCTACCTCGACAAACAACGGTGAGTAAAGAGACACCGGTAATTCAACAGCGCAGGAAGCGGGAACCCAGTGAATGATCCCCCGAACCTTGCGTCCATCAGGAGTTTGCCCACGTGCCGTCTCTGGATCGTAGATACAGCGAAGCTCCTGAACTTGTCCTGAATCTGGATCCTGAATCACTTCCTGAACCGTGACGCAGTAGCCATAACGCAAACGGACCTCGGCACCAGGAGCTAGCCTTCTCCATTTCCGCGGTGGTTCCATCCGGAAATCATCGCGATCGACCCATACTTCTCTTTCAAAGGACAAAGGACGGGTGCCAGCCGCAGGATCTTCCGGATTGTTGACCGCTTCGACCAACTCAGAAGCGTCTTCAGGAAGATTCTCGATCACCAGCTTGAGAGGATCGAGAACCGCCATCCGTCGAATGGCGCTGCGATTCAGCTGCTCTCTTATCGCATTCTCCAGAACCGAAAGCTCGATGGTCGAGTTGAACTTCGCCACACCAATGTTTTTCATGAAAGAGCGAATCGCCTCAGGCGTGTAACCTCGACGGCGCAAACCAGCAAGGGTCGGCATTCGAGGATCATCCCAATCATCGACATGGCCGTCCTCGACAAGAGTTCGTAACTTCCTCTTGCTCATCACCGTGTAACCGAGACTGAGACGAGCGAACTCGGTCTGTTTCGGAACCGCAGAGAGACCGATCTTTTGAAGAAACCAGTCGTACAACGGCCGATGGTTGGTGAACTCCAGCGAACAGAGGGAATGAGTCACCCCCTCGATGGCATCTCCCTGACCATGCGCCCAGTCATAGGTCGGATACATACACCAGGCATCCCCTGTCCGATGGTGGGTCGACCGCTGGATTCGATACATAACAGGGTCTCGCATGACGATGTGAGGCGACTCCATATCAATCAGAGCCCGCAATGTTTTCTCACCATCGGCAAACTCTCCGGCTCTCATCCGCGCAAAGAGATCGAGGTTTTCTTCGACCGACCGATCTCGATGGGGACTGTTACGGCCTGGAGCTGTCAGAGTGCCGCGATATTCTCGCACCTCTTCCCCGGTCAGATCACAAACATAAGCATCTCCCTGACGGATCAGTTGAACTGCCCAATCATAAAGTTGCTCGAAGTAATCACTGGCAAAGCAAAGCTTGTCCCATTCAAAACCAAGCCAACGAATGTCCTCCTGGATCGAATCGACAAACTTCTGCTCTTCACGAGCTGGATTCGTGTCATCAAACCGAAGATTGCAAAGACCTTGATATTTTTCGGCCAAACCAAAACCGAGACAGATGGCCTTGGCATGCCCAATATGAAGAAATCCATTCGGCTCTGGCGGAAATCGAACTTGAATTCGCCGATCATCGAGGCCGGCTTCAAGATCATGGTCGATCATTTTTTCGATAAAATTGGCGGAACTGTCCGGATATTCCGGTTGGTCCGGCGTTAAATCATTCATCTCCGCCTCCCTCATCCACAATTCAGTGCACGTTGTGTCGAAATGACACAACTGGAGTCAGTAGCCATTCCTGTAACTCTGCACCTGTTACTTTTACAACGCTCTTCTTGCCCTTAGTATTTAGAACTGGGAAATGTATGCAACCGATCGTCTGTTTCAAAATAGGCGATACCATTCAAAAGGGGTGAGTGGCTCTGGAATCGATGTTCAATTCTTTCGCCAGAAATACTCCAGGTGGAGAGACGGCAGCTATGAATTTGTACTTATTTTGTCGCAAGGGACTGGTTCTACTGGCCCTGATTCTATTTCCTGTCCTCGTGACAGGAATGGGTGATCCTGATTACACGATGAGCTTCAGCGATGAAGCAGCCCCACAAGGGGGAGCTGTTTCCGTGAACTTCTCCTTCAATCACCAAGCTCCTAGCGGAGTTCAGGGGTTTTCATTTGGAGTCTGTCACGACCCAAGCGTCCTAACCCATGAAGCCGAAGGAGCTTCCAGCAATTTCGACTATGTTGCCAACTGGTCAAACAATGTCGAACAACTCAAGCAAGGCGGACCCCCGGATTTCTTCCAGCAAAATGAGGAAAGCGGCGGCTGGACGGTGGGCTGCGTGATCTGCTTCACTTCCTGCGACGTCCTCGCTGCTGGCACATACAACTTTGGATCGGCCAATTACCGACTCACCGGTCCGGTAGGGACCATCACTCAAGTAGGACTTTGCAATACTCTCGGAAGTCCTGCAGTGACCAGTGTTGCGGTGGTTCAAGGCGCCTCGATGGGCATGGATAGCATCGACGGAACGATTGAGATTCTCGAACAGCCGCCGATTCTGTTCCAGTTCACCGCCCCGGAGAACCGAGTCAATTACGACCCCGCAGATGGTGCAGCATCTTTCAGTGCTGACTTGAGCATCACAGAGGACCAGACAAATCCAACTTACCCCACTTCAACCCAGGGCTTCTCGATGAGTATCTCGACCGATACCTCTTACGTCACGCCCAGCAGTGCTGATGTTGCGGGCGTAGTAGCGACACTCAATCCTGCATTCAGCCAGGCTCAGCTCACGGCCACGGGTTGGACCATCGGTGTGGTGTACGCCTTCCAGCTACCTGTCTATCTCGAGTTCGCATCCGAAACGACCGCCGTTGAAATCACCGGGGACACCGTGCCGGGAGCCCTGATTGGTGACAACACCGGATTAACGATACCACTGCACTGGGAAAGCCTTAGCGGTCCTCCGATTCACAATGTGGTAACCGTCAATAATGACAGTCTGACACCTATTTTGCAGGACGGACATCTTGAGCTAAATCCACAAACCATCAAAGACTACAAACGCGGAGACAGCAATGGAGACGGGATCGTAAACGTTGCCGATGCCATCTGGAGTCTTCAAGAAATCTTCAACAATGGACCAGAAGGAACCTGCTTTGATGCCAAGAACTCCAATGGAGATGGCCTCTACGACATCGGAGATCCGATCTGGTTGATCTCCTACATTTTCTCCGGAGGTGCAGCTCCTCCACAGCCCGGTCCCACGACCTGTGGCAATGACGGAGAACCACAACTTTGCGAAACCTATGATGGCTGCTAATCGATCGTGATCGGCATTCAAAAACAACGTACTCCGACAAGTCTAACAGGCCTGTCGGAGTATTATTTTTTGTGCGGATCCTGATCGCCTGAGACGATTCTCTTTACTTTTTCACGACGCTGCGATTCTTTTGCTGCTCTTCACGGATTCGTTTTGCCGTTGCTGCCCAGGAGCAGATCTTACAGCTGGAAAGATCGTGTCTCCGCGCTGGGCAGTACTCCCGACCAAAATAGATGATCTGTAGATGAAGAGCATTCCACTGCTCGCGTGGAAACAACTTCTTCAGATCTGATTCGGTTTGTTCGACATTGGTCCCCTTCGAGAGGCCCCATCGTGCAGCCAATCGATGGATATGTGTATCGACCGGGAAAGCCGGCACTCCGAAAGCTTGCGCCATGACCACACTGGCAGTCTTGTGCCCCACTCCTGGCAACTCCTCAAGACTGGCAAAGTCCTTCGGTACCTTGCCTCCATGCTTCTCGATAAGAATCCGTGATAGATCACGAATCGCTTTCGCCTTGCGAGGTGCCAAACCACAGGTACGAATCAATGCGAGAATCTCATCCACTTCCAGCTCTGCCATCTTCGAACTAGTTCGCGCTCGCCGGAAAAGCGCTGGGGTAACGCGATTGACCATCGCATCTGTCGTCTGAGCCGACAGCAACACGGCAATCAGTAGTGTGAAGGAACTGCTATGTTTCAGTGGAATCGGAGGATCTGGATACAACCCTCTCAAAATCTTTCCGATCCGATCAGCCTTCTCCTGACGTGACATACAGACTCCCAACTACTGACAAGTTACAATGCTCATCCTTTAGCGGTATTCCGGGTCCCATACCAGCTTTGTTCTTCAGCTTGTTTTACAAATTGAGGGAACCCAGCGTCGACCAATTCGTTTTGTCTAGAGAAGAGAAATGAGAAAGGTCACAGATGTCCACCCCACCAGATGAAGAGTTTCTGGTTCCGGATAGCTACGAGGAGCCAGGAACTCGAATCCTGCCGCTCTTTCCGCTGCCGGATCTGATTCTGTTTCCAGGACAGCTGGTCCCCCTTCATGTCTTTGAACCACGCTATCGGAAAATGGCCGAGGACCTGCTCGACAATACCGGCGAGATCGTCCTGGGGACCGTCCTGGGCGACGACAAGGAGCAACTCGACAAGGTGGCCCCAGTCCAGTCCATCGCAGGCCTGGGACGCCTGCACCGCTACCAGAACCTCGAAGACGGTCGGTTTCTGCTGATGATCCTCGGCGAAAAGCGAGTCCAGGTGCAACACCCCATCGAGATCGAGAACGTGCTCTACCCGCTGGTAGCCGTCGATGATCTGGTTGAAAAAGACGCCTACATCAATGAAGAGCAGACCGAGGGGCTGCAGAATGCCATCCAATCTCTCGAACAAGATTTCGATCTACCGGAGGGAACATCGCCCATCCAGCTGTCAGACCTCTTGATCATGATCACTCCAATGACCGTTGAGAACCGATACCAGCTCTTTGCGAATCCATCCATCGAGGACCGCATCGACAAGATCATCGAGCTGCAAAATCATGCCGAAGAGGAAGATCACAGCGACTGACAAGCACTGACCTCGGTTCGCATACAAAAATCGAGCGCATATGAAAATCGGGTCGGTGGAAAACCACCGACCCGACTTCTTTTTCCATCACCTAGCCTGATAAGCCCCTCAAGCTTCAAAGGGGCCAGAGAATCAAGGGCACGGTGGATAGGAATCGCAAGTAATACCATCAACTGTCGGATCTCCACCGCAATCCGGCGAAGGAAGCGGAAGATCGACACCCGTATCAAACAAATAGGAGAGCAACTGCACAGGATCCGAAATGTCTCGCGATCCATCGTCGTTGCAATCAAGTGCATCCGAACAATTCGAATCACTGCCACCATCGAAGAGGAAAACCAGTATGAAAACCACGTCAGCAATATTCACCGTCGCATCAGTATTCGCATCTCCGCGGATGAACTGAGTCACCTCGCAGGAATCTGGAATGCCATTGTTGTTGGCATCGGTACTGGTGCCCGATCCAATATCACAGTTATCCAGGATTCCATTCTGGTTGCAATCGAGACCACTTCCCGAAAGTAGCTCGCAAGTATCGAGGATGCCATCCAGATCGCAGTCGGTCGCTCCGGCCACAATATCGCAGCTGTCAGGAATCGTGTTGGCATTGCAATCTGCAGAAGTGCCGTTGGCGATATCCTGATCGTCGGGAACTCCATTGTTATTGCAATCAGTCACGTCGCATTCATCGGGGATTCCATTGTTATTCGTGTCCGCGCTAGTACCGCCGGAAATGTCGCAGCTATCCGGGATATCGTTGCCATTGCAATCGGCGGCACTGCCCGAGGCGACTTCGCACTCATCGGCAACTCCGTTGTTATTGCAATCGTTGAATCCTGCTCCCTGGGCCTCGATCACCAATCCCCAGCTATTGACGACGCCGTCATCAGCTGCCGGAAAAACATCGGTGACTGTCAAATTCCAGACCCCTTGTTTTTGTTGACCATCGACAACGTTCAGAGGCTCGGTCGGGATCGTTCCTGCTCCCTCATCATCATAGGTCGTATTAATATTGTCCGCATCGCCACCAGCCTCATTCTGAAGTCGAATGGTAGTACCTGACGGGCTCGCCACATCGACAACCAGATCTCCGACAAAGGGATGAGTCACATCGAGCTGTACATCGAGATCCAGAATCGTTCCCGTGTCAGCAACACTGATACTATCAATGACCACCGGAGGGACCGGAGCCGCAGGATTCGACGAGTAGATCACGGTGCTCACCGCATCGCATTCATCCGGAATGCTATTGCCATTGCAATCAGCGCTAACGCCCGATGAGATATCACAACCATCTAGTGAGCCATTAAAATTACAATCGCTGGCGCCATTGGCAATCTCGCAGGTATCGATGGCACCATTTCCATCGCAATCACCTGCACCAGATGCGATATCACAACTATCTGGCACCGTGTTTCCGTCGCAATCAGACTCGACTCCAGCGCTGATATCACAGCTATCAGCGACCCCATTGAGATTGCAGTCGGGCTGGCACTCATCCGGAATGCCATTGCCATCACAATCGATAGAAACACCCGCAGTGATATCGCATGAATCAGCAATCCCGTTCTGATTGCAATCTTCCTGACACTCATCGGGAATCGAGTTGCCGTCACAATCAGAAGAAACTCCACCGGCGATATCGGTCTCGTCAGGAACCCCGTTCCCATTGCAATCAGGCGGAGCCAGCTGGATATCACCAGAGGCAATCACGCTGAACCCCTGACTCCCGCTGTTGACGGCCGCTGCTCGAATTCGAACGGTCCAGGCACCACTGGCTGGATTATTGATATGAACCTGCTCGACATTGTTACGATCGTCCTTGGTGCCACCACTGGTCGAAAATCCTCCAGCGAAAACGTTGCCAAGAAAAAGGACTCCAGCAGGAGAAGTCACTTCAAGATCAAGATCGTTGACGGAAGCGAAAGCAGATCCTGCCGTTGCCGCCACATCGGTCCATACAGCAGTAATGCGAAGATCCTCTGCCGTTCCGGTCACGTTCACGTTGTAAGTGGTGACCTGACCAGTATTCAGGCCATCGGTATTTCTTACATCGGCAATGACTCCCAGAGCGCGGTTGTCGCCAACAAAAAATAACGGATCGTCAATGCGAACTCGTCCCCACCCTTCCAGGTTCGATGGGTAACCAGCGACCCCTGTCATGTCAGTTGAAGAGTTGATCACCGTTGCCTTGATAAGCGCACCACTAGGCACCATTCCATCCGCTGGGTTGGGAGATCCACTCGGATAGTATCCATCTACGTAGTACTGACGTACCAATGCAGAAGCACCGGCTACCGCAGGGCAGGCCATCGAAGTGCCCGTCAAGCCGGTAGTTCCACAAGCAGTATTTGATTGAGATGATTGGGTTCCACAACCCGGTGCATACACTTCTGGCTTTCTACGTCCATCACTGGTCGGCCCCACTCCACCAGAGCAGTGGCTTCCCTGACTGGGAGTATCCTGGGTAGCGCCAACCGCCAGCAAGTTCTTGGCGTTTTCGGGATTCCGTAATGCACCGCCATTGGTCACTGCCAGACAGACAAAACTTTCTTCATTGTTACGAAGAAACACGTCGAAACCCCTGGAAAGACTGTCGTAAGAAGTGGTTCCATCATTGCCCCAACTGTTGGTGTGAACTCGTCCACCCTGACCATGATGAGTATTGAGTCGATTGACAATGCCAGCCTCGGTGAAAGCGGGGATGGTATTGACTACCAGATTGGCTTCATAAGCGATGCCTCGGGTATCAGTATTGGAACCACTGTTACCTGCAGCAGTACCTGCCACATGAGTTCCATGCGTTTCTGCCCCAACGGTACTGTTGTAAGCAATGATCTTGCCGCCGGCAAAGGAGCAGTGATTCTGATCCACCCGACCATCGAGAACCCCGATGACCTGTCCTTCTCCGTGGATCCCATTGCTGTAAACAGGAGTCTGGTTGTTCTGATTGGTTTGAATGATCCAGCGCGTGGTGTTGTTGCGGAAACTGATATCGGGCGCATCTTCGATGAAAAGCACCGATCCAAGCTGCGCTATTCTGTCGAGCTGTTCAACAGTGGAGACAACCGACAATTCGTCGTGGTTTCCAATTCTTTCGGTCAAAAGAACGGAAGTCTCCAGAGCACGTAGCTGACCGATCGTCTTTTGCATATCAGCCCCAGGATGGAGAGACACGATCAGTGCCAGAAGACCCTGCTGATCCAGTACGCGTCGTTCCGCTTGCTGATGAGTACCCAGTTTCTCGACAATTCCTGGCTGAACTCGCCATGAATCCTCGATCTCGATCACACGAACAACTCCCGGTACCCGAGCAAGATCGACACGCCGAACTCCGGACAATCGGACCGTGTAACTATTGAGGGGTAGGTAATCGAGTAGCTCGACTCCAAGCACCAAAAGATCAGCACGTAAATTGGAATTCAATGGTCGATCGAGGACCAGAATCCTGGGCTCAGATTCTGTGAAAAAAGGTTCGGTATCGGCCAGTAAATCGACCCGCTTGTCGGTCTGAATCGTATCGGCCTGAAGATAAAGGTGCTCACTCAGTAATGGAGCGGATAACGAAAGTTCTTGAGTATTTCCCGGAACCGTAGCCAAGACGGCAATAAAGATAGACAGAAGGGGGGTCCACCAAACCCATGAATTGGTCATGAGATTCCTCTCTTTGTGTTTTCTTGAGCTCAGAGCCAAGAGCTCCACCCTGCCGGGGTGTAAATCGCTATACGCCACCTGATCCGCTTTTTGAATCAAATCGGACACGGTTTTCTCTCCAAAGTTTTGGATGTATGAATAGTCAGTCAAGGGATCCGTAATTACTGAAGATCCTGTCTGATAATTTCTCTGATACACGGGAGACCCACAATGATCTCGATAAATCTCAACGGTCGTAAAAACGATTTTATCCTATCCGTACTGGTTCTTCTCGTAGTCTTCAGCTCCGGTTGTCGACAAGCCGAACGGATCGAAAAAAGACGTGATTTGCCGCTCAGAGCATGGAATCGGGATCTCTACGACTCTGAAGGGATTCAGGTCTACGCTTCCAGTACTCAGGCGGCACGAGAAATTGCCACAATAGGCGAGCGAGCAGCAGAATCCTTCCGCAAGAAAACCGGAGAAGAACCACGCCAGATTCTCTTCATCGCCGTCGACAGTTCTGACCCCGTTGATCAAGATCTCCTCGAAGCCGGAATCCAGGGCCTGGCTCGCGTTTCTGGCAAACCGATTCCGGATCTCGAAACTTCGATACGTAAAGAAGCCCAGCGGAAAGGAACCCAGGGAATAGAAGGTGAAGAGAAAGTCCTGCAAGCGATGCTGGGAATGATCCCTGGCATTCTCGAAGCGCCCCCCTCACGCCCTGCCGAACTATGGAAAGATGCGGTTGTCATTCCAACCTCGAAACGGGTCGATTCAGGGGTCAATGACATCATTCAATTCTTCATGGAACGTGAAGAGTTGAACACCTTTCAGCGAATACTCCTGACTCCGATCGTCGCCATAGCGAAACGATACGTTTCAAAGATTCTCGGCAGTGTCCAGGAAGCCATCGTGCTTGGGGTTCATGCTCAAGAACGGGATGGCTGGCCGCAAGAAAAGATCGAACAATTGATCAAGGACACACTGGAAGAATCAGGATTCAAGGAACTGGGAGCAGATATCGTCGATCGTAGTCAAGGAATCAGAGAGCCGCAGCCAGAACCTCTTCAACCAGAAAATTAAGTCGGCAATTCACTTGAACAACTCCGACCGTAATGATTAGCTCTCAGTCGATTTGAAAACTAATTTTTAACCAAATTTCCGTCGAAATTATTGCGGCGGAAATACATCGACGCAGGGAGTTCTCTTTGAAGTTATTGTCAGAAATATCATTACTCTTCCTCATTCTCCTTGTTGGCTGCAACACACTTGAACTCAAAGAAATACAAGTAGGGAAAGTCGAACGTACCTTCCATGTCCGATACGTTTCGACCATGAAAGATTGCCCAATCGGGGAAGAATTCAGGCTCTGGATCCCGGTTCCACAGAATGATATCCACCAGAAAATTGACAACATGAGTGTTTCGGGCCCGGTCAGCGGAACTCTCACAAAAGAAGACAAGTACGGCAATGCCATGTACTACTTCGAAGGCGCTTGTTCCGCCGCGCAAATGGACTTCACCATCGAATACGATGTGACTCGCCATGAATACAACATCGATCAAGAGCTCTATCGACAGCAAGAAGCAGCCACCGATCCCGACGGCAATATGGATATTTACCTGAAGCCATCGACTCTTTGCTTCGTGACCCCACAGGTCAAACAAGAAGCCAGTAAACTTACGGCTGAAAAAACAACCACCATCGAAAAGGCCGAAGCTTTTTATAACCACATTCTTGCCTCAATGTCTTATGACAAAAATCATCAGGGCTGGGGTCGAGGTGACATCAATCACGCCTGTGATGTAGGCAAAGGAAACTGCACAGATTTCCATACCTATTTCACTGCACTGTGTCTCTCCAGCCGCATCCCCTCTCGATTCCAGATCGGCATGTGGGGCAAATACGATGTCGTCAACGGTGAATACAAGACTGGTGGTTATCACTGCTGGGCAGAGTTCCATGTTGCCGGTCAGGGCTGGGTTCCCGTCGACATCTCGGAAGCGGATAAGGATCCGGCCAACATAGCTGACTACTTTGGTTCACATACTGGAAACCGTGTCACTCTCAGCACCGGCCGCGACATCATCTTGAGCCCCGCTCAAAGCGGAACGCCACTGAACTACTTCGTCAATCCATATGCAGAAGTCGCCAACAAGGCCTTTAGCAATGTCAGCAAGAATTGCTTCTGGACCGACACTCAGGGCGAATAAAAATATCGGGCTCATGGCGGCAAGATCCAAGAGTGGCGAAAGCCAACCCCAGGGGCGATTGCGCTCTTCGGACATAAATAAAACCTGGGGAGCCCCCTAG
>JBBWWC010000267.1:0-6047 GCA_050256555.1 Planctomycetota bacterium | reverse complement strand
GATGGTGGAAGGACGTTTTCATGAAAGATGCCCCGGATCTATCCCAGTGTGACAGGATCCAGATCGAGGACCTACTGGTCAGAACCATCATCGGAATCTATGACCGAGAACGAGATCGATGCCAGGAAGTCATCATCAATCTGACCCTATGGACTGACATCAGAGAAGCCGCACAAAGCGATGACATCGAACAAGCGGTCGATTATCGAAGTCTGACCAAACGGATCATCGAACATGTCAAAAAGTCCCAGTGCATGTTGCTGGAAAGACTTGTCGAGGAGATTGCTCGACTGATTCTTGAAGATACAGCGATTGTCGCCACTCGAGTCAAGATTGAAAAACCAGGTGCGCTACGCCACTCCCGCAGTGTCGGCCTGGAAATCTTCAGGACACGCTCCTGATGTCAAGTAACGCCCGATTCGCACTGCTGCTGCTCGGTTCAAACATCAACCCAGATCTCCATCTCAAACAGGGATTTCAACTACTCGGCGAGCAATTCAGCATCCACGCCAAATCTCCGATCTATCAGAGCCCACCGGTCGGAGCACCCGGAACTTCCGACTACCTCAACCAGGCCGTGACGATCGATCGACCTCCTGTATACGAATCGTTGAGATCTCAACTCCGAGCCATCGAGGATCAACTCGGCCGGATACGTACAACCGACCTCAACTCACCCAGAACGATGGATATCGACATTCTCACCTACGCCGATGAAGATCTTCAAATGCTGCTGGAGTGCCCCATCGATGAAGCTCTCAAGACTCTCCATCACGCCGCAATTCCAGCTTCGATGATCGCTTCCGACTGGAGATTCCCGAACGATGAAAAGACCATTGGCGAAGCGTCTCGAAGCCTCGGACCCGCTCCCACTGGTTTTCTGACAATCTCCTGAGCCAAAATCACTCCGTCGATGGAGGCTCGAGAAGAACGACTCGATCATCCGCTTCCATTACAGACTGCTTCAGTTACAGAAGTTGCCGCATTCAAGTGCGTCAGCGGTCGGATCGGCTCCACAATCCCCGACAGGTGCCGGCAGCGGATTCCCGGACACAAATAAAGCCTCGAGCAAGGTCACAGCATCCGAAATATTGAGTAACCCGTCATCGTTACAATCCCCGGCATCAATACAGCCCAGCGGATCGCTGCCCTGAATAAACAACGTCCCTAATATCTGAATCGCATCGGCCAAATTGGTGGTCCCATCCGCATCGACATCGCCACGGCGGAAAGGTCCCGCTTCGGCCAATCCTAATGCGCCCATATCTGGAGCCGAACCATCTGAATCAAGCGGAAGTGCTGGATTTCCGTTATCGATACATGGAGAACCGCTGAGTAAATTCAGATTTCCGTTCGTCGCATCGACAAAAAGAGGATCCTCATCGATGCAATCGAGAGCATCGACTCCTGAAGTCGTGAGTCCTTCGATACAACTGTAACTCGCCAGCACTGATCCAGACTCAGCCTCGATACTCGGAAGAGGACCGCCACGGACGATGCATGAATCAAAAAAGATCGATTCTGGGTATTCATTGTTGATCCGAATGCTGGAAGAAGAGCCCGGCCCCGGTAAACCAAAGGTGCATTGCTCCACTAACAAATTCACCAGGTTAAAACTGACCGCAAGATGAGCGCCAGATCCAGAAGCAACATTGCCAAAAAAGACACAGGAGCGAACCTCCTGAAGCAACTGGTCGTTTCCTACATCGAAGAGCAATGCACCGCCGCTAGCTCCTCCAGAGTTTTCATGAAATACACAGTCAGCAACCGTCACGCGCGAAAAATCAGAGACCACCAATGCTCCGCCAACGAGTGACGAACTGTTCTCCGAAAACTGGCAATCGACAAAGTTCCCATCGCTGCTTTGATAGAGCCAGACAGCTCCAACAAGCATATCAGAGCTATTGAGCCTGACGGTCGTCGATTCCATCTGGAGCGAGCTGAGTTCGCAATAGATGGCTCCTGAAACAGTATTCGCATGATTTTCCTGGATATCGCAATCGATCAGAGAAATCCCTGCAGGGACCTCGATCAGAGCCAAAGCCCCACCCGAATCGGTAGCCAGATTGGAACGCAGTTCTACTTCTTCAAAGAGCACCAACTCGGAAGGTGCCCCACCGACGAAAATTCCTCCGCCTATCGAAGCTTGATTGCTTTCGATGAGACACTGACGGATCCGAGGGAAAGAACCTTGAATATAAACACCACCACCAAAACGGCTCCCGGCGATATCTACTCCACCGCCACCTTTAATCGTGAAGCCTTGTAGTAGCGCTTGATTGGTCTCTCCCGATTCCAGCGTCACCACCGGGCCGTCGAGACTGCCTTCAATCGTTGTAACTTCAGGTCCACTTTCAGAACGAATTTCGATGCTCTTGCCTGAGAAATCGATGGCTTCATTCCATGTTCCGGCCGAAACGATAATCACGTCGCCATTCTCTGCGAGATCGATCGCCTGTTGAATTCCAGGCACTTCCAGCGGAACCAAAATATCGATGGCAAAAGTGGCAGAAGTACCACTGAGAACGACTGTGAAAACAGAGCAAAGGCGAACGACTGTGAAAACAGAGCAAAGGCGAAAAAACGACGATAGATTCATCAGAATCTCACTCTTCTTCGGTTCTGCTCCCACCAAGGAGTGAAAAGCAGAAGATAGGCTGGCATTAAATATCGTTGAGTCACAATAGTCACAAAAGTCGTGCAAGACTAGCACCTGACGCAAGTCTTCCAGGTCTCGTGAGATGCCGTAGATTCGCTTATTTCATGGGAATTGGATATTAGCCCAGGCTAAACATAAATTTACTTTAAGTTAATAATTAGCTGGTGATGGATACCAGGGCTCCTCATACTAGGAGAATGAATATATCTCGAAGGATGGCACTACTGGCGATCCTGTTGTTGAGTGCGGTGGGCTGCGTAAGCAAAATCACTCCGGCGACAGCCAAACCAGCTTCTTCTGGAAGACTCCAGATTCTCTGCACCACCAGCATGCTGTCGGGGCCACTTTCTGATCTCGTCGGAACCCATGCCAACATCGTCACCTTGATGGGGCCTGGAGTGGATCCCCATCTTTACAAACCGTCTCCCGGTGATGTTCGTCAGATCACTTCGTCAGACCTGGTTTTCTTTCATGGCCATCATCTTGAAGGCCGGATGGGCGACGTTCTCGAACAGGCCGAAGGATTGACACGTGATGGCCGAACCCGTCGAGCGATTGCCGTGACCGAACGAATCGAAAATGACCGCTTGATCGTCACAGATGCAGGCACCGTCGATCCGCACCTCTGGATGGACATCTCGATCTGGCGTGACGTGATCAAAGAACTCCAGCTCATCCTTGCTGAGACCGATCCCGAAAATGCAGCGTATTTTGAACTCGCCTATTTGGAACTCGACAAAAATCTGGCTCTTCTCGATGAAAAAGTCGAAGCACTCCTGGCCAAGATTCCGGAAAAACAAAGGGTTCTCGTCACGGCACATGATGCCTTTGGTTACTTCGGGAAACGGTACGGACTTGAGGTGATAGGTATTCAGGGCATCAGTACAGAGTCGGAAGCCTCCATCCATCGCATCAATTCCCTGGTAGAGATGTTGACCTCAAGACAGATCCCAGCTGTTTTTGTTGAATCGACTGTTCCAGAACGTAACGTTCGCGCCCTCATCGAAGGATGTGCTGCAAATGGTCACACCCTGCGAATCGGTGGAGTTCTCTACAGTGATGCCCCGGGTCCACCCGACTCCAATGCTCATCGCTGGAGAGCAATGGTGCTCCACAATGCCACGGTCATCTCCGAGGCCCTTCGATGAATAACCCAGCCGTCGAGATTCATGATTTAACAGTCGCCTACCGTGACAAACCAGTCCTGTGGGACATCGATGCTGTTATTCCTGAAGGGTCTCTCTCTGCCATTATTGGCCCCAACGGTGCTGGAAAAAGTACACTCCTCTCTGCAATTCTCGGGACCATACAACCCGCCAGCGGTTGGTTGAAAATCTTTGACGAACCAAAAGAAGATTCAGAAGAAATCATCGGGTTTGTGCCCCAACGTGAAAGTGTCGACTGGGATTTCCCTGTCGCAGTTCTCGACGTCGTGATGATGGGAACCTACCGACGTCTCGGTTGGTTTCGCCGACCAGGTAAAGCTCAACATGACTGGGCAATGGAATGTCTCAAGTCGGTCGGGATGGCTGACCTTTACAAGAGACAGATCGGTGAACTGTCTGGTGGTCAGCAGCAACGAGTCTTCATCGCACGCGCCCTGGCTCAAGATGCACGGTTATTCCTGATGGACGAACCCTTTGCAGGAGTAGATGCCGCAACAGAAGAAGCGATCCGACAAGTACTGGAAAACCTGAAGAAACTCGGGCGGACCGTGATCCTTGTCCATCACGACCTGCAAACCATCGAACACTTCTTTGATCACGTTCTGCTACTCAATCTCAGGTTGGTAGCATCAGGCCCCACTGCAGAGACATTCACGCGTGACAACTTACTCAGAACCTATGGCGGTCGACTAACCCTTCTCGATGAAGCAGCAGAGGCGGTCCGGAAAATCCGTTCGGGATCTGCCGGGGGCGGCACATGATCTCTCCCAATACCCTGGTCATCCTGTTGGGAACCATGGCATTGGGGATCTGCTGTGGTCTGGTCGGAGCCCTCATGTTACTTCGCCGACGAGCGCTGCTCTCCGATGCTCTGGCACACGCCACTCTTCCGGGAATAGGGATCGCTTTCCTCCTGTCAGGCAGCAGGTCACCACTGATTCTCGGACTCGGCGCTCTCTGTAGTGCACTTCTCGGTGCCGCCCTCGTGTCCTGGCTGCCGCGCTTTTCCAGAGTTCGACGCGATGCCGCCACCGCCTGTATTCTCGGAATCTTTTTCGGTGCAGGGATTGCCCTGTCGGCCATCATCCAGCGATCGGGCCCGGGTGCTGCTGCTGCAGGCCTGGATGGACTCCTACTCGGACGAACAGCAGGAATGCTTCGTTCTGAAGTCATGATGCTTGGTGGTGCGGCCCTCGTCATGAGCATCTTGATCATCGTATTGCGTAAAGAAATACTGTTGAGTTGCTTCGATCCTCTGTTTGGTCGCTGCTCAGGCCAATCCATGGGCGCTCTTGATCTGTTACAAACCTCGTTACTGGCCATCACCATCGTACTGGCTCTACCTGCAGTAGGAGTCGTACTGACCGCAGCCCTGGTCGTTATTCCACCAGCAGCAGCTCGGTTCTGGACTGATCGATTCGACTCCCTGTTACGAATCTCCGCTTTACTGGGAGCGGCCTCAGGCCTTGCAGGAACCATCATCAGCTCCAGTCATCCAGAATTACCTGCGGGGCCAGTCATTGTCCTCTCTGCTTCGAGCTTTTTCACCTTCTCGCTATTGCTGGCGCCTAAAAGAGGAATCATTGCACGGGTAATGCGTAAATCGCATCGTAAGAAAAAACGAGAAGTACGTAGAATTCTTCATGCACTTCTTCTCGCCTCCGATCACAACCTCGACTCTCCATCCGCAGATCAGATTCTGGCAGGATCGACAGCCGTCAGTCCCCGCGGACTGAATCTAGCCATCCGTGAAGAACTCATCGAACTCAAAAATGATCAACTCCGACTAACTGAGCTCGGTAAAAATCGAGCCCTCAAAGCTCGTCGCTCACAAGAAATCTGGCGAGAATGGCTCACCTCGGAAGCCGCTATCGACCGAGACCTCATCGATCTCGATGAAGAAGACATCGAAAAACTACTTTCCCCTGAACTGATCCACTCACTGGAGAAATCCATCGGACTACGGGAGCTGTCCCGATGAGTGATTTCCTTTCTCCAGAAAGCTGGGAGATCTTTGCCGTCGCAGCATTCGCCTCGATGGCCTGCGGAATTCTCGGCCCACAACTGGTATTACGAAATCGGGCAATGCTCGGTGACGCCATTTCTCATGGAGTTCTACCCGGACTGGTACTTGGTTTTATCTTCTCTGGCTCACGAGATCTTTTCCCCATGATGGTCGGCGCATTGATTGCGGCTCTGCTTGTCTCGTTCCTGGCAGAATG
>JBBWWC010000266.1:0-3261 GCA_050256555.1 Planctomycetota bacterium | reverse complement strand
CTTCAAAAGCATCCCCGACCTGAGAGGAGATCAGTCCTTCTTTTCGTCGTCTGGCCGCTTCAATGAGCGTATGGCTAGGATCTAGATTCTCAAGATCGATGCTGGCATCGCCTCGTTTTCCGACAGCGTGAGGCCCCGTTTCGTCATCCCAACGGATCCAACCCCATGCTTCGTAGTGGATTCCTGTTCCGATGACATCGAGAACCTTTTGGACCAGTTTTTCGGCAGGTAAATCGGACTGTGCGAGCATTCCGACCTCGAAGAGAGCTTCCTGAAGACTCTTTTTGACCTGGGAAGGTTCGGTGTTTTCGCGTAATCGTTTCTGAAGGCTTTCCGGATCAATTTTGAGAGAGAAGGTACTGAGATGTTCTTGCACCGAATGAACAGCGATCTGACATTCGCCGATTCCGATCACGTCGCCGGGTTCCAGGATGGTCCGATCGACAATCACATCATTGAGGAGAGTGCCATTACGACTTCCTCCATCACGTAATAACCACGAATCGTCCCCGACCGGGATCACTTCTGCGTGATGGCGAGAAGCTCGCGTGTCATCGACGATGAGATCGTTGGTCGGATCTCGCCCGATACGAACCGGTTCGGTTCCGAGAACCAAACGGTGTCCTTTTCCTGGTCCCTCGACGATGATGAGATGCACGTGCGGTCCTCTCAGGCTTCTCCCTGCCAGGGAGAGATGTACCCGAGAAGATTACGATGAATCAGCGAATACCGCCTCTATAGTGCACCCAGGGGCTTCTGAGGCCGGTTTTTCGAGGATTCTCGATTTCTTTCGAACTTTACTGCCGGACCGACTTCAACTCGTCCTGTAGTCGGGGGATCACCTCGAACAGGTCGCCGACGATGCCATAGGTGGCCACATTGAAGATGGGCGCGTTCGGATCCTTATTGATGGCAACGATGGTTTTCGAGGAGGACATACCGGCTAGATGCTGGATTGCTCCAGAGATTCCCACAGCAAAGTAGAGTTTGGGACTGACTGTTTTTCCGGTTTGCCCGACCTGATCGGAATGTGGCCGCCAACCGGCATCCACGACTGCACGTGATGCACCGACGGCCGCCTGGAGGATATCAGCGAGCTCCTCGAGAAGTGCGAAATTTTCCGGTTCCTTGAGGCCGCGGCCACCACTGACGATGATCTCCGCCTCGGAAAGATCTTTCTTTCCAGCGGTTCCACTGACGAAGTTGGTGCGACGGATGAGAGAGGTGGTCGAAGCCGCTTGTTCAGTCACGGTCGCTGCATCACGTTCGATGCGTTCGCCGTAGTTCGGGCGCAAAGAAATGACTGCGGGGAACTGGCAGAATTTTTGTTGAAGATGAGCTTTTCCGGCATAGATGGGACGTTCGAAATGAATGCCATCCTCTTGCTGGGTGATGGAGACACAATCGGCAGCGGCGGATGTTTGCAGTGTTCCTGCAACCAGAGCCGTGACCTCTTTGCCTGTGGTGGTGGCCCCGGCGAGTACCACGTCTGCAGATTCTTCTGCAGCGACGGCCGCCACTTCATTGGCGATGGCATCGGTGGTGGCTTCGGCTAGCGCTTCACCGGATCGGGCGATGATTCTGTGGGCTCCTGCAGTCGTAGCTGCGGTGGCGTCCTGGTTGGCAGAGGGACCACAGATGAGGCCGACCACTTCACCAGAACCGGCCTCGACAAGATTCCTGGCCGTACCCAAAGCCTCCAGGCTTGGAGCCTTGATCTGACCGTTTCTGGTTTCGATCCAGACGATGATCTTCATGATTTTCCTTCCGGCAATCTGGTTAGAGTGCCTTGGCTTCTTCGCGTAGCAGGCGGATTAACTCTTCGACGGCTTCGGGACCTTCTCCGACGATTCGACCTTCCGGCCGCGGCGGAGGAGGAGTGATGGCGATCAGCTGAAGCGCTGCTTCTCCTGTTTGGGCAGTGGTGTTCTCGATCGGTTTCTTTTTCGCTTGCATGATGTCTTTGAGCTTTGGGTAGCGAGGTTCATTGAGGCTTTTGTCGGCCCCGACGACAACGGGTAAAGGACCTTCCAGAGTCTCTCGTCCACCTTCGACGTCTCGTTCGATTCGGAACTGTCCATCATTTACTTCGATGGCAGCGATGTCGTTGATGAAGGGACGCTCTAGTAATCGTGCTACGAGTGCTCCCACCTGAGCTCCTTGCGAATCAACCGACTGTTTTCCGAACAAGATGATGTCATCTTCTCTTTCGGCAAGGATCGCTGCCAGAGCACGAGCGGTCTGGATGGGATCGAGCGAGTCTTCACAAGATGCGAGGACTCCATCGTCGGCACCCATGCCAAGAGCCTGGCGTAGTTCCTTGCTGGCTCCATCGGGGCCGATGGTGATTACGGTTACAGATCCTTGACCGGCGCGTTCGCGCAGACGTAAAGCCTCCTCGATGGCATATTCATCGTATGGACTGATGACCCACTGGACTTCGGATGTATCGACCGACTGTCCATCGGGGGCGAAGGTTAATCGAGTTGCGGTATCTGGAACCCTCTTCATACAAACAGCAATCTTCATCGGCGCAGCCTCCTTACACCGGGTTGGTCGACCCGGTGTTTTTGTTTCTGACCCTACATCAGGAAGAAAAAGTGTCCCCTTGGCAAGCAGTTCCATCGAACGAGATTTGATGATTCATCAGATCCTGTAGTTTTCCCGGATCGTAGCCCAGGGCTTCTATCAGTTGTGCCATATCGCCAGAGGGCGGGCATCTCCAGCGTTGCTGTAGCTGCCATATGGGATGAGGAAATCGTAGCTGGAAGCTGTGTAAGAGTGCTCTTTCGGGGTGGTGGATCCCTTTCGGTAGGATTCCGCCACTCTCATGCAAGCTGGTTTCGGTTTGTCCATAACCATGATCTCCGAGGATGGGGTGGCCGGCGACCTGTAGATGGATGCGGATCTGGTTCTGGCGTCCAGTGATCGGCTGGCAGTGGACTACCGAGATTCCATTTTGGCTTCCGAGAACCTCAAACACAGTTCGGGACGGCTTTCCCTGTTCATCATCGGCACGAGCAAGACGTTGTGCGGTAGGTTTACTTCGATCGAGATGAGCGGAGACTCCGGCATCGATTTCGAAGGTTTCACGATCGGGGACTCCTTCAACGATGGCGATATAGGATTTTTTAACACGATCTGCTTCAAATGAATCCTGCAGGTTTCTTCTGGCTTCGACGGTTTTTGCCAGGAGTAAAAGGCCTGAGGTATCTCGATCGAGACGATGACACAATCTCGGTATGACTTTTTTGAGAGAGC
>JBBWWC010000265.1:0-7236 GCA_050256555.1 Planctomycetota bacterium | reverse complement strand
ATGATGACCATTCTTCGGTCGACTACCGGCTCGATGTTTCGCTTCCATTGCTGGCCGAGGCTCTTTCTCCCTGAGGAGCGGTGCCTGCGGTGAAATAAAAAAGAAGGCCTCCGCTGTCGTTAGACGGCGGAGGCCTTTTTGTTTACAGAAGATGGAGAACCTAGCAGCCGTCGAAGTTCTGACAGGTCAGGTTGTCGATCGAGTCATCTGTCCCGCAGGCTCCGTTTGGAGCCGGAGGAGTGGTGCCACCCTGGAACAGGTATTCGAGCGTCGAGATGGCATCCGCAATGTTGAAAAGACCATCATCGTTGGAGTCGAGGGCATCGAGACACTCGCTCGGATCTTGACCCGCATCGAAGAGCAACAGCAATGTCTGGGTGACATCGAGCAGATTGATGGTGCCGTCTACGACGACTTCACCACGAACAAAGTCCGATCCAGTACCGGCGAGATTTGCCGAGAGCATGTAGATGATGCCAGTATCTTTACCGACCACGTAAGAGACGGGAGTTCCGAAGGGGCCCGCTTCCGACGAACTCAGGCTGACGATTTCACCGGAGTTTGCCGATGGTGCGAGATCAAATCCGAGTCCGGCTTTGGTCCCATCGACCGATCGCTCAATACGACTGATTCCGTTGTCTTGCAGGGAACCGACAGCCACGTCGATGACGAGACTGAGTGAATCTCCCCGATCGGTGATTCCGCCGAGGAACGCTGCGGCGCCGGTTGCGGTACCTGGTGGTTGCTGGGTCGAGGTTCCAACCGTTCCATCGGCATCGAACTCAAAGATATCTATCGAAGAGCGATCGAGCCCGAGGTAACGGCCGAGGAAGTTGGACCAGCAGATTTCTCCGACCAGACCACCACTGGGCGACTGGATGGAACTGGCAGACAGCTCGACTCCTGCGAGATCGGTGATTCGCAGGTCTCCGTTAGCCGTGAGCCAGGCAATCGTATCGTTGGAAGAGTTCCATGCGAGTCCCGACAACGTCACGGTGGTGCTGAATGGGCCCGGAATACTTCCGACTGGCGTGAGATCTTTTTCATAGAGCCAGGCGGTCAGTCCGCTTTCATCGGCGACCAGCAATCGGCCGCTGCTTTCGATGACAGTGGAGGGACCAGCGCTGCTTCCTCCGTGACTGATGGTGCCGAGCAATCGGCCGAATCCGACCACGACCTGACAGGTTGCGGCAGGAAGATCGACACCACTGGCGGGAATCGGCTTCAAATCATATTGATGAGTTCCGGAGTCGAGATCCTCGTCGACAAACGACTCAATGCCTGGTCCGATCTCGGCAATCTGTTCGCCATCCCGAGAAATCTGGATGCTCGTGTAGGTGATCGGATTGAGCCAGCTCAAGGTGACGTTGTTGTCACCATCGGCGCTGCAATTCAAGGTCGAGACGGAAGGCGCATTGGGGTTCGGAACTGCCACTTCAACGACCATGTTGTTATCGAGGTCGACGACGAAGTCACTGGGGCCACCCCAGCTACCAGTTTCAGACCAGGCGATCCCGGTGATGTAACCGGTCAACGAATTGACGCTCGCCAGTGGGTAGAAGAGGCCGACTTCGTTCCCTGATTCGTCGACCCGGATGACCTGATTGGCTCGCTGTGCCGAAGCTGGGCCGACCGGAAGATCGAGCAGGTAATCCCCGGTGATGGGGTCGAGTACTGAGGTGAGCCCGAGACCAAAGGCCCCGGCACCGCCTGCAGCTGGGTTACTGAAGCTGTTTCCAGTGAAACTGCCGTCAGAAAGTAGCTCATGGTAGACGTCGTTATCGAGATCGTTGGTCCAGAAGTTACCGGTGGCTGGGTTCCAGGTCAGTCCAGTCACGGTCAAAACACCTGCCGGCAAGGTGAGTGGCACCTGGCTGATCAGATTCCCTCCAGAGCTGGAGGTGACGAGAAGCCGAGATCCTTGATCATTGACGATCCAGTAAAGGACATCCTCGTCGGTGTTCCAGGCCACACCGAGGTAGGTGGCAGGACCGAGCGGGCAAGCGTAGGAAGAGGAGGAACTCATTCCTGCAATCGGGAACTTGTAGAAGATACCGCTCAGGTAGTCAGAGACCAGAACGGAGGATTCACCATCAATTACCGTTGCGGCGTAAGCGAGCTCGCCCGGGTAAGAACCGGTTTGAACAAAACAGGTTCCGTAAGAAGGGTTCACCGGGTCGCAAAATACTTGACCGTCACACGGGATGGTGAACAGGAGCAAGAGTAGAAACCAGAACCCCATCAGAGACGATCCCAGCATTGGCAGGGTGTGACGGGTCGGGCTTTTTGTCGAACGACAAGAAATCTTGTTTTGAGAATCCATGGTCCGTCTTTCCTCGAGTTTTCCTCGCTGCGCGCCTAGGCTGCGTGGCCGGTAAAATTGCTGGCCGTAGCTTTTACACTGCACTTCAAAATTTACCCCTTCGCTGTCCTACCAAGAGGAACAGAAGGGGAAATGTGAAGCCTCTACCTGGCCAATGACCACGCTATCTGTAGAGAAACACAGGGGATGGAAAGTCCACTTTCTGATCGAAAGAAGGATGCTCAGGAGACCGGCAGGCTCGAAAGGATCCGAATGAGATCCCTGTTGCCTTCAATTCCATCACCTATACGAATTCTATCCGGGACGGGGATCGTGTCAATCGGGGCAAGGCTGACCGGCAAAGACAGGGAAGAATTCCCGATCAGGTGCTAAAGGGACGGGGCTGTTCAGAATTTCGAGCCATCTCTTTGGCCCCAAAATGACGCCCGACGGTACGTCGGGCTCGAACCAGTGAGTCTGCAACGGCTTGCTGGGATACCTGCAGTTTCTTGGCGATTTCCTGCTGCATCAGCGATTCTCGATAATAGAGCTGAACTACCTCTTTTTGACGGGATGTGAGCATCTCGGTGTTATCGAGCATGACGTTGACCATCCGGACACCCATGAAGAGGCGAGAGAGATCTTCCGCATCGACCCGTGCTTTTTCCATGCTGGGGAGCACATTTTCGACCAGATCGCAGACTTTTTGACAGCGGCTACGAATCGGGCAGGAGCGACAGATCGGTCCGTAAGGCTCATCATGCGATGCGCCGGAAGAAGCGGGAGTGAGCGAGTTCACTCCGTTTCTTTGTCCGTTTTGCATTTGCCCGTTTTGATCAGGCCCAGCCGGATTCATCGGATTGCCTTTCGAGCTGCCCATCTTGCCCTGCGTCTTCTACATTTCGAAAACTGTCTCTTTGTTATCATACACCATCGATCCAGGATCGACATACCGACGATTTTGAGCCTGTATAAGCAGCCCAGAAAAGAAAACGGACCCTGCAGGATGGTTCATCCTGCAGGGCCCGCTACGACCTACTTGAGATCTTCAGTTCGCTTTCTAGTAAGGCGAACTGATGCAGTCGAGTACATCGTCGGTCTGGTCCATGCCAGCATCCGGGAAGGGGGCCGAAGGTGGAATATTCGGCGTTCCTTCTGCACTCAGGAAGTAGAAGATCATCAGCATTGCATCTCCGATGGTCACGATTCCGTTGTCATCGAAATCGGCAGAATCGAAACAGGTCGGTTCTTGACCATCCACGAAGAGCCAGTTGAGCACCCAGATACCGTCTGCGATGTCGCAACGGGTATCTCCGTTAGCATCTCCCCGGAGGAAGGTTTTGACGGAACCAGAACAGGTGGTCGAAGTGGTAATGCCGTCCGCATGCTCACCCCAGATCCGGTACGAGTAAGTACCTTCCGCCGGGATCACATCAATATTGCTGGTCGAGTTGCCCGAGATCGAAGAGATCAGGACACCGTTGCGCTCGATGTGAATCGTGGTGTACGCAGCACTGTTGCTCCAGTCGAGATGAATGGGGGCACCGAAGAAGGTGCATGCCAGGTTGACTGGTGGTGGCAAGATGGTCACCGAGCAAGAAATCGGAGCGGTATCCGAACCGGCCAGCGTAGCTACCAGCTCGTAACTGTAGGTGCCGGCACCCAGTTGGCCACCATCGCTGTAGCTTTCTTCGTCACCGTTGACGATACCAGCGAGAGCACCGTCTCTGTAGATCTGAACCGTGTCGTAAGTTTCACCATTGGTCCAGGACAGATCGTTTCCATCACCGTAAGTCGTGCAAGCCATTCCCGAAAGTGGTTGTGGAACCACGATGGTGCAGGAGGTGGTCGGAGATGTTCCGTCACCGATCTTGTTGATCACGCCATAGGTGTAGGTTCCGGGTCCAGGAGCGTCGCTATGACTGGTCGCCGAACCGCCAAGAGTGGCGATGAGGCTACCGTCTCGATAGATCTCGACGCTGGTTCCGTCGGTCGGAAGAGACCAGGCCATTTGCACCTCGGAGCCGCCGGAAAGACCACAACTGAGATTCTCTGGTGTCGAAGGGACATCGACGCTGCAGCTGGCTGCATCGCTTTCGATGGATCCTCCCGAGGCGACCAGATCGTAATTGTGCGGGCCAGCTCCAGCAGAGGCATCATGGTACGAGGTGGTACCACCCGGCAACATCTCGAGCAGTTGACCATCTCTGTTGAGAGCCAGTGTCTTGTACGTGTCGTTGTTGGCCCAGGATAGATCGACTTCACCAGCGGTGACCGAACAGCTCGGGTTACTGGGGGCCGGAAGAACGTGATTGACCGAGCAATCGACGGTGCTGCTGGTGCTGGGACCGGCGTTTGCGGTCAGGGAGTAGGTGTGATTGCCTACCGCTGCCGAATCGTCGGTGTAGGAGGTTGTGTCTCCTGACATGATCACCAGTGGTTGACCGTCACGCTCGAGGGTCAAGGTTGCGTAATTATCGTTGTTGGCCCAGGCAAGATTGACGTAACCCGCTGCCGAGTCACAGGTCATGTTGTTTGGATCTGCCAACACATGAATCGAAGAACAGGTGGTCGCGCTGGTTCCGTTACCGATGATGTTGGTCACGCAGTAAGTGTAATCACCAGAGGCCAGTCCCGAATCAGTGTAGGAAGAGGCATCGCCGGCCAGAGTTGCGATCGTGTTGCCGTTTCGCGTCAACTCCTGTGATTCACCCGGAGTAGGTAGTGACCAGGTGATGGTGACCGCGGAGCTGAGCGCCGTGGTTGCCATATCGGTGGGTGTCGAGGGGACATCGACCGAAGTATCCAGAGTCGAACTGGTGCTGGGACCAGCAATGGCAGTCAGATCATAAGTATGGGGACCGGCACCGGCTGCGGCATCATGGTAGGAGCTATCCTTACCCGGCAAGATGGCGAGCAATTGGCCGTCGCGATTCAGAATGAGGTTTTCATAACCATCGTTATTTGTCCAGGTGACATCGACTTCACCACTGACAGAGATGGCACTCATATCAGAAGGATCTGCCAGCACATGGATTGTCGTACAAACCGTCGGGCTGGTGCCGTCGCCGATACGCATCGTCCAGCAGTACGTGTAATCGCCCGGATCCAGTCCTGCATCTTCGTAGGAAGTTGTGCTGCTGGACATGGTGGCGATCGGACTACTGTTACGGGTCAGGTCGACCTCATCTCCAGGACCGGAATGGCTCCAGGAGAGAGAGACGGTCGAGGCCAGGGCGGTTGCACCTGGATCAGTGATGGCGGCCGGTACATCTTCACTGCAGGAAGTCGTTGCAGAGCTGTTGCCCTCGATCGACCCGCTGAGGGTGTAGGTATGGCTACCAGGTTCGGCTGCTGCATCCGTGTATGAAGTATCGGTGCCAGACAGTACAGCCATGACGTCACCGTCTTTGAGCAAGGTGAGGTCTTCGTAGCTGTCATTGTTGGTCCAGGACAGATTGACATCTCCGGAGTTGGAAATGCAGCTCATGTCGGAAGGCGCTGCCGGGACGATCAGTGTGCAGCATGAACTGGCACTGGTCTTTTCCCCATTGGGGTGAGTGAACACGTTCACCACGCAATAGGTGTAAGTGGCCGGCGCAACACTGGAATCAGTGTAGCCGCTGCTGTCGGGATCGAGGCTGGCGATCTCCTGATCATCACGATAAACGCGGATGGACGTCGAAGGCTCCGTATTCATCCAGGTCAGGACCGAATCGATGCCGCCGGAGACCGAGCAAGCTAGATCGGCTGGTGGGTAAGGAACCGTCACTTGACAGGAGAGATCGGTCGAGACGAAGTTCTGAATTCTGCCGGTAACCGTGTACTTGTGTGGTCCCGGGCCAGGATTCGGATCAACGTAGCTCGTTGTACCACCATCGAGGAACTCGACAATGGTGCCACCGTCTCTGCGCAGGATCACGGTGTCATAGGCTTCACCATTACTCCAGGTAACCGTGGCGACCGCCGAGTCGACGCTACAGGCGATGCTGTTGGGTGGCGTCGGAACGATGGCGATTTCGCAGTCATCGGTACTGTAGTTATCCGAGATTCCGGCTCTGGTGCAGTAGGTGTAAATTCCAGGCGGAAGATTGGGATCGATGAACGAGGTGGTTGTCGAAGGTACGGTTGCGATGGAAACGTCATCACGGAAGATTTCGACAGTCGCAACATCAACATCGGTGGGAGCCCATGTCAATAACGAGTTACTTCCCTCGAGAAGATTGGTTCCAAGGGTATTGACCGGCTCCGGGATCACGGTTTCGCAGTTGCTGGAATCACTTCGACTGGTGCCCAGTATTCCATTCAGTGAATAGGAATATTCGCCCGGTGTACGACCTGTATCGACATATTCGGTTTCATCGCCTGAGATCACTTCGATCAAGTTATCGCCACGATAAACCTCGATGTTGGCATAGGCCGACTGCGAGTTAGTCCAGCTCAAGCGAACCTGGTCCGCTTCACCACGACAGGACATGTTTGCCGGTGGATCCAGAACTGTGAGTGAACAAGATTGAGCTGCTGTGATTCCCTGGCGCTTGATCGCACGCAAGGAGTAGGAGTGCTGGCCGGCCGGGACCTGTGCATCGGTGTAGTCCATATTTGAACCATCGATGCTGGCAATCAGTTGTCCGTCACGGCTGATCTCGATGGTGTCATAGGCACCACCGTTCGTCCAGTTGAGAGAGACTGTGCTCCCCTGGGCGGAACAGCTTGCGGCTCCGAGCGGGAATGGTGTGGAAAGAGTGCAATGCGCTCTGCCACTTTGACCATTGAACTTTTCACCACGGATCGCAACGGCGTATTCTCCAGGACTATCGACCATCGAGTTATAGCTGGTGCTATTTCCTGGAATCGTCGCTTCGTTTCCGTTGAACTCGATGATGATCTGATCATAGGCATCGGTGTTGTTCCAGGTGAACAGGATATGGTGC
>JBBWWC010000264.1:0-2281 GCA_050256555.1 Planctomycetota bacterium | reverse complement strand
GAGAACCTGGCATGACCACTTCATTCTTGAGCGAAACTCCGTACTTCTCTCGAACCGTTTCCTGGATCAGCTCTATCAGCACCTCAATGTCATGAGAGGACGCCTTGCCAGTCACATTCTCGATGAAGTTGGCATGCTTGTTTGATATCATTGCGCCGCCCGAAGTTCTTCCCTTCAGCTGACAATCTTCGATCAACTGGCCGGCACTCATCCCATCTGGATTGCGAAAAACACACCCGCAGGTTTTATTTTCGAAGGGCTGTGTGTCTTTCTTCTTCTGCAATAAATCGTCAGATCGTTTCTGTAGGTTTTCCGCATCAAAACCAGGAGTCAATTCCAAACGTACCCTGGCGATCACTCGATCCTGGATTCCCGAATATCGGTAATCCCAGGCGAGATCGCGGCCATCGATCCATTCCAGCGCCCCCCCGGGTTCGATCAACTGCACCTCGCTTACCAGCTTACCGATTCCCCCATCGGCGGCTCCGGCATTGCCCCACACCGCTCCACCCATCGTCGATGGAATACCGACAAATCCCTCAAGCCCCTGGTACCCATGACGATTGGACCAACCGATCAGTTTCTCCAGATCCTGTCCTACTTCGACTTCGATCAAACCTGACTCAAGAACATACGGTTTCTTGACCAGTGATTTGGTATGAATCACCAATCCATCGAAGCCTGCATCAGCGAACAGGACGTTCGCGCCCCGTCCAAGAAGAAAAACAGGTAGTTGCTCTTGATGAGCCCAATCGGTCAGATCTTTCAACTCATCTACAGAAATCGGTTTTGCGTAATATCTAGCAGTGCCACCGACCCGATACCAATTGTGAGGTGCCAGGGATTTATTCTCTAAAATCCCAGCCAGGAGATTCAAGACAGCACTCCATCTCGAGCATTAGAAATTTGTCGCCCAATCTCATCGTTATCCCCCGCCCCCAGAGAGATGACCACATCTCCTGGATTGACTAGCTCAGGGAGATCGTGAATCGCCTCCGAAAACCCGAGCAATCGGGTCTGGACTTTTTCTACTCTTAACTGTCTCTGTAAAACTTCCCGAAGATTATTCGGGAAATTTCTCTGATCTTCCCGTACTGAATAGATCGGTAAAACAATCACTTCGTCTGCAGCCGAAAAGGACCTTCCAAACTGCTCCAGGAAAGCATCCAGCCGCGTCAATTGATGAGGCTGAAAGAGGGCCCAAATTTTCCGGTCAGGGTATAGCTCTCTCGCTCCCGCCAAAGTGTGAGCGACTTCCGTTGGATGGTGCGCATAGTCTTCAAACCATTCCACACCTTCCAGCACGGGTCGCTTTTCGAATCGACGCTTGACCCCTTCGAAATTCTCGATCCCCTGACGAATCGCTACAGGATCGATGCCCAGAGCAAAGGAAAGCACCACTGCTGCGGTCGTATTTTTCACTGCGTGGAGACCAGGGATTTGCAGGTGTGCTTCGAAACGAAGCTCCCCATCCTCATGAATCTCGATGATTCGCTGTTCAACACCCGATCGAATTCGGCCACGCCATCCAGGACCCTCTCCGATTCCGAAACAGATCGGTTTCACATCGCCAGCACCGACTAACCGATCATGTAGATCAATCGGGATCACTACCGGTGATCCATGACGTAGTCGCTGGAGAAATGCCCGAAAAGCCTCCTCCACAGCGGACTGATCTTCATAAATTTCAGGGTGGTCCAGCTCGATGTTGGTAATGATTCCGGCACTCGGATGCAAATCCAAAAAGGACTTCTGGAATTCACAGGATTCAACGATGAAATCTTTCCCAGAACCTTTTCTCCAGTTCCCGCCGATCGACACCAATTCTCCTCCGAGAATTACGGTCGGATCTCTTTCAGCCGCCATGAAAATGCTCGTCAAGATTCCAGTTGTCGATGTCTTTCCATGTGTCCCGGCCACGGCAATGGTTCTTCGTAACTGAGTAAGGCGCCCGAGACACTCGCTATAACGAAGACATTCAACATTACGTTCCACAGCTGCGACAACCTCAGGATTCTCTTCAGGAACTGCAGCAGATCGGATCACTAACCCAACTTCAGCAGGAAGATGTGAATCTCGATGTCCCTGAAAAAATTGAATCCCTGAACTTTCGAATTCAGACCTCAAAGAAGCATCACGATCACTGCCCGAAACGACATGCCCCCATGCCTTGAGTAACTGAGCCAGACCACTGGTCGCACTTCCGCCGATGCCAACGATGTGAATGTGTCGTGGGAGACCCGTTTCAGAATTCAACGATCTCCCCTTCCTCTAACTGGTG
>JBBWWC010000263.1:0-1827 GCA_050256555.1 Planctomycetota bacterium | reverse complement strand
CGCAAATCATCCAGCGAGCATTCGGGCTTTTTTCGTGAAGTTTCTGAATCTCTACTCGCGAGAGTTTCTCACCACCGGAACTTCTTCGGGGTTGATAATCGATCGATGAATGTCGAGCGGCGAGCTGGCTCAGTTCATCCTTGGCGATCAGTTGGTTTTCGGTTCTAGCCGAATGGTCGATATGGATCTTCGGGCCGTTCTGATGTTCTGCACGAGACCGTGCGATTGCGAGCGCTGGAGTGATACCGATCCCGGCTGCCAGCATCACGATCGGGGTGGTGTCACTCATATCGACACAGAAGTCGCCTTGAGGAGCTGAGATCTGGATACTTGTTTCGGTATGATCGATGGAGCAGAGCCATCGAGAAAACAATCCATGATCTTCTTTTCGAATGGTGATTTCTCGCCAGCGACTTTCTGTCTGGGAGCTGGTCAATGTATAAGGTCTGCTGACGTTGATCCCGTCGATGATGCCTTTGACCGTTATATGTTGTCCAGGCCGAGAGGCGGGGAGCGGTTTGGAATTGACAGTGGTGAACCGTATTCGATGGACTCCGGGAACCACTTCTGTTTGTTGACTTAGCCTGACCGGTACAGAGGATGCTTCTCCGGTCAAGTTTTCCAGAGCGCCATGGCAACCGCCGCAGACGGTTCCGGCTCCGGTAGCATTGACCAGCTGGATGGCGGTCTGGCAACCCAGCGCGATTTTTTCTTGAAGGTCTCTTTGGCTTATTTGCAGGCAGTGGCAAACCATGTCGGAAGATAATGGCGCGGTGAACAGTAATCCTTCACGACTGAATGTGTCGAGCTGCTCTGTGGTCAGTTGGGTTTGATCACGGATGGCTGCTATCAACAATCCAGTTTCTGGATTGGGTCCTTCCAGTTCACCCGCGACAATTTGTCCGTCAGTAACATTCAAGGAACGTCTAATATTTCGGCCAGCATCTTCAAACTTGTACTGGATCGATTGAGACGCGAGTTGGTCAGGCTCGGTTTTCATGGTGACCAAGAGATTGTTGACGGTGTACTGAATGACCAGCTGGCGATTATTGGGGAGATCGATGGAGCTGATATAGACAGCCACACCATCTACCTGATGTTCAAATTGCAAAACCGATTGGCCAGTGCCGTTACGATAGATTCTTCGTAAAAGCAGCAGCACCTTGGACAATTCATGATTGGCACCGGAGAGAGTCAGGAATCTTGAGGCGTCGACAACAAGGACACGCAGCTTTCCATGAGCCGTTACCGTGGCAGAGCGAGCCTGTCCGTTGATGACGCCCAGTTCTCCGAAGATCTGACCTTGCCCGATGATGGTGTGGTAGTTATCCCCAGGAGTCGCACGGAGAGCGATTTTTGCTTGGCCTGAGATGATGAAGTACACCAGCTCCGATGGGTCGCCCTCGGAGAAGACGACCTGTTGATCCTCGTAAGTTTTTTCATGACTCCAACCTTTGACCGGTCCGGTGCTGGTGAGAAGTTGGTAGGGATAGGACCTCGTCAGAGCTTCGTCATGTAACTGGTATTGTTGTGATAACTGGATGGTGGCCAGGTGAAATTCGAATCGGCCTCCGATGGCATCGATGGCCTCGTATGAGATTTCAACAAGGTTGCTGTCTGTCGCTGCTCTGACGGTTGCACTTCGGTGTTGATCTTTTCTGACCGCAGCGATTTCTCCAACGCTTTCTCCCTGATCAAAAATCCGGGAGACAATCATCTCTTGCTGATGGATTGGATGGGTTCGTATCACCTCCAGTTCGCCGTTCAGCAGAACGAAAAATGAGCTGGCTTGTTCTCCCTCAGAAAACAACGTTTCTTCTTTTGATA
>JBBWWC010000262.1:0-3508 GCA_050256555.1 Planctomycetota bacterium | reverse complement strand
ATCTGGATCGCTCGATCTTTCCTCAGCATGGAGTGTTCTTCGTTCGGAACGTCTGCGCATCGTTATCAGGTACGATCTCGATTCGATCAGGATTTCAACAACCTCTTGCCTGGATTTCTGGATCGAGGCTCTGTTGCCTTTTTCTGCCATGGAGGTCAGTCGTTGTTGAAGTGAATTGAACGATGAACGGAGTGCTCTGGTCCAGTTGGTCAATGCGGTGCTCATGTCGGAGCCGACCAGGCTTGCAAGATGATGTGGGGGTGGGGTCGTAGCAATCAGGTTCAGTGTGTACTTGGGAATGTTCCTGCCAGATCTTGATTCTTGTACCAATGCTGTGACGGAAAGAAGATTCGGTTCTCCGTCAGGGCTTGGTAGCGGGAAGCCGCCCGCCACCAGAGCGCCGATAGGTCGTGCAAACAAGGAGTCTCCGAGGAATTCTGGAAGGGTTTCTTGAAGAAGCTCCGGCTCGCTACGCCAGACGATGACCGGGCGTGGGGTTTCGCCATAGATGAGATCGATTTGTTCGTCTTTGGTTTCAAGGAGAAGCGTTGTTAAATTTTTCCAGATGGGGATTCCTGTTTGTGACCAGCTATGTAGGACGCTGCTGTGGTCTGGCGGCTGAGAGTGCTGGCAGGCGACGGCGTTGCACCAGTAGCAAGGAGCGTGCCCTGAACGGAGACCTAAAGATTCCGTTTCACCCTGGATGCGTAGTGATTCAACCTGCGCCAGCAAGGTCCTGGCGAATTCTCTGGATTCGAAGAGTCCGGAACCATCGAGGTGGATAGGGATTCTGAGATTCAATTCGACTTGCTCGGGGAGTCCAGATAGCGAGTCATTGCCTTTTTTTGATAGTAGTGAGCGAACCAATCCGGAGAGCCTTCGATGGATCGATTCAGCTGCCCGTGAGCGTTGCGGACGATTTCTTTTACGCGGAGCTGGCGGATTGTTGATTGTATTCATGACGTGTACTCCTGAAGCATGATCCTAGGTGATTTGTTCCCTTCAGTCAGCCTTGTAGTTTTGTACCCGTACGTCTAGGCTGCTATTCAGGCGAGCCCGGGTGAGGGAAATTGAGAGCGAAGGAATTTTGATGGACACGTTCAACGGAAGACATCTCGGCAATCTTGATTGTCGGAGTCAACGATCTCGTTCCATGGCCAGATTCCGATCGAGTTTTTCGCTCTGTCTTCTTGTCTTGTTCCTTCTGTTACCCAGTACAGGTCTTCTTGGTGTTGACCTGGTGCAATCGATTCTGGCCGAGGCGACCAAGTTGAAGCTGTCGAAGAAGGAGATCTCATTTTCCTTCAGATTGCCGGACGGGACGCTACTGGAGCATCGTGCGGAAGAAGCGAGAGCTCCCGCTTCCTGCATGAAGTTGATCGTTGCCGCCGCGTGTCTTGATTTACTCGGACCTGATTACCTCTTGCAGACCAATCTGATGCGTCTCGGGACTGTTGAAGACGGTGTTCTGGATGGGGATCTTCTGGTTGTGGGCGGTGGTGATCCTGCCATCTGCGGTCGTGAGAATGACAAGGACCCTCTCTGGGAGTTGCGTCCCTGGATCGATCGCATTCGTTCTCAGGGTATTGATGTAATTCGCGGCCGTATCCTTGCGGACGTCCGTCAACTGGAAGGGTCCGGTGTTCATCCTGATTGGCCCAAAGATCAGCTTTCTCGCTGGTATTGCGCACCCTCTGGTGCTTTGAATCTCAATGACAATTGTGTGGACGTTGTTATCGGTCCCGTTGTCTCAGGAGCGGTTGAGGTCTCGGTACGTCCTGCGCAGCCGCGGATCAAGCTACGTAATTCCCTCACGGTTTGTGAGAAGAAAAAAGATCATCTGTATCGAGTTGATCGTCGCGGTGACGGTTGGGACATTCTGGTTTCCGGTAAATTCCTCAAGACGGGCGGGGTCAGGACTGAATACGTGGCGGTGCCGGATCCGGCAGAGGCTTTCGTCAGTGTTTTTCTACAATTGCTCCACGATTCAGGAATCACGGTTCGTGGCGAATCGATTTCTCCTGCCGCCAAAGCTGACATTGTTGCGACGATCTCCCATTCGTTATCTTCGAGGATTCCAGTAATGCTCAAACGGAGTCAAAATCTTTATGCGGATGCTCTGGCGAGGGTTCTGGGGCGTGCGCGTGGCGGAAACGGTTCTTTCGAATCTGCTGCGCAGGCTTTGGAGAAATGGATTCACCAGAGAATCGGTCAATCCAACTCCGTCGTTATCCGGGACGGCTCCGGGCTATCACGAAATAATCAACTCACCGCACGTATCTTACGGAAGGTCGTCGAGCTGGTGCTGGTTCAGGAGTGGGGAGGTGTTCTGCTCGATGGGCTTCCCCTGGCGGGGATGGACGGGACGCTCGAAAGCCGACTGACCCGAACAGCACTGGTGGGAAAGGTTCGAGCCAAGACGGGGACTATCCGTGGCGTGTCCAGTCTGGCCGGTGTGTTGGATACGGAGCAGGGGCCTGTTTCTTTCTGCTTTTTGTATCAGGGGAGATCTGGCAGGGCTTCCCTGTCCCGGGATTGGCAGGACCGTTCCTTGCTGAAAGTTGCCAAAACCCTCAATATGGCCAAAATAGACCAGAATTAACTCTGGCACCCCCCTGTAAAATCTTCTTTACATGTGGTCTGGTCGTGCGAACATCTAATGATCCCAGGACCCCTGTCCGAGCTGAAAGTGAAATCTGCCTTGGACGTGCCGGAACATTCACGTAAAGGGAAATCGACGCGTTCCACGTCGTCTTCTCAACGTCTCTTTGTTCGAGATCTTGCCGGAGAGCGTCAAGTTTCTCTGAGTGGTGATGTCGTGTCTATCGGTAGGTCTCGAGTTAATGATATCGAGATCGAAGATATCTCATCTTCACGCAAGCACTGTCATTTAAAGCGGATTCAGGGGCGTTGGCATATCGAAGATCTTGGTAGCCGTAACGGGACCATGGTCAACGGGATCTTGATACGACGTCAACCGGTGATGCTGGGTGATCTGATCGAGATTGGCAAAACACAAATATTCTTCGGTGAAATCCCCGAAATGCATCGCAGCTCTAGCCCTGCTGGCGAAACGTTCCAGTTGAGTACCGAGTACTTTCTTGAGCCGATTACCCGCGAAGAACCTGGCGATGAGTCTGTTCGCTTTCAGAAAGAACGCGAGATTTTTCTGCGTCTACTGGAACTCACTCGTGATCTTTGCGCCATTCTCGTTACCGAGGAACTATTCGAGGTCATCCTTCAGAATGTCATCGAGATTTCCGGTGCCGAACGTGGGTTCCTCATCGTTGAAGATGATATGGAGCTAAAAGTTGCGGCTTCTCGAAATATCGACAAAGACGTGATTCGTAGAGCACATCTACAGGTCAGTCATTCACTGGTCAGGCGTGTGATTGATACCGGCGAGCCGGTTCTGACCGGGGATGCCAGGAGCGATCCTCGCTTCGATGAATCCGCTTCCATCGCAAACTTGCGATTGGAGTCTGTTCTTTGCGTACCGTTGCGATTG
>JBBWWC010000261.1:0-4772 GCA_050256555.1 Planctomycetota bacterium | reverse complement strand
TTACTGTCTGTTTTTAATTGTGCTGCATGTGTTTGGTGTTCGCTAACCTTCGCGGGCTGGAATGTTCATGGGAGAAATTGTTTATGGTGTGCAAGATAGTACATGCGGATGTGAATACGGTTCCTCATCAAGACAGAGATTTGCTTCGATACGATTCAGAATATAAAGGCCTGCCGATTGTTGTTTCTCCAACGGTTATCCGCGCTCCAAGGACTCGAAATAGGAAGCCGAAATCTAAACACAATTCTTCTACTGATATTCATAAAAAGCTCTACGGCTGTCCACCCACTAAAAAGAACCATAATGACAAGAATTTGTTTCCCGCCGGGCGGAAAGGCCCAGGCACCCTTGTTCTTGTAGTTTATACGGATACACCGGACTCTCAGATTTCTTTGTTTTCGAATAAAGAAGCTATCCCTGAGCCATTGCAGAAGTGCTTCAGCCCGAGAAAGAACAGATGAATTTGATTCAGAAGAAGTGATGAGTGAAATCGAAATCTCTGTCTACGTCGATGTTGGTGGATCAAACCGAGAGTAAGTCGTTGCCCGAATCTTTTGGTTTTTTGCGTGGGTGTTTGTCGGCTATTTACGACGTTTCTCGAGGAACGCCGTCATTCGGTCATGTTTCTCCTGGGATTCAAAGCAGATCGCCTGGGATTGGCATTCCAGGGCATCGCGCCCGGGCTCGTCAAGGTCGGCGGATTGGTTGACCGCAACCTTCGCCAAACGGACTGCGCCAGTAGCGTTACGTGCGATTTTTTTACCGAGCGAGATCGCTTTCTCCAGTAATTCCTCGGGGGTCGTCACTTGATTGACCAGGCCGATCCGGTGCGCTTCATCGGCGTCGATAATCTTGCCGGTGAAAATCAATTCGCGGGCGTTACCCAGCCCGACCAATTTTGATAGTCGATGGGTCCCTCCGGCAGCCGGGATGATTCCCAGGCCCACTTCTGGTTGACCAAATTTGGCATCGTCAGTGCAGACACGAAGGTCGCAGGCGATGGCCAGTTCGCAACCACCACCGAGAGCCCAACCTTGTACTGCCGCGATGGTCGGTGCCGGGAACTCGGCGATCCGCCGAAAGATCTTCTGGTTGACCCCTTCCAGGGCGTCGGTGGCTTTTCTGTCTCTTAATTGTGCGATGTCAGCCCCGGCGACAAATGAGTCTCCTGCGCCGTGAAGGATCAAACAGCTGAGGTCATCTCGCTTTTCGAGCGTCGATAACATTTCATGAAGTGCGTCGACCATTTCTTTGTCGAGTGCATTTTTCTTTTCAGGCCGATTCAGTGTCAGCAAGACAAGACCGTCCTGGTCTGGAATCGTTTCCATCAGGACTCGGTTTGGTTGCGTCATGGAAGGCTCCTATTCATCGGGTCGGCTATCAGCTACCAGGCATTCGGATCACTATTTTGCCGGCAGATTGGCGCTGTTCCATACGTTGATGGGCTTGTTGTAGATTTTTTAGTGGATGGACCGAATCGATGACGCTGCGAAGCTGCCCGTTTTGCTGCAGTTCCAGCAGTCTTATCAAATCGGTGCGTTTTCCCATCGTGGATCCGATGATTTGTTGGTTTTTGAAAAAGAGCCGCTTCAATTCGATCGATACCTGTGAGCCGCTAGTGGCCCCACAGGTGACAATTCGGCCGCCTTTGGCGAGGGAGCGGGTGCTTCCTTCCCATGTATCGCTGCCGACATTTTCAAAAACGACATCGGGTCCTTCGCCTGCTGTCATTTGCCGTAACGGTTTCCACCAGTCGGGATCTTTCGAATCGATCGTTTCGGTGGCTCCGAGATCTCTCGCCAGAGATCTCTTTTGTTCGTTGCTACCGGTGGCGATCACTCTGGCGCCGAACAGAACTCCCATCTGGATCGCCATCGATCCGACACCGCTGGCTCCGGCGATGACCAGTATCGTTTCTCCACGGCACAGCTGAGCCTTTTGTAGCATCGACCAGGCGGTTAGGGCTGAAAGAGGAAATGCGGCACATTCTTCCCAGCTGATTCCATTCGGACGGGAGAGTAGTTGCGCTTCAGGAACTACGATCGCTTCGGCACAGGTGCCGTTTCTGGTTTCGCCAAGAATGCCGTATTGAGGGCAAAGCATGTCGTGCCCGGACAGGCATCGTCGACAATGACCACAGGCGACACCGGGAGCCAGGACCACTTCACGGTCGATGTGGTCTTTAGAAACTGAGGGTCCGACGGCATCGACAATTCCAGCACCGTCGCAACCCGGAATCATCGGTAACGGGAATCGATGTCCAGGGACTCCTTTGCGAACCCATAAATCGAGATGATTGAGAGCCGCTGCTTGTAGTCGTACGCGGACTTCTCCTGGGCCTGGTTGCGGCTCGTCGATCTGTTCCATGTGGATTTGATCAAGTCCGCCGTGTTTCTTGATACGTGCGCAAAGCATCGTCATGGCTGAAGCTCCTACAGTGCTAGATCGTCAGGTCCTACGAGCCCCTGCTTTTTGGCCCAGCGAGGAGCTCTCTTTTCAAGAAACGCTTCGACGCCCTCACGCGAATCTGGGTGTGAAAGAACTTCGGTCAGGTAATCATGTTCTATATCGAGCAGCTGGCCAACCCAAGATTTACGCTGATAGCGATGGAACTGTCGAGCTGTCATGGCGATGATGGCAGGGCTCATCTTTGTGTACGAAGCGATCTCTTGTTCGATCGCATCGTCAAGGCTTCCAGTCTCAACAATCGTGTCGACGATACCATTTTGTTGGAGATCGAATGGACTGACATTTTCACCAGAGAGAACCATGCGGATGGCCTGACCGTAACAGCGTCGATCGAGTAGCTGGACGATTCCGGCCGGTGGGTAACAACCAAGTTTGATCTCGGGAAGACCGAAGTTACTCGATTCCTCGGTGATCAAGCGGTCGCATGCCAGCGCCAGCTCCATACCTCCACCGAGACATCGTCCCTGGATGGCAGCAATTACGATGGCGTCGATGTTGTTGATCGCCCGCAGACAATCATGGAATTGGGGTAGTAACCGAGGCATTTTTTCTGGCGTATGCTCCGAGATGTCGGTGCCGCTACAGAACTCACCGGAAGCGCCGCGTATGACGACAATCCTTGATTCGTCATCGTCACGGATGACGTGCAAGGCTTCGAGTAGTTGGTCGCACATCTGGCGATCAAGGATGTTCAGTGGAGGAGAATCCAGAGTGATCTGGGAAATATGATGGTCGCCTTGAGTGTGGTTCTTGATCGTGACCGGCAAGATCGATCCTCCTTGTTACTTTCCTTTGAATTGTGGGGGACGTTTTTCTTGATGAGCTGCAATCCCCTCGCTCGCATCTTCGCTACCAAATAAACGTTGTTGAAGTTCTCTTTCGAGAGCCAGTCCTTCGTGTAGGCCCATTTCTGAGCCACTCTGGATGCTACGTTTGATCAACCCCACGGCCAGGCTGGCACGTTTGGGAGGGCAGTAGCTGAGAGCCAGCTCTCGGACGGCTTCGTGAAAGCCATCTGCGGGTAACGATTGCTCCAGAATTCCTTCGGCGACCGATTCTTCGATGGCCATCATCTTTCCTTCTATGCACCACTGTAGTGCACGGGATTTTCCGAGTAGCCGCGCTAATCGTTGGGTTCCGCCGGTGCCGGGAAGGACCCCGAGTTGCACTTCGGGAACCCCAATCTTTCCTGATCCGGTACAGCCGATTCTTAAATCACAGGCGAGCGCTACTTCGAGTCCACCACCGACACAGTGTCCCTCGATTTGTGCAATTACGAGCTTGGGTGTTTGCTCGAGCCTGAGCAATGTTTCATTAGCATGGAGACAGAATTGATATTTCCACTCGGGAGTGACCTGCTGGAGCATTGAGATATCTGCACCTGCACAGAAGAAACGGTTTCCGTCTCCGCGAATCACGATGACATGGGTTTCGTCACAGAAACGGGCATCAATTATGGCGGAGTCCAACTCCTTCATCATCTGCAACGAATAGCAGTTGGCGGGCGGATTGGACAGAGTCAGGTAGCGAATGGGTCCGTCCTGCTCGACCGAGACCAACGAATCAGGCTTGTCTTTATGATTCTCGTCCACTGGTATCATCTCTTCTCCATGGTTCGCATGGTTCGGTGTTGTCGCTAGTACCCGAAACAGTACCGATGCGGGGCAGCAAATCTTGTCCGGGAGATCTGCTCTGGAAGATGCGCTCTCTCGGTTATCCTGTGATCTGTCGGGAGGGTCGCATCTCCTGTTGGCTGAGGCAACCGCAGTCCGTCCGGCGATTCTGCTCAAGCAATTGGTGCAGCGAACTAATACAAGAAAATTGGCTCAAGAAATTGATCGTGGTGACGACCAGGGAGAAGGGGAATCGATGGTGCAGCAAGTGACAGTGATAGGAGCCGGGACGATGGGGCTGGGGATTGCCCAGGTCACTGCGCTCCATGGAATTACGACGATTCTTTGTGATGTCTCAGAAGATCTCCTGGTCTCGGCATGCTCCCGAATCGAAGCGAGTGTCGAGAAGGGGATCGACAGAGGAAAGACCCCTCCCGAGGCGCGAGATCGTGTTCAGCAATCTCTCACCACCTCCACATCGACAGTCGAAGCTTGTAGTGGTAGTGATTTTGTTATCGAGGCGGTTCCCGAATCGCTCGATTTGAAAGCCGGTATCTTTACCGAGGTCGAGAAAGTTGTCGATTCGCATGCGATTCTGGCGACGAATACCTCCTCTTTGCCGATATCTAAAATCGCAGGCTGCCTTGAAAATCCGCAGCGCTTTATTGGTATGCACTTCTTCAATCCAGT
>JBBWWC010000260.1:0-23896 GCA_050256555.1 Planctomycetota bacterium | reverse complement strand
TGTTCCAGTACACGGTTACAGATAATGCCGGTGGCCAGGCCACCGCAACCGTGACAGTGAACGTTGATCCGGTCAATGATGCGCCGCTGGCAGGTTTGATCCCAGCGTTCCCGATGCCGGAAGACGGTGTCCGGACGATCCAGGCCAGTACCATCTTGTCTGCTGCCAGTGACGCCGATGGCGACTCTCTCAGCATCATGAGCATTTCTGAACCGTCACATGGATCGGTCGAAGTTCTCACCGATGCCACCGCAGTGATTACTGCTTTGATTTACACGCCGGATCCGGATTACTCCGGTTTCGATGAGTTTAACTATGAGATCACTGACAGTGTCCTCGGCAAAAATGGCTTCACTTCCGATACGGGTTTGATTCGTTTCAATATCCTGCCAGTCAATGATGTTCCGATCGCTAACAATGATGCGAACCTGACAGTTGCGGGTGGCGAAGTCCTTTCGATTGCTCCCTTGGCTAACGATAGTGATCCAGACGGAGATCTTCTGACCCTGGTTGGACTGTTGAGTGGACCATTCCATGGTTCCTCGGTGATCAACTCGGACGGAACGTTGACTTATTCCGCCGACGACAACTTCGAGGGTAACGACACCATGATTTACGTCGTTCAGGACGGGCATGGTGGAAGTGCTACAGCGACCATTGTTGTTACTGTGACAGCTTCGGCGGCCTCTACGATGGCCGTGATCCGTGGAGATGCTAATACGGACGGCCAGCTGGATGTTTCCGATCCGGTGGAGACGGTTCTTTACCTCTTCGACGGTGATCCAGTGTCTTGCTTGCTGGCGCTTGATTCCAACGATGACGAACTGGTCGATCTCGGGGATATCATCTACTCCCTGAACAACCTGTTCAGTACTGGTGCTGACCCGTCTGCTCCTTACCCATTCTGTGGTTCGGATCCGACCCCGGGAAGCTTGCCTTGTGTTGGATTTGGCCTATGCGACTGATTTCCGGATCTGAATCCGGGAGCTGACAATGCGACATGATCGGGGTCCGCAGGTTTTACCTGCGGACCCCGCTTTCTTTTCCGAATCGGCGCCTTGAAATGGCACTTTCGTTAGTAGTGAGCTGAATTTCGTTGATTACCGTGGTTCATGGCCATTTTCTTCCAATTGCCTGACTTTTTCAGCATCATGTTATACTGCTAATGACAAGTTCGGATCTGTGTAGCTCTTCTGTGAGACCGATCTGATCTTGTCAGTCGATGCGTGAAGCGTGCTGTACAAGCTGATTTTGCAGGAGGGTTTTGGCCCCTGAAGGGATACCGATGAGAGTATTGCTGGCGACGCAGACGAGTGGCGTGCGGCTCTTTCTGTTACTGTTAGGGATGGGAGCGCTTGTCTCGAGCAGCTCCTTCTCTTCGAAGGACCTGGAAGCTTCTTACGCTCCAGGAGGACCTCAGATCAGTTGTGAAGAGACCACCGCAAGCTGGGGGGAACTGATCAAGGGTACTCCCTTTGAGCACACGTTTAAGATTCACAATAGTGGTGACGAGGTGCTGATCATCCAGAAGGTCAACGGGACCTGAGGTTGCACGGTCGCCGATTACGACGACCAAGTCCCCCCCGGTGGGGTGGGAATAGTGACCGTGAAACTGGATACGAAAAAAGCACGAGGCAAGAACATCACCAAGACTGTGAAGGTTTTCTCGAACGACCCAGAGAATCCAGAATTCCCATTGAGCATCACTGGGACGATTCTGGAGGTTCTTGAAACCCGACCTTTGACTCTCAAGTTGCAGGGGTTGGCAGGGAATGGTCTCTCCGGCGCTTTTAATTTCTCGGCAGGCTCTCCGCTGAATGTGGAGATTCTGGAGATTAAAGGTCTTGGTGTAGGCCTTGACATCGGAGAGTTGACGGAAGTAACCCCGGGACGAGAGTGGGAGCTTCAGCTTTCAGCCAGGCCGAATAACCGGCCGGCGATCATGAAGGAAAAGCTGCTGTTCAAGGTTCGTACCAGCGATGATGTCGAACGAGATCTGGAGTTCCTCGTGGCTGTGGATCACCGGGACCGGATCGTTTTACAGCCGAAGCAGAACGTCAAATTTCTCGACCGAGATACCAAGAAGCTTCTCGAAGATGGGAAGCCGATAGAGAAAAGTATCCTGGTGACTGGTGGCGATAGTACCGTCGAGTTTCAGGTGACGGGGGTCAAACTGGATGAGCGAATCTCAGGGGCCTTCGCCACGAGAATTCAGGAAGTGCTCCCTGGAAAGAGCTACCGGGTTTGGATCACTCTTTCCGAATACCAACCAAAACCTACAGTGCTCGGAAAAATGACGATTGAAACTTCGGATGAGATCAAGAATGAGATTTCGGTGTGGGTTATGGGCCAATTTCGTCAGGGAGCCCGAAAAACGAGTCGCTAGGAATTTTCTGTAGTTCTTTTGTATCGATCGCCGTGAGCTCCGAGTCGGGGTTCACGGCGTTTTTTCATCATGGAACATTGTGTCTTTGATATAGACGTGACTTTCGATTATTTACTTTCGCTCCAGGGGGCGAAGCGGGAAAATGGATACACATTATAGGTTCGTGAAACTTGATTTTTCTTTATGCAAACTTGCTATCTCATTAGTTCGATTTATCTGCTGCCCTCATGAAAGATTTTCAACATGCGTTCTGGAAGTCACATTTTGATGATTCCTGGAATAGAACTACGTTTAGCGATGGGGGCCCTGACCCTGGTTTTTCAGTTGTTGTGTGGGACCATCGACGCTCAGTTTCTTCCGACCAGCCCGATCCCGACACCGATGGGAATGACGATCGGTGATTGCGAACTCGGGGATATAGATGGGGACGGTTTTGAGGATCTTGTGGCAGTGAATTTTCACGGCGAAGTATCGATCGCTTTTAGCGCAGGAGATGGAACTCATGGCAATCGGATTTCGTTGGCTGCTGCGGATGGGTTTGAGGGTATCTCTCGTACGATAGATGCCGGAGACCTTGATGGGGACGGTGATGTCGACATTGCGATAGGGTGGGCCTACCCAGAGGGCGTAGGTGGTTTTATTTCCATCCTCGTCAACAATGGGGCAGGGTTTGATGAACGTCGTGAAGTGGCGCTCAGCACTAGCGAGAATCGGACTCCTTTCGATCTTGATGTTTGCGATGTGAACGGTGACGGGCGCGAGGATATTGTCTGTTGCACGAATATTCTCGATGTTTTACCTCAACCAGCATCAGTGACGATACTTCGTTCTCTTGGGGCTGTTTCCGGAGGTGGAATCGCTTTCACGGAGCCTCAGCACATCGAGAGTTCTTCGCTGGCTTATAACCTTCTTGCGCACGATATGGATGGAGATGGAGATCTCGATCTTTTGATGGCCAGTCGTGACGGAAACACCTTTTCTTCTTATCGAAATGATGGAACAGGTTTCTTTTCACTGGTGACAGAGATTTTCTTTCTTCTGTTACCTCACCCTTATTCGATGGTGGCCGGAGATTTTGATGGAGATGGACTCGAGGATGTAGTTCTCGGGACATGGATGACGAAATCTTTGATCTTTCTCCAGGGCGATGGTGATCTTGATTTTGTGGTGGGTGAAGAGATTCCTGTCGGGGTTTTTGGGTGGGGGTTGATGCAACGAATTGGAACCACCGATATGGATGGCGACGGGACACTCGATATCGTGGCTCCATTTTCAAGCGGAGTAGTAGTGACTCGGTACAACAATGGTAATGGGTCATTTGATGAAGAGTCGCTTTTCAGCAGTTACCAGGGCCCATTGAAGATCCGTTTCGCAGATCTGGATAACAATGGGACCCAGGATCTTCTGATGGATCACAGTGATCTCGAGGTTTTTACGGCCTTTTATGGTGGATTTAACGTTTCAGGATATTTCCATTTCGAACCGCAAAGAGTTTCGGCGGGGTTACCTGCGACGATTCCACTTCGTGTTGCGGCAAATCTTGGTATCGAGGCCTTTGAGCTCGGTATCGATCTCGATAACACCCTGTTAATTCCAATGTCTATCAACCCCTCCGCCTCTGTCATGGCCTTGACCGGTGCCGTAGGGCCCGAGACCTGGATCGTTGACCTCGGCCTGGGAAGCTCCAGTGGTGTGAGTCTGGTCGCTGATCTTGGTTTGCCTCCCGGCGATGGCCTTGGCGCAGGTATCGTTCAAATTTGCGCTGATCTCGAGATCGAAGTAGCTCCCGTCAGTACAGAGATCGAAACATTTATTTCTCCACAAAATCTGGTTGGTGGAGCGGCTTCATTGCGCGTGACAGGAGGGGTTTTGGTGGAGGCCGCAACTTCTGGCTCCTATATCAGGATCGAGGTTCCGATTCCGTTCATACGCGGCGATGCCAACGACAATGGTCAGGTCAATATCGCCGATGCTGTGCTTGTATTGCGACGCCTTTTTGGTATCGATCCTGCAGGTGATTGTGAGGCGGCAGAAGATGCGGATGGCGACGGACGCAGGGACCTTGGTGATGCGATTCGAGTGGTGACATATCTCTTTTCCGGTGGGGTCGCACCGGTCGCACCTTTTCCGCAGTGCGCGATTGCGCCTGATCCGCTGATTTTGCCCTGTACTGAGCGTGTTAGTTGTCCCTGATGCTATCGACCTCTGGAATCAAGATTTGAGTGCCAGATATAAGTCCCAGATATAAGTTCCAGTAATTGCCATTGAAATTGAAAACCCCTCATGATCCGGCAAGGATCAGGAGGGGTGAATCGTTTCGATTAGTTGTCGCTTGTCGACTATGCGCGCAGTTCGACTCCAGCGAGGCGCACCACTCGAGCGGCCAGCTCAGCCGGCTCAAAAGGCTTCTGAAGGATATCGTCAGCACCGAGAAGGCGTGCACGATCGAGCTCGATGGTCTCCAGGGCGGAGACGACGAGAATCTTGGTACGACTCAGATCGGGAGCGAGGCGAACATATTCGATAACATCGAATCCACCGAGTCCTGGCATCCGAAGGTCGAGCGTCATGACGCATGGAAGATGTTCTCGCAGGAGAGATCCTGCCGAAAAACCATCCTGTGCATTGAAGACGTCAAAATTATGCTTTCGAAGGATACGCTCTATGGCCTGAGCCACAGCCGGATCATCTTCGACTACAAGAACTCTGCGGGCGAGATGAAGGAAATCACGTGGAATCGGAATGTTGTTCTCACGTAAGAAGGCGATGAAATTGTGAATCTCAACGCGATTGTCGCCACGTCCAGGCAGTTGGTAAGCACGAAGTTGCCCACGTTGAATCCACCGGATCACGGTACGGAAATTGACTCCGCAATAGTTGGCGATTTCGCCTGTGGTCAGGGTTCTCTTATCATTCATCCCATACGCTCCTCGCAAGGCTTCCTCCAGTTTCCGTAGGACGGGACTCTGGAGAGCGTTCTGACGAAAAAACGAGCCGTGATTCTTGAATCACGTACTCACGGTGAGGCGAGTGTCTTGGTCCAAAACCATGAGACTCTTCACCGCGCAAATCAATGTTAATGCCTATTGTAATGTTGCTAGCTCCTTTGTCAACTGTCTGTGCTGCCTAGGAAGCCATACCCAATCGGCGTCCTTCGCTGAACAGACGCGTTTATCGGGACTAGATGCGCTTCTGGGCCCTCCACTGACCTTGCTGAGGAATGGCGAGTGAAGGGGTGTTGTATTGGAGACTTGCCAATACAACGTGGCTCAGGGGCAGCCAGGAGACCCTGGGCAATCGAGTGGGTCACCGCTTCCGGCTGGATCCTGTCCGCAAGTATTCCCGGGAGAGGGCGGCTCTGCGCCGGCCCCGAACAGGTACATCAGCAGCATCAAAGGATCGCTGATGTCGAGATTCCCATCGTCATTGGTGTCCTGAGCATCGGGGCATGGAGAAGTCGCTAATCCGAAGATGGCATCCAGGCTGAAGAACACATCTGACAATTGCAGATTTCCGTCGGCATTAGAATCACCACGGATGAAGGATTCGACCGGTGGGTCACAGAGTACCTGACAGCTGATGGGACTCAGAGCTTCACCGCAAGCGGTGAAGGCGGTCAAGTTTATGGTGGTCAATTCATTGGGATGGACAAATTCTATGGCAGAGGTGACATCTCCGCCAAGGATTTGTTCTGCACCATTCACCTGTATTTCGATCGATGAGTAATCTTCACCGTTAGACCAGTTCATCTCTACAGCACAATTAGTCTCGTTCACTGTGCAGGTTAAGTTGGTAGGAAGAATCGGATCTGGAATCGAATCCACCGTGATTTCGCAACAGGTTGCACCTTCTTCAGGAATCATTCCGTTGTTGATCGGTTCGACGCAGAGCATTTGTGTGCCTGTTTGATTCAAGATTGTAGACCAGCTAGTGGTATTTCCCGGGAGGGAAGTGACGGGAGTCTGGTTTCCTTGACTGTCGCCGATGGAGATGACAATCGCATCTGCTGGTCCAGTCAGATTCCAATTGAAAGTAAAAGTGTTGTCGCAGGAATTGGAAAGCTCACAAATCAGGTCCGTGACGGAATCTGGTCGTTGGTCATTCCAGATGGCTCCGAGATCAGGCAGGGTTCCATCGGGGTCCGTATTGATATTTGCGGAGCCCGCATCAATACAGGGGGAGGAGTCATGTAAGGAGTAATCGCCGTTGTTAGAATCGGTGAACAGGGGGTCTGTATCGAGCATCGAAACGCCTGTATAACCCCCCTCCACGTTGCAGAACTCCGTGGTAGCGAGGTTCGGTAATGCAATCTCCTGGCCCGAGGGATTCCAGAAGATGGAATGGCTGGCAGCCAATGTCGATTCTGCAATTCCTGGTGTTGGCGGTGGGAAATAAATTCCAGAAGTACCCTGGAAAGAGAGATTGTTTGCCAGTGTCACGTGATTGAGATTGAGGGTCGTTGGGTTGAGGGTCGTCGCAATTGCTCCACCATGAGAGGCTGCAAAATTGTCAGCGATAACGCATCGATAGATTTCAACGATTCCGCTATCGATACCGATCCCTGCGCCATGGCCAGAGACATTTTGTGTAACATGACTATCGGCAAGAGTTGCACTGCTCTGGTAAAAAGCGATGGCGCCACCGATCAGGGTTGCTTCATTTCCCTGAAATTCACAATAATTGATCTGTACGAGAGAGAGTTTCGAATCCAATGCTCCGCCAATGAGAGCGTCATTATTTTCGAAGACACTGAAGTTAATTTCTGCGGCGCTACAGGAATCCAGGGTCAGACCACCACCGGCGGTCTGAGCATTGTTCTGTAAAAAAGAGCACTGACTCATGGTGAGGGTGCCGATGTCCTGTAAGTAGGCACCTGCGCCTTCGAGGCCACTGTTCTCTCGAAAGGAGAGTTGGAGCAAGTTCATTGCAATGCTGCCGCTGGCATGGATCCCCGCACCTAGTTGTGCATGGTTCGCCTTCAGGACGCAGTTCAGGATGGTTGGTGAGGAGTTCTGTATCCGGATTCCGCCACCTCGGGAAAAAGTACCGGTGAGATCGGTCACAGTTTTTCCCGATCCACCTTGAATCGTGAATCCATTGAGAATTGCCAGTGGAGATTCATCAGTGGCAAAAACGATGGTCGATCCCTCTTCTGGTCCGCGCGTTAACGCAGATCCGTCGATGATGGTGAAATCCGGTCCATCGCTCGAGAGAAGGGAAATGCTCTTCCCCAAAAAATCGAGGTTTTCGACGTAGGTTCCAGGGCTGACGACGATTTGATCGAGTGGTTGAGCGGCCTCGATAGCGCTCTGTATGGTCGTAAATTCTTCAGGAACCAGTAGTTCCGCAGCATCTACCTGCACTGAACAGGAGACAGAAAGCCCCAGCAGTGCCAGGAGTACGAAGAAAGAGGACTTGAGCATGGTGTTGCTCCTCCGAAAAGGGTCGGGCTGCCCTGTATGCCAATCGGGACCAGGGCGTCGATTTACGATCAGACTATATTTGAATGCCTATTGTACTACTTTGGAAATAGGAGAGAACCCGAGTGAGAGTACTTGGTTAAGATGCTGTTATGTCTTTATTGGTCACTCCTTGACCTTTATCCGGTAAATATTCCCTGGGCCTCTATTTTGTTAACATAGACAAAATGCTTACTGCAGCTACAATCGAAGTCACCTTTTCTTGCATAGAGTGCATTCCATCTCGTTGAAATTGAGAGCAAATACTGCCCGAAAAAGCTCGGGAAGTACGATGAAAAAGGGGCAGCAGCCCCGCGGAGGACCGATGCTGAGCGAAGCCCGATTGCTCGGAAAGATACTGATCCTTGCCCTGCTGGCGGCATCTCTGGGCGGTTGTTTTGGTCGTAGTACCAAAATCTCTGCACCTCTAGCCCTCAGTTACCCAACAGCTGAGTGGGTACTGGTCGTGGGTGAAGCTGTCGAAATCCCTGCGCCTCTTCTCCTCGAAGGGGATGCTCCCGATCAATGGAATGTGGAACCGGCTTTACCTGCTGGTCTGACTCTGAACAGCAGTACTGGGGTGATTCAAGGGACTCCGCTGGAGACTTGTCCGTCAAACTTCTTTACCATCACGGCTTCGAATTTTGGCGGAGAGACCTCCGTGTCGCTGGAGATCCGGGTACTTCCAGAAGCGCCCTGCAATTTGACTTATCCACAGGATGAGATTCTGGGACTGATTGCCTTTACCGATTTTCCGATCCTGGTCCCAACCCTTGAGTGTGGATTCTCCAACGATTACTCGGTTGAACCTGGGTTGCCGGAGGGAGTTCTGCTAGATCCTTATACCGGGTATATCAGTGGTAGCCCACAGGTCAGCCAGCTTGCGACCCTTCATGTCATCACTGCGCAGAATGAGTCAGGAAGTACCAGTTTTTCGATCTTGATCGAGATTCTTCCTGCCGGTCCATGCGATCTCGATTACACACGTGACGATGAAGTGATTTCTCCGTTTGCTCCGATGGAGGAGATTCTTCCTTCGGTCGGATGCGGCGCTCCTGATCTCTGGGAAATCGATCCTGAATTGCCAGAAGGACTGCAGCTCGATAGCACTACAGGTGTTATTTCTGGAACGCCTGCGATCGAAACAAACCGAATCGTTTACACCATCACGGCTTCCAATGTGCATGGCAGCGATGAGACGGAAGTGGCTTTACGAATCTCCCCGGTTTTCAATTACGACCTGGAGCAGATTAGCGGTGAGTACGACCCCGCCAGCGGAGAGGGAAGTGCCGTAGTGCGTATCATCCTCACCGAGGGTGGTGATAACGTGACCTTCCCGACACAGATCTTGATGCTTTCTCTGGCTCTTGGACATGACACGAGCCGTTTGAACCTGGGGCCGGTTGAACCAGGTCAAGATCTTACGGGTCTCAACGGCGGAAATGGTCCCGAGTTCTTTGCACCATTTGAAACTCCAACAGGTTTCACCCTGGGAGTTGTTTTCTCCTTCTCAGCTGAGGAAGGTGGAATCAGTGCCGATCAACCACGTGAAGTCGCAGTGGTGAGTTACGAAACCATTCCAGAGGTCTTTTCTGGAAATCCGGATGCTGAAGGCTCGGATCTGGAATGGGGAAATGCATCGGCAGGCACTCCTGGAGTTCCTTCTGTCGGTAATACCGTCGTTCTCGATGGAGTGACCGGCATTTTACCGGTGACCAAGAATGTTCGTTTGGATCTGATCCCGAACTAGAGATACCTCCGTCCCAGGAGGGAGGAACCCCATGCGGCGACTTGTATTTATCGCCCTTCTTGCAGCGGCGTTCCTGGCCGGATGTGGAGGAGGATCGAGCTCCACTCCAGTGGTGGAATCTTACCCTCCCGAATCGATTACCTATCCTGCTTTTGGTCCCTTCATGATCGGCTCGCCGATCAATCCGATTTCACCCGTCATCACCGGGGGAGTTCCTGACACATGGGTCGTTTCTCCTGCGTTTCCTGACGGGGTGTTACTGGATCCGGAGACCGGGGTCATTTCTGGGACACCTCTGGAAATCCAGACTCCGACTCCGCATACCATTTTTGCAGAAAATTCTAATGGCCAGGTGACCCATGTAGTGCTGATTTACGTTCTTCCAGCTCCTCCCTGTGAAATACAATATGGTGCAGATAGCTTTCAGTTACTCCATGGGATGGTCAGCGAACCGCTGACTCCGGTTTCTGGTTGTGGTGCTGCAGAGCTGTGGTCGATCTTTCCACAGCTTCCTGCCGGACTCTCTTTTAATCCTGCAACCGGTACGATTTCTGGTACTCCACTGGTGGTGAGCGATGCGACCGAATACGTCGTAACCGCCTCGAACACAGTGGGGTCGAATTCTTCAGTTTTGACGATAGAGGTGATAGGTACACCTCCTTGCGATCTGTTGTACCCGGTATCTTTTATCGGGATGCTGGTGGGAGATATTCTTGATCCACTGGTTCCAGATGTAGGTTGTGGTCCGATTGTCGAGTTTAGTGTCACTCCTGCTTTGCCTGCCGGATTGCATCTGGATGTGACAAGCGGTGTGATTTCGGGTGTTGCTAATGCTGTGTCCCCGCAAATGATCCACTACGTGACGGCTTCCAATGCTTCCGGATCGACCACTTTCCCCTTGATCATGCGCATCGATCCACAGGCTCCATGCCAGTTCAGTTATCCAACCTCGTTGGTAACAGTGGAGCTCCATCAGATCTTCGAAGTGTTGCTGCCAGCGGTGAGTTGCGGGACCGTCGAGATTTTCTCGGTCGAGCCTGCTCTTCCACTGGGGATCACCCTCGATGCCACATCCGGGCAGATTTCTGGAGTCGCTGAGGAGATTTCTGAATCGAGAAACTACATATTCAGTGCCAGTAATGTAACTGGCGAGAGTAGTTTCGCCGTTCTGATAGAGGTCGTTTCGCCACCTCCCTGTAACCTCAGTTACTCCGAGACGGAACTGAATATGACAGTAGGGGAGCCGATGTCGTTGCTGGTTCCTTCGGTCAGTTGCGGAGCTGTCGAGATCTACGAAATTTTCCCTGATCTTCCCGGCGGAATCGAACTCGATCCATTTACAGGTGTCTTTTTTGGAACACCCAGTGAAGTGTCTCCCGAGAATCTTTACGAAATCCAGGCTTCCAACTCGCAAGGCTCTGTTTCTACATTGCTGTGGATCACGGTCGTTCCGGAGGCTCCTTGTGACCTGCAATATCCGAACTCTGAGGTTGTTCTTACCGTAGCTGAGGAGATGGTTCCGTTGGTCCCTGATTCGGGTTGCGGCTTGATCGAGAACTATACTGCGATTCCACCTCTTCCTCTCGGAATCAGTCTTGATAACGCGACAGGAATCATCAGTGGAACACCACTGTTTCCGAATGATCAGATGGAGCATCTGATCATGGGTGGAAACGGGAATGGTTGGACCACTTTTAGCATCAGTTTCACTGTATTGCCGCAAGCTCCGTGTGCCGTGTCTTATCCACTCGACACGTTGATTCTCGAGCCAGGAGAGAGCATCGGACTGCTCGAACCGGTAGCGGCTTGCGGTACCCCTGAGTTCTGGGAAGTGGTTCCGCCATTGCCTAATGGAATGGCGATGGATTCAAATACTGGAACCATCACCGGGGCACCTCTTGGGGTCCATGATCTGCAGTTACATTTCATTTCTGCGGTCAACATCAGCGGTAGCAGTAGTTTTGGATTGAGTATCTGGGTTCAAGAAGAGCCGCCCTGTGATGTTATTTATCCGGAGCCTCACTTGAGCTTGTTACAGGGTGAGGCGATGGTGACTCAGGAGCCCAGTAGTGGTTGTGGCTCCGTCGATTTTTACGAGATTTCACCGACATTGCCTGCGGGTCTTCAGCTGGATCCGATCAACGGAAGTCTCTCGGGAACTCCGCTCGAGGCGTTGGTTTTGACCGATTTCCAGATATGGGCACTCAATGATTCGGGAAGTGCTACGACCTCTGTGAGTCTGGAAGTCATCGGGCAAGCTCCTTGTGCCGTCGCCTATCCGCAGGAAAAACTGGCGCATCCAGCGGGTGTACCTTTGAGTCCCCAAATTCCGATCAGCGAATGCGGTCCGCCAGAGTTGTGGACGGCGATACCACCGCTTCCTCTGGGATTGGTGATCGATCCGGTCAGTGGTGCGATCTCAGGAACGGCCCTGCAAGAAGGGAGTAGTTCTCACATCATTCGTGCCGAAAACAGTTTTGGTAGTACCGAGATGGATCTAGAGATCTTGATTCGACCAGTCTTTCACTTTCGAGGTGGTGGAATGGAGATTCCTTATTCTTCCGTGTCGGGAGAGGGTTCTGGAAGCCTGACTCTCTTTTGCGAGGAGGGAGATCTGAATCCTGGTTTTCCGACAGCACTTTCAGGGCTTTCAATGGCGATTCAGCATGACTCCTCTCTCTTTACTTACGCCAGTTCGAGCGCAGGGGGAGATGTCGCAATTTTGAATGGAGGAGAAGGCCCGGATTTCTGGGCGGTCCATTCAATAGAAGGAACGATGCTCATCGGTTTTGTAGTTTCTTTTACTGCCGATGATTTTCTGATCTGTGCTGCCGAAAGAGAAATAGTCACGATCAATTTCGACACGGTCCCCGAGTTTCTTCAGGGCAATTCCATGGGTATCTCCGGTGCCCTGGAATGGGGCAATCCGAGCGGCTCTCCACCATTAGATAATCTAGTTGTCGTAGATGGGGCGGATAGCGTAGATCCTGTTATGGAAACGATTTACTACGATTTGATTCCTCAATAATATCTTTCAGAGCGACCGATGGACGGTGGCATAGCTCTCCCAACCAAGGTACCATCGATCTTTGTGTATGTGTGTCGGCTTTCTATTTCAACGAAACAATCCAGGGCGGCTCGCTCGGTTGTTTTTTTTACACTTAGTGTGCTTGGATGATGTCCAAGTCCCCCGGGAGAGGTGACCAGGAATGTCTATGTGTCGAATTGTCTTTTGGTCTTTAATTTTTATCGGACTATCTTCGAATTTGTCGTACGCCCAGAATCACACCGTTACGGCTTCCACCGAATCAGTTCTTCCTGGTGGCTCAGTGACTGCGGCTGTGAATCTTGCCAATGACGAGGGGGCGCGGGGCTTCAGCCTTGGATTGAGCCATACCGGGGCTTCCCTCACTTTACAGGGGATTGCTCCTGGAGTTGCTACAGCAAATTCGAATGCGGGGGCAGGTCCTGATTTTGAATTCACTGATCTGGTACCGACCAATGGACCGGGCGGTACCTACGGAGTGATTTTAAGTTTTGCAGCACCGTTGGACGAGATTCCAAACGGATCAGCCAATGAGATCGCTCTTTTTACCTATGCCTGTGATTCCGGCGCACTTCCTGGAACGTCCGCAGCGTTGAATTTCTCCGATGTACTGGGAACTCCAGCCGTGGCGACCGTTATCAGTGTTGTTTCCGGTACGACTTCCATCAGTCGGATTCCGACCAAGGTTTCCGGCTCCGTCAGCGTGGAAACACCGGCTCCGACTGGTTTGAACTGCGCCATGGCTGATCCCTGTGGTGGTAATGGTACTCCTGCGCATGGCTTTGGTGCTTTGAGCTGGAATAACGGTGGAACCTACGATTCTGTTGAGGTTCTCGCCAACGGATCCTTGGTTGAAACTCTTGCAGGATCAGCGACGTCGACAAATTACAGCCCAGCTTCAAATGGAAACGTTCAGTTTACGGTTCGTGGAATTCGTAATTCGACGACCAGTGCCTCGAGTGCTAGCTGTAATCTGGACTACCAGCCAGTAGACCCGCCTCAGGCTCCAACAGGCATTACCTGTACGGTCAATCAAGCCGATGGAACGACAAGCGTTAGCTGGTCCAATGTGGGCACCGTTTCAGAGGTGGAAGTTATTCTCGACGGAGTTCTGGTCAGTACGTTGGGTGCTGGTGCGACCTCAGACTCGGTCACCATTGGTGGCCCTGGAGACTATGAGATCTGTGTTCGCGGAGCCAATCAGTGTGGTTTGTTCGGAGCAAGTTCCTGTTGCACTGTGACCCGTGATAATTTCTTCGTCCGCAACGACATGAACCAGGATGGAACATCTAATATTGCTGATCCCGTTCAGTTGTTGGCATTCTTGTTTGGTGGCGGTGTATTGGAGTGCCAAAAATCAGGAGATATCAATGACGATGGCACGGTCAACATCGCCGATGTTGTTTCCAGCTTGAATGTCATCTTCGGAATTCCCGTTGGGGGATCTGTCCCTACAGTGCCGGCACCTGCTGGTGGTTGTGGTCCTGATCCCACTCCGGATTCCTTGACTTGTGATTCCTTCAACGGTTGCCCTTGAGCAACAGCTTTTACTGAGGTTTAGATTCGTTACGAGTCTTGACCTTTGAGAATACCTGATAGTCTCCGTATCTCGATTTGGGATACGGAGACTATTTTTTAGCGGGGTGATTAGAGACTTTGGATGATACCGGCTAGCCAGGCACTGGATTCCTTGAGTTGCTGGAGATCGATTCCGGTATCGATTCCTAAAGACTCAAAAAGACTGACCAGGTCCTCGGTAGCCACGTTTCCGGGAGCCCCGGGAGCAAAAGGGCAACCTCCCAGTCCGCCAGCAGAAGAATCAAAGGAGCGGATGCCCGACTCCCAACCAACCCTGGCACAATCGACAGCGGAGCCGTGCGTGTCATGGAGATGCAGAGAGACTTTCTGCACAGAGATTTCAGCAAGAACGGCGCTGGCAATCGAGGATACAGATGCCTTTGTTGCGACTCCTGTGGTGTCTGAAATGACGATCTCGTCTGCACCCGCTAGCTGGAGCTTCTTGGCCCATTGCGCCACGTTTTTAACCGGGATCTGATCTTCATAAGGGCAGCCAAAAGAGCAAGAGAGATAGGCGCGTAATGGTGAGCCGTTTACCGCCTGTTTTATTTCACTGAACTTCTCGATCGACTGTTCGATGCTGCAGCTGGAGTTCTTTTGCGAAAAAGTTTCGCTGGCCGAGGTGAAGAATGCAAAAGCAGTGGCCCCTGATTCACTGGCGCGTTTCCAGCCGCGTAGATTGGGAACCAGTGCCCAGAGGTGTTTGATGGGAAGATCGTTGCTGCCACGGAAGACATCTTCGCTGTTCGCCATCGATGGGACCCGGTCGTGTCGAACAAAAGATCCCGCTTCGATTTCACAGAGGCCGGCAGATGAGAGTTTTTTGATCCATTCGATACGAAGTTCGACGGGCAATTCGGTTCCAAGGCTTTGCAGGCCGTCCCTTGGACCGACTTCGATGATTCGTACAGTATTATTGTCCATCAATCGCACTCCTCTACCAGTTCCACCAGCGCCTCACCTGTGGGTATGGTACTTCCGACGGAAACGTGAATCGCTTTGATCGTCCCTTTTCTTGGCGACCGTAGTGGAAGTTCCATCTTCATCGCTTCGATCACCAGAAGGATCTCCCCAGATTCGACCTGGTCTCCTTCTTTGGTGAGGATCTCGATGACGGTTGCATGCATGGGAGCATGCAGAGTGTCTCCTTCACCATGATCGAGACCATGGCGGACGACTTGTTGCCTGGCCAGAGAGAAGCATGACCCCTGATATCCGATGCGTGGTTTTCGAGCTGTTCCCGTCAAAAGCAACTGACGCTTTTCGCCTGCGACTTCGACAACGAGGTGGGGGGGATTCCAATCAACGATGTTCCAGTCGGGGACCGGAGCCTGTGCTGGATCGTCGGGGTTGACCGAGGGATTGCCTTCTTGGTTCACGGGAAGTTCCTTCCTGTGATGGTATTCCAGCAATCGATGCGCAAATCTCCGTGTTTATTTGGTGGAGTACTGGATCCCAGTAATTGGTTCGAGACCATCCTGAGGGCGCTACGCCAAGACTCTTCGAGCTGGGGGGGCTGCCACTGACTCCATTTCTTTTCGACCAGCGTGGTGTGGACTTGTATGGCGGAAAACTCGGGCGAGAGAAGCAGCTCTCGGCAGAAAGGAATGGTCGTGGAGACGCCGCTGATCAAGGTGCCATCGAGCGCCTCGATGAGTCGAGTCTTTGCCTCTTCGCGCGTTTCTCCCCAGGCAATGATCTTGGCCATCATGGGGTCGTAGTGCGATGTGATGGTGTCATGGAGTCGAACCCCGCTATCAACACGAATCCCTTCTCCCTGCGGCCAGATGCAGTCTGTCAGGACTCCGATCGATGGAAGGAAATCAGCTGCTGGATCTTCTGCGTTGACCCTGATCTCTATCGCATGCCCTCTGGGTGTTTTTCCATCGGTGTCTTTTTTCACCAGCTCCGGTGGCAGGCCGGCACCAGAGGCGATGAGCCACTGCAGTTCAACAAGATCGATACCGAAAATTTCTTCGGTGACGGGATGTTCGACCTGTAGCCGGGTGTTCATCTCGAGAAAGTAGAAAGAACCGGATTCATCGAGAAGGAACTCGACGGTTCCAACTCCTCGGTATTGGACGCTGGTTGCCAATCGACGAGCCGCTTGGTGGATTTCGTGTCGCAAATCTATCGGCAGCTCCGGTGCCGGGGCTTCCTCGATCAGTTTTTGATGTCTTCGTTGCCAGGAGCATTCACGATCACCGAGAATAGCGACCTGTTTGTTTCCGTCGCCGATGACCTGGACTTCGATGTGACGTGCCGGCTCGATTAGTTTCTCGAGGAATACACTCTCGTCTGCAAAGGAGGCACCCGCTTCTCGTCGAGCGGATTCGATGGAGGTTGAGAGATCTTTCGAATCTCGAACGATACGCATGCCCTTACCTCCACCTCCGGAGGTGGCTTTGACCAGCAATGGCAGCCCGATGGTCATGGCCTCGGCCAACCACTGCGGATCGTTTGCGGGCAAGTTCGAGGGGGGAACCCAGCAGGGTGTGCAGGGAACTTTTGCAGTGAGTGCGAGTGAGCGTGCACGGGTCTTATCACCCATCAGTTCAGCCTGTTGAGCAGTCGGGCCGAGATAGAGCCAGCCCTGCGCCTCTACGGCTTTGGCGAGTTGAGGATTCTCGGATAGAAAGCCCCAACCGGGATGGAGTGCATTTGCTTGCAGCTCCTGGCCTGCAGCAATGATTTGATCGAGATCTAGATAAGATTGGGAAGCTACTGCTGGTCCGATTTCATATGCATGGTCGGCAGCTTCAACGAAAAGAGACTTTCGATCGGCTTCTGAATAGACCGCAATGGTTTCGATGCCCAGTCGAGAAAAGGTACGGATGATTCGACACGCTGCTTCTCCACGATTGGCGATCAATACCCGGATAGGTGTCATCCGGTTTCCCCGTCAGCCGATTTGGACTGGGCGTCGTCGATCCAGGGTGGGTCGATCCCATCGAGGAAAGATTGAAGCCCTGCCTGTCCCTCCTGGCTGGCTCGACGGGCTGCAATACGATCGGCAGTGAACTCGGCCAGCGATTCTGGGGTTGGAAGACCGGAGACCTCACGAATCAGACGTTTCGCTTCCTGCACTGCTTCCGGGCCGCTGCGTAGAACTGCTGCGACGATCTGGTCGATTTTTTCATCGAGTTGATCGCCCTCACAGATTTCATGAATCATACCGATTCGTTGGGCCACCTCGGTGGAGAAACGCTCTCCCGTGAGAAACCAACGTCGCGCTTCCTGTGCTCCGATTCGCGCCACGGCGTGGGGGGAGATGACGGCCGGGATGATTCCGAGCCGAACTTCGCTGAAGGAAAACATGCATTGTTTTTCTGCTACCGCAATATCTCCTGCACAGACCAGGCCAGCTCCACCACCGATTGCGGCACCATGGGCCCTGACGATGACGGGGCAACGTGTTCCGGCAATCGTTGAGAAGAGACGCGCCATACGCAATGCGTCGTCTCGATTTTCTTCACTGGAGAGGTCAATCGAAGCCCGCATCCAATTGACATCAGCGCCGGCGGAAAATACTTTTCCCGCTCCGGAGAGAACGATGACACGAACACTCGAATCGCCGGAGAGACTTTGAAAAGCATCGGATAATTGTGAAATCATCTGGTCATCAAAGGCGTTTCTCACTTCTGGACGAGACAGAATCACGTTTGCCCTGGGCCCCTGGCGAACAACTTCGAGAGATTTTTGTGACTCAGTCATCGAGATCTCCTTTTACATTCGGTAGACGCCGATACGACGATCTTCCAGGGGGGCACAAGAAGCAGCTTCAATCCCCAGCCCTAGCACATCACGTGTGGATGCAGGTTCGATAATACCATCGTCCCACAGCCGTGCTGTTGAGTACCAGGCACTACCTTCGTGTTCGTAGCGTTGAAGGATGGGGGTGGTGATGTTTTCTTCTTCTTCTACCGTCAGCTTTTGGTCTGTTGCGGCAAGCTGATCTCGCTTGATTTGAAGTAAAACCTGGGCCGCTTGCTCTCCGCCCATTACAGAAATTCTGGCATTGGGCCACATCCACAACTGCCTCGGTTGGTAGGATCTACCGCACATGCCGTAATTTCCGGCGCCATGGGATCCTCCGATGATGACGGTGAATTTAGGGGAAGGTGAATTGGCCACGGCATGAACAAGTTTTGCTCCATCCTTGGCGATTCCCCCTCGTTCATAGTCTTTTCCGACCATGAATCCGGTGATGTTTTGCAGGAAGATGATGGGGAATCCGCGCGTAGAGCACAGTTCAACGAAGTGAGCCCCTTTGAGAGAAGATTCGGAGAACAGCACTCCATTGTTGGCAACGATTCCAACCCGGTGACCATGAATACGTGCAAATCCGCAAACCAGAGTGGTTCCGTACAGTTCCTTGAACTCGTCAAACTCACTGGCGTCGACGATTCTGGCGATAACATCTCTGACTTCGAAAGGTTGGCGCGGGTCATCGGGAATGATGGAGGACAGTTCCGCTGGATCGAAAGCAGGTGGTTCAGACTCTTCAGGAAAGAAACCAGGACGTTTTTGTGTCGGAAGGGACCGGAAAATACTGCGTGCGCGTGAAAGTGCATCTTCATCATTTTCAGCCAGATGGTCGGTGACTCCACTGGTACGACAATGAACATCGCCCCCGCCAAGTTCTTCGGCAGTGACGTCTTCACCGGTGGCTGCTTTTACCAGTGGGGGACCACCGAGGAAGATGGTGCCCTGATTTTTAACAATGATGGATTCGTCACTCATTGCAGGAACGTAGGCACCGCCAGCGGTGCATGATCCCATCACGACGGAGATTTGTGGAATCCCCTGCGCTGACATCTTTGCTTGATTGTAGAAGATCCTGCCAAAGTGATCTCGGTCAGGAAAAACTTGATCCTGAAGTGGCAAATAAGCTCCACCGGAATCGACCAGGTAGATGCATGGAAGCCGATTTTCGGCGGCGATCTCCTGGGCACGTAGATGTTTTTTCACCGTTAGTGGGTGATAGCTTCCGCCTTTGACGGTGGCATCGTTGGCAACGATTACAGCGACCCGGTCCTCGATTTTTCCAATACCTGTGACGATTCCCGCCGAAGGAAGAGGCGAATCGTGAACTTCGTGTGCGCACAGCGCACCGATTTCGAGGAATGGCGAGCCTTCATCAAGAAGCGCATGGATTCGATCTCTGACAAACATCTTGCCGCGCGCACGGTGTCGTTCTACGGCTTCAACGGAACCGCCACCTCGTACCTTCTTGAGATCTTCCCGGAATTGCCCAAGTAACGTATCCATCGCTTTCTCATAGCGGCGAGAGACTGGATCATCGGGACGAATCGGTTGACCGATTTGTACTGTCATCCGGGTCTCCTTTCTGTCAGCGAAGAATAGGCACCCACTGGGCCTTGAGCAAGGGGACGCTGTTGGCGTGACCTGAAGAGCTTTGGCGGATATCCTCCACATCCAGGGAAGTCGCCAGAAGAGAGGGCAACGCATGAGTCGCCAGTGTTTACGCTGTGACAGCTATAACCAGCCTGACGCATTACATTGCGATCAGTGTGGCTCTTCTCTGAGTCCTGGTGGAGAAAGAACGGAAATTCGGTCGACGGTTCTTTTTCCGGCGTTGTTGTTGCTGATCGTTGCACTGGGTCTTTTTTTCATCGATTGGGATTCTTTACAGCAGCTGACTCCTGACCAGGATTCAGTTGTCGATTTACGACCGCTGGAGAACTTGGATTCGGTCGAAGAGAAGACCGCTCTGATCGCCGATCTGAGCCCATGGGATCCGGCCCTTTCCGATGATCCACAGGCAGCTCCTGATGAATTTTTACCGTTGCTGTGGGGCTGGGTTGAGGTAGAGGATCGACTGGGACTGTCGCTGGCGAAAGTACCGGGTCTTGTAACATCGGCAGGGTGGTTAGCGATTCCCAGAGTTTCGCTTCTCGGGGCGCAAGAGATCTGGTTTCGTCGTGGCCTGACCGGCGAGGCGAAGGTGATCGAGGGGGCCTTTCGTAAGGGAGATGATCTTTCCCTGTGGCGAATTGATCGTGTGCCCGGGGCAGATTCAGCACCGCTTGGGGTCTGGGATCCACAGCGACCGGTGTGGCGAGTTTTACCGACCGGCCGTCGCCAGGAATGGGTCCCCGAGGGATCGATGCAAAGAATTGGCTCATTCCTGTGGGGAAATGATGAGAGTTCTTCACCAGCAATTCTGGTTCAGGACGGGGCCATCGTTGGTTGGATTGTCGGGCCACAACTTGCCGGATCGTGGTTTTGGGTCGGGCCTGATGAAGATCAGCTGCTGGGTGCATCTCCGAGAGAGTTTCAGCGAGCCGAGTTCTTGGGCGGACAGATTGCGACAGCCCGGGCGTTACTCGATCCAGCAATGGAAGATCTGGATGCTCTGCAAGAGCTGGTTCACGCCCTGAGAAGACCTCGATTACTGGAAGCTGAAGAGATTCCAGAACCTTATCGAAGTGAGAAATTTGCTCGGGCCGCCATCGATCGTCTTTCCAGAGGTCTCTCTTCCGCAATTCCTGGCACTTATTTTGACATCCTTTCTCAGGATATTTTGTCGCTCGATCCAATCCTTTGGTCTGAGACACCTTCGCTTTGTCTCCTCTGGTTGTCGCTGGCGTTGAAGGCGGGGGACGAAGTCCGACTTTCTCGTGCTGTGCAGGTTGGCGATACAATTCTGCAGCTGCATGGGAATGATCCGGCCTGGCGAAGTGTGTTGGAGTTTCTTCCAGATCTCTGGAGTGCAGGAGCTGAAGTTGTTCGATCTCGCGGAGCCGTGGCGTTGGCGATCCAGTGGATCATCGAAGGTCGTCAGCGATTTCCAGCAGACGAAGCTTTACGGTTACTCGATGCGGAACGTTTATTGGATGCGGGGCAACTCGATGAGAGTTCCGAATTGTTGTCTCTACCAGTGCGGCGATCAGATCTGAAGGTGTTACGGCAGGGACTTCTTGAACGCCTGGAACTGGAGCGACGAATCGCCGGCAGAATCCTGATTTCCTTCACGCCAGGATCGACGGTGATCCGCACCACCGCGCTGGTCGGCGGGATTCCGGTTGATTTTGTGATCGACACCGGGGCCTCTGCCACTTCGATTCCACCTTCGGTGGTCGATTCACTGGGGATCCAGATCAATGACAACACGCCTCGTCGGCGGGTGCGGACTGCCAGCGATGAATTTGAAGCACCTACGGTGCCGCTTCCACGCGTGGATCTGAATGGGGCAGTCGTCGATGGAATGATGGCCACGGTGCTGGATATGCCGGGGCAGGCCAACACTGGATTGCTCGGTATGGATTTTCTGGGGCGATTTCGCATCGATCTGGATGTCGAGCGCGGCTGGCTGGTCCTTGAGCCCCGTTAGCAGCTCTCTCAGCGCCCTTGGCGTGGTTGCTCCAGGACGGTAGAGGTTTCCGCGAGGAATGGGCCATGATCGCTGCTGGTGCCGTCAGGCCAGTGGACGACGACCTTGTCGATCTGTGGCTCACCACCGAGTCCGATATGTACGCGCGGGTCATTGGAAGAACAATAGGAATAGAAACGGGTCGATCTGCGGTGGAGTTGTCGATCACCCAGTTGAATCGTCAGGCTTGCTCCTTCGGCATGGATTCCGTCTTGATCGATGACGGTGAGGGTGACAGATTTCCCTTTCTTCTCGGCCTCGTTGACCAGCAACATTGCAGGTCCATTGTTGTTGATGACGACCAGATCCTGGTCGCCATCGTCATCCAGATCGCCAAAGGCGACTCCACGACCGGTGTCACTGGTCGTGGTTGGTAGTCCACCTCGGGGAAGAACTTCACGAAAACGGGATCCACCGAGGCCGACGAAGAGATGGTCGGGTTCGGCATAAGGATCCACTCCTGAATTCGAATCTCTGACCCGTAGAACCCTTCCGTTGGCTACATACAAGTCCAGGATTCCATCATGATTGAAATCCTGAAACCCCATACCGAAGCCTGTCGCATCTCTACTGGTGGCTGCCAGGCCGGTGAGCAAAGTGGCATCGGTGAAGATTCCTCCGTCATTTCGATACCAAGTATTGGTCTCATTGCGGATGTGTGTCATGAAAAGATCCATGTCTCCATCTTCATCTACGTCTGATGCCTGAACGCCCATTCCTGCTTCGGAGATTCCGTTCATGTTTACGGCGCAACCGTTCGAGATGGCCATTTCTGTGAAATTCAAATCACCGAGGTTACGCCACCATTGATTGGGGGATCCATCGTTGGCCACGTAGAGATCAGGTTTTCCGTCCTGGTCGAGATCTGCCGAGACGACTCCGAGTCCATTGCCGTAGTGGGTACGGAGTCCGGCAGATTCAGAGATGTTTTGGAAACGGCCGTCGCCAAGATTGCGGTAAAGAATGTCCGGGGCTGGGGCCCGGTAATTGTTTGGCGAGCAGTAATCTTGACCGGTCCCGCTGCCGCATTGAAGTTCTTTTTCAGGACTCCACAGGACGTAGTGACTTACAAATAGTTCGGCAAATCGATCATTGTCGAGATCGACAAAGATGGCTGAAGCGGCAAGGCCAGAGTCGCCAAGATTGGCGGCCGTTGTCACATCTTCGAAGGTTCCGTCGCCGCGATTTCGGTACAGCACATCGGGGCCGACGTTGCTGACAAAAATGTCGACGTCTCCATCTCGATCATAATCACAACAGGAGGCTCCCATGCCATAGCCTGTATCTCCTACACCTGCTTGCTGTGTCACATCGGTGAAGCGGAGATCTCCATCATTACGAAAGAGACGATTGCCTGCAGCATCGTTACGGTCACCGGAAAGATCCCCGGCTGATTGCACGCAATAGATGTCGAGATCTTCATCGCCATCGTAATCGAGCAGTGCGACACCGCCGGAGACAATCTCGGGTATCCAGTATCGTCTTTCTTGACCTAGCGAATGGGAGAAATCAAACCCCGATTCGACCGTTAGTTTTCGAAACCATGGGGCAGAATTTTGCGGTACTAGTGGAGCGTTTTTCGTCGGAGAAGTCGTTTCTGTGCAACCACAAAGAAACAAAAGTAACACCAGGATGATTGGGTATCTCAACGATTGCCTCCGCTATTGGAACGAGCCCGCTGAAGAGCGTCGTATGCCTTGACCAGTTGCGGATGCTCGCCCATTCGCACAAAAAGATCTTTGAGCTGGCGATCTGCTTCTTCGAGCTGGTTTTGTCGGATGAGCAAGTGAACCAGATTGACCTGAGCCGGTAAGAAACTGGGACGAAGTTTCGATGCTTGCGAGAGATGAAGAGTGGCCGATTTTAAATTCCCACTGGCGAGAGCCGCTTCACTGGCTGCGGCATGGCAATCGAAGTTGTCCGGCTTCAAGCGCAGACTATTTTCCAGTGAAATCAGCGCAGCAGGAAAGTTCCTTGTTCGCAGCAGGCACATTCCTAACAGTTGGTGGGCGATTGCATTTTCGCCGTCGATTTTGACCGCTTGCTGGGCGTAGGGGGTCCCATCCTGAGGTTGGTTCAGAGCCAGGCAGATATCAGTGATATTGATGAGAGTAGGGAAGTAATCGGGATCGGTCAGAAGGGCTTCCTGGAGTCTGGCGCGGGCCTCCTCGGATCGTGAGAGACTTTTCAGTGCCAGTGCCAGATTATTCAGTGCGTCCTTATTGCCTGGTTGAGCGAGAAGGACCTTGTGGAGCAGTACCTCGAGATCGGAAGAGCGTCG
>JBBWWC010000259.1:0-13874 GCA_050256555.1 Planctomycetota bacterium | reverse complement strand
AGGAGGGACTCTTCGAGGTCGCTTCACCGTCAGGATGAAAAAAAACCGGGAACGGCCCGGTCGGTTCATTCCAACGGAACCACCCCACGGCGACAATTCGTTGTAAGGGGCAGTGGAAAGAGTTTAGAGGCGTCCGAGAGCAAGTCAACGAGACCCGACCGGAGAGTATCCCCCCGTTGACCAGTATCACCGGCCAGTATTCACCAAATCGACCATTCCGGTCGGTTTCTTCCTTGGATGGACTCCTTTATCTTTCACGGACACGAGAGAACTACCCCTCCGGAGGCTTGTTAGCGCCTTTCGGGGATCAAATCGCAGGTATACCGGGTTTCGGGCGATTCCGAGGACTCCGGTGGTATCTGCCTTGCCAGATCCGGGAACAGAGGAAGCTGCATGTTCAGTGAAGAAGAGCGCCCAGAAGAAGAAGCCGGTTCCGAAGATTTCTCCGACTACCTTCGTCGTCACGACGAGGAGAAAGATGGGGAGAAAGACGAGGCAAATGTAGATGCTGAAGCGGCCGATACCGCCGAGGTCGGAGACGACGTCATTTCTCAGGTCCAGGAAGCTGTCGATGGGCTGCGCAAGCAACTAGGAACTGTGATCGTCGGACAAGACGAGGTGATCGATCAATTGCTGCTCTCGCTTCTGTCGGGAGGGCACTGCTTGCTGGTCGGTGTACCAGGACTCGCCAAGACATTGCTCATCAGTACCCTGGCGCGTTCGTTGTCATTGTCTTTCAACAGGATTCAGTTCACACCCGATCTGATGCCCAGCGATATCACTGGTACCGAAGTGATTCAGGCTGACAGTTCCACCGGGGAAAGAGTTTTCCGTTTTGTTCCGGGGCCCATTTTTGCGAATGTGGTACTGGCGGACGAGATCAATAGAACTCCACCAAAGACGCAGGCGGCACTCCTCGAAGCGATGCAAGAAAAGCAAGTTACGGTGGGTGGAAATAGACATCCGTTGGATACGCCCTTCTTTGTTCTTGCGACCCAGAATCCGATTGAACAGGAAGGAACCTACCCGCTTCCCGAAGCGCAGCTGGATCGCTTCATGTTTAACATCCGTGTTGAGTATCCGAGTGCCGATGAGGAACTCGAGATTATGCAGCGCACCACTGGTGGAGCCGATGCGGAAGTGGAATCGGTTCTTGATGGGAAGCGTATTCTTGAGTTACAGGCGCTGGTGAGAAGCGTTCCGATTGCCGATGATCTGGTGCGATATGCGTTGCGCTTGACTCGTGCAACAAGGGTTCGTACCGAAGAAGCTCCTGACTTTGTGCGCCGACATGTAGACTGGGGAGCTGGACCGAGAGCCGGTCAGTATCTGGTTCTTGGAGCCAAAGCGAGTGCGATTCTTGCTGGCCGTCCCTACGTCACTGGCGAAGATATTCGTCGGGTAGCGTTACCAGTGCTACGCCACCGGATAGTGACTAATTTTGCAGCAGAAGCTGAGGGTGTGACCTCGGACGACATCATCTTGAAGTTGCTCGAAGAGACGGCGGCGCATGTCGTCTGAAGAGGCACAAAGACTTCTTGATCCTGCATCTCTGGCAAAGATCTCCGGTCTCATCGTTAGAGCCCGGATGATCGTTGAGGGATCCATCACCGGCCTTCACCGGAGCCCATTTCATGGCTCGTCGGTGGAATTTGCGGAGCACCGCGAGTACGTCCCAGGGGATGACATTCGTCACGTCGACTGGAAGGTTTTCGGCCGATCGGACCGTTACTACATCAAGCAGTTCGAAGAAGAGACCAATCTAAGAGTCCAGCTGGTTCTCGATGCCAGTGAGTCGATGACCTATGGCTCAGGAGCGATGACAAAGTTGGATTACGCTCGCACTCTCGCCGCTTCGCTGGCGTATCTCATCCTGGGACAACAGGATGCCGTGGGTGCACTTGTTTTTGATGAAAAGATTCGTGCCGAGGCACCGATTTCTCAGAGCAGAAGTCATCTTCAGGATCTGGTCGGAGTTCTTGCTCAACAGGCCGGAAAAGATGCGACCGATCTCGGGGAGGTGTTGGGGCGCGTGTCCGATCGTCTCAAGAGACGTTGCCTGATAGTTCTTCTGACCGACCTGTTCGATGACCAGGAAGGGCTGGTGCATGGGTTAAGGCGATTGCGTCATGCTGGCCATGATGTTCTGGTTCTTCACGTCATGGATCCTGATGAGTTGAACTTTCCCTTTACCCGGATGACGCTTTTTGAAGGACTCGAAGACCACCCGGAACAGCTGGCCGATCCGGAAGCTGTGCGCGAGGCTTACCTGGTAGAGATTCGAGAGTTTATGCGTAGCTTGCGCCGAGATTTCCGTAACAGTGGTATTCAGTATCAGCTTGCAGATTGTTCCCGGTCTTTCGATCAGGTTTTACGTGAAGCTCTGGTCCGACGAGCAGGGAGTCCGCGTTGAGTTTCGCTACACCTGCACTACTCGGATTTCTCTCGTTGGGGTTGATCCCCATCATCATCTATCTGATCAATCGTCAGCGCTATCATCGTCGCCCCTGGGCTGCGATGGAGTTCCTGCTGAAAGCGATGAAGAGACATCGGAGAAGGCTTCGCCTCGAAAATTTATTACTGCTACTGCTTCGTACTCTGGCGATTTTGTTGTTTGTGTTTGCGATGGCTCGTCCGACTCTCACCACGGATGCGTTACCAGTGTTGGGACGGCAGGTTCGCCAGGAAGCTGTGATTGTGGACGCTTCCGGGAGCACTGCGGCACGAAAGACGAGTCGAACGACTCTTGAGCAGTCGCGAGATCAGGTCAGGCAACTGCTGCTGGATTTAAAAGCTGGCGATCGAACGGCCCTGCTCGTGGGAGGCCTTCCGCCAGCAGAAACTCCATCGGCTCGAGCAGAGATGGCGGGCGAAAATGGTCCCGCCGAGATTCTCGGAGACTTGGAACAGTTGAAACCGGGTTGGCTTTCCTTTGAACCAGAAGTGAGCATCAGTGAAGCCGCAGCCATCGCTGCTGCCGAGAGAGGAGCCTGGACTTTCCATCTCTTCTCCGATTTCCAGCGCGAAGATTGGCTTTCCAGCGATGGCTCCGAGATTCCGGCAATTCGTGAATCCCTGGAGAGATTGCAAGCGACCGGAGCAGAGCTGGTCCTACATCCGGTCGGACCGGAACGGCCGCGTAATGTTACTCTTTCGTCATTGAGACCCTCGACCGGTTTGATCAGTGCCGATGTTCCGATCTCGTTCCATGTTCTGATTGAGAATCGTGGTACCGAGATGGTTCCAGGAATCGAAGTTGAGTTTCTCATCGATGGAGAAGTTCAGGGGAGTCGAAGAATCGCCGTGGAAGGTGGAGAATCTCGTACCATCTCTTTCCCTCATATTTTCCGCATGCCCGGAGTGGCTCAGGTGGAAGCGCGTCTTCGTAGTGATGATCTTGACCGTGACGATGCTCGTTGGTTCGCTGCCGAAGTACTTGAGGCTGTGGATGTCCTGGTTGTCGATGGTGGTTACGATCCTGTCGAAGAGTCCTCCGAATCAGATTGGTTTGTCGCAGCTCTTGGAGACGACGAAGTGGGGGCGACCGGGGTTCGGCTTTCTCCGTATCGGGTAGAGGTTGTGACCGAGGATCGATTTTTGTCGGCTGATCTCCAGTCGCCGAGGGTCATAGTTCTGGCCGATGTTTCGACAATGGGCGAAGCAGAAGCAGAGAAGATAGAACAGTTTCTCCAGCGTGGCGGTGGCGTTTTTGTCTTTACCGGATCACGGATGGATAACGAAAGCTGGAACCGAAATGCGTGGCGTGGAGGAAAGGGCTGGTTCCCGTGGGAGCCAGGGCCTGCCATCGTTGATCCGAGACGTCAGACTTTCTATCACTGGCAGATCGATAGTCCGGAACATCCGGTTCTGGAATATCTTTCTGGTTTTCCAGAGGCGGGGCTTGGAGACGTTGCGATCCATGGTTTCCGTCGTCCGCTTTCGACGATTCCAGATACGGATATTTTGATGTCGTTGGATGATTTCGAGTCCACGCCGGTGTTGGTTCAGAAAACATATGAGCGTGGTGTGGTTCTGGTTCTCGGAACCGGGGCTGATCGAGAGTGGAGTAATTTCCCCATCACGCCGGCTTATGTTTGTTTTCTCCACGAATCGTTGCCCTGGTTAACTTTGCATGATGGAGGAGGTCGAAATCTCGCCCTCGGTCAGCCGTGGAGTCGTAAAATTTCGGCCAAGGAATATGCACCTCGGATCAGTTTACTGACACCCGAGGGAGGGGCCGTTCCGCTGGCTCTGAGTGAATCGGAAGATCGACTTTCTTTTGACCTCGACATTCCTGGTCGCTGGACGCCGGGAGTTTACGAGGTTCGTTTCGAGGAAGACACCGGCGAGACACGCAGTGATGCTTTTGCGGTCAATGCTCCGGCTCAAGAAGGTGCGCTGGTGTTTGTTGATCCTGAAGAACTTGCTAGCTTGTATCCAGCAGTCCGGTATCTGGATGAAGCCACCACCGGAAACGAAGATGATGTTTCGGGGCTGGGAAGCGGAGATCTTTGGTACCCGGCCTTCTCGATGGTCTTGCTGTTTCTGATTGTTGAGACGGGATTGGCCAGTTTCTTTGGTCGTGCACGAAGGCGGGGTGAATGATGATGCCCTGGTTTCTTGCGCTTTCCGACACCCGGGTCGAGACCCGTATTGAATGGCTTGCGGCTCCAGAAGCCTGGGTGATCGCCGTGATCATCGTGCCGATTCTCATCGCCATTTCCGTTTGGGGTTACAAGGGTGATCAGGGCCATCTAAAGGGTGGTTCTCGCTTTATTCTCTCGGCCCTTCGATTCCTTGTTTTGCTGGTTCTGGTGGTGATCTTGTTTCGCCCGACTCTGACTCGCGAAAGAGTGCAGACTGAATCCTCGACGGTCTTGGTTGTCGTCGATGATTCCTATTCGATGGGCATTCAGGATCGCTGGTCCGATGCTTCGATTCCGCTGGCGATGACCTCGGTCTCCGGGGTTCCGGTGACCGATGACACGACTCGATTGGACATTGCCCAGGGGGTCCTGACCGGCGGCAGTTCCAATCTCATCGAACGTTTGCGAGAGAAGGCAGATGTAAGAATCGTGGCAGGTTCAGACGGTGTTCGCTCCATCGCTGATCTGCCGCGGCTTCAGTCGGATGCTCCGCTGATCCCTGAAGAACCACCTTTCGATGCCAGTAATATTACGCTTCGTGGACGCGTCAGTCGCATTGGCGATGCCATGAGTGACACCGTCGATGATGCTCGCGGTCGGACCATTGCTGCGATGGTATTACTGAGTGATGGTCGCGATAGCGGTGGAGTCGTTTCTCCGGAAGATGTAGCGCGTAGATTTGGGGCACGAGAGATTCCGGTGCATGTCATCGGGATTGGGAATGCCGAGGATCCACGAGATATCCGGTTGATCGATCTGGATATTGCGGATGTGGTGCTGGAGGGCGACCGGGTTCCTGTTGATTTCAGGATTGCTGCAGAGGGGTTCGAGAATCTGGATGTTCGTGCCGAGTTACAACTTCTTCGTGAAGACGGCGGCATCGAGCAGCGCGTTCCTTACTATCCACGGATTGGAAAAGACGGCCAGGTCGTTCCTCATCGACTCGAGTTCTCACCGCGCTCGCCGGGCAAGTACCTGTGTCGAGTTGAGATTGAGCATCAAGAAGGTGAGTTGTTCACGGAAAACAACGCCCTGGAAAAACCGGTCACGGTTGTGGCTCGAAAGATCAAAGTCCTCTATGTCGAGGGCCCTCCGCGATATGACTACCGTTATCTCAAGAATTCGCTGATTCGTGATCCTACGATGGAATCGCAGTGTCTACTTCTTGAGGCGGATCCAGAGTTTCCGCAGGAGTCCTCGCCCGGGATCCCATCATTGCGAGAGTTCCCCAGGACTCGTGAAGAGCTGTTCCGTTACGATGTGGTCCTGCTCGGCGATATTCGACCCGATGCACTGTCCACCCAGCAAAAAGAGTGGCTGGTGGAGTTTGTCGACGACCATGGTGGTGGCGTGATTTTTCTTGCCGGCCAATGGTTCATGCCGCGGCGTTATCAGGGCGATCCGTTGGAACGATTGCTACCGGTCGAGCTGGAAGAGACTGACGAGAGAGGGACGATTTCTCGTGATCTGGTCGAGGCCTTTCATGTCCGATTGACTCCCGAGGGATTAGAGCACCCGGTGATGCAATTGGTGGCTGATTCGGACAGGAACACGGAACTGTGGCAATGGCAGGGACGAAGTGATCAGACGATGCCGGGTTTCTTCTGGTATCAGAGAGTCAAAAAGTTACGTAAAGGAGCAGTGGCTCTTGCCGTGCATGAATCCGATGAACACTTTACGTATGGTCCACGGCCTGTGTTTGCATTTCAGTATCTGGGAAGAGGGCGAACTTTTGTTTCCCTGACCGATGACACGTGGCGATTACGACGTTTGGTTGGAAATCGATGGTTCTATCGCTTCTGGGGGCAAACGATTCGTTTTGTTGGTGCCGCACGATTGTTGGGCCCGTCGAAGAGATTCTCTGTCAGTGTTGATCCCAGAGAAGTAGTGCTCGGCAATGAAGTGAAGGTTCTGGCTCGATTGCTCGGGCCAGATTTCAAGCCGACCTCGGAAGAAGAAGCCTTCCTGTCGCTCGAAAGAGTTGAGCCGCCTGGCGAGCGTTCGACGGAAATCCAGGCGGTTCGAAATCTGGCGCGCCCCGAGTATTACGAAACCTCCATCGAGGCCCGGGAACTGGGAGAGCACCGAATTTCGTTAATCGATCGGGAAGAAGAGGTTGCCAGCACCCTTTTCCGGGTCGTTGTGCCACAACTGGAGTATGCCGACCCCAGAATGGATCGTAGCCGTTTACAGCAGATTGCAGCCCTTTCTGGCGGTAAATATCATGATATTGCCGATGCTGCAGGGGTTGCTGACGAAGTAGAGGCGCTGGAGCGGGAAGTCCCGATTTCGGCAGATCGGGAGCCGCTCTGGGATTCTCGCTGGGTTCTGGCGCTGTTTGCCCTTCTGTTGACGGTAGAATGGATACTGCGAAAGGTTGTCCGACTCCCTTGAAGATTCCTGAGAGAATGACCACTGGTTCCGAGGCCGTTGCGGTGCGCCTGGATGCGCCAACCGTGATGACAGTACCGCTACAGCCGTTAGCGCTACAGGAACGAATTCGGATTTCCCATCGGTGTCTTCCTCTGTGGTTTCTTGTCGCAATACTTGGGCTCTGTCCAGCAGCGGCAAGCGCTGATGTCGGTTCCGCTCTGATTCCCTTGCTGGTCGGTGCGGATGGTGTGATCCAGGAATATCGAGATGCGCTCGAGCGGATTGAAGAAGGGGATTCCCTCGATGGAATCCGGCGACTCCAGATTCTTCACGAAGGGATCTGGGGAGAAAATCCTCTGATGCTGGGAAGCGCTACGGATCTATGGAGGGTCGCTCGACCGCTTTCCGATCAAATCATCGATAGGCTTCAATCTCTTTCACCGGAGCTACAAGATGCTTATCGAAAGGAGTATGACTCGAGAGCACGTTCGGTTCTGGAACGAGCGATTCTTGACATGTCTCCCTCTTCATTACTGCGAACTGCAGCTCTTTATCCTCTGACTGCTGTCAGGGAGGAAGCGTTGGTTTTTGCCGGTGACTTTTTCTTTGAACAGAATCAGTCAGAGCTGGCTCTTCAGGCTTGGGATGATGCATTGGTCGGTTTTAATACCGAACTCGATGAAGATCTCTATCGCGCTCTTCTTTTGAGGCGCGGGATTGCTCTGCAAAGCCTTGGGAAGCTGGTTAGCCTCAAGGCGCTGGCGAAAGAGGCGAGCAAGATTCTCAAGGGAGGATTTGAACCGTTCTCGGAGCACTTTAGGAATCTGATTAATACGACTGAGCTCGAGAATGATTTTGCGGCCCCTTCATTGCCCGTCAAAACCGGTTTGATTGCTTGGAAAACTCATGACTATTCCACCCATGTGGCATCCAGTACCTCGCGCGGACGTGGATATTACTCCGAAGGTACAGGCGAGATTCTGTCCCCTTCTTTCGGAGCTGACTGGGTCGGAATTGCGACTTCCAGAAAGTTGCTTCGGTATGATCTGAGAACCGGGAAACTTATTTCCGATATCAGCCTGCGTCCCGGAGCTCCCTATTTCGAAGAGCAGGATGTCGCCACTCGTCTCTGGAGCGTCAGCGACAATGACGTATTACTATCCTCTTACGTTGCCCGAGCCAGTCGGAGAGAGGACTACCTCGGATTTGACATCCAGGTCTCTTTGCCGTGGCGCGGAATCAAGTGCTGGGATCTTGCCGGGACAGGTCGGCTACGCTGGGATACCGGCGCAAGAGATCTTGCCGATGATATGCTACGAACCACTTCCTTTAACTCTGCGCCGGTGGTGCAGGGGGATAGGGTTTGGGCGCTGGGCTGGCGTAAAAGTGGCTACATTGATGTCTCTTTGTGGTGTCTCGATGCTAATACCGGAGAACAGATTTGGTCCCGACCGATCGTTGGTAATCAGGTAGAATTGACAATGTTCGGTGAACCGGCGCGCGAACCGATTCTCGGATCGATTCTGGTTCGTGATGGTGTGGTTTATTGCTGTTCCAATCTGGGAGCTGTTGCCGCACTGAGAGCCTGGGATGGTGAAGTTCTCTGGGTTCTTGAATATGATCGGGAATCCCAGCGCACTTATCGTGGTCGTTACCGCCCACAACGTAGAAGTTCCGTCTGGGCTCCCAATCCACTGGTGCTCAAGGATGGAACGTTGTTTGTGACCCCGTTGGATTCTGATCAACTTTACGCGATCAATGCCAAGAACGGGAATGTCACGGCGCAGCTATCTGGCAAGGGACTGGGTCCATATATGCTGGGAACGACCGAGGGAAGATTGGTCTTGTTTGGTGACCTTCTGACCACGATGCTTGCCAGTGATATCGGACGTGAAGGATTCTGGAAACAGAGCCTGAGCCGTTCGCCTGGATTGGGGCGACCAGCTCTCGTCAAGGATGGAGTTGTGTACGTCAGCGCTGGAGAGTCGGCGCTTTTTCATCAAGGTTTTGATCCGGTCAGTGCTCCGAGATTGCTCGCAACATTGGCAGAGAGCAGAGCTGGAGATACCGGTCGAGGAATTTTTCGTATTGAAGAGCCTCTTGCTGGTCGTGTTGATGTTCATGGTGATCGGATCATTATCACCAACCTCAACCGCGCGACTTGCCTGACCCAGAAGCGGGTCGTAGTGGAGGAGAAGAGATGACTTTGTCGAAGCAGATTCTGATTGCTGGCTTGGCGCTGGTGATTTCTTTACCCTCCGTACCACAATTCTCGGTGGCGGAGATCGCTGATGACGATGCCCCACGTCGGGTTATTGATATGCAGCTGCAAGAACGAGCGCGCCTTGCTGTCGAGCGCGGACTTGAGTTTCTCAAAGATACCCAGAATCCAGATGGGTCCTGGACCGACAAGATCGGTCGCAAGGTCCATTACGAGTACAGGGGTCGTCTGGGGAAGCATGTCGGAGTGACGGCGTTGGCCTGTATCTCGTTTCTGGCACAGGGCAGTTTGCCTGGTCGTGGAAAATATGGCGAACAGGTCGAAAAGGGACTCGATTATCTGCTTCGAAACGTTCAGACGAATGGTTTCATCACGATCAATGAATCGCGCATGTATAGCCATGCTTTTGCCACTTTGTTTTTGGCGGAAGTCTACGGGATGACCGGGATGGAGCGGGTGAAGGAGAAACTCAAGAGTTCTGTAGGCCTTATCGTTCAGGCTCAGAATGAGACCGGTGGTTGGCGCTACCAGCCCGGAGCTGACGATGCGGATATGAGTATCACAGTTTGCCAGGTGATGGCTCTGAGAGCTGCGAGAAACGCCGGAATTAATGTACCCAAGAAGGTGATCGATGCTGCGATCACCTACGTCCGGAACTCGTCGAACATCGAGAGTGGTGGCTTCATGTATCAGCATGAGGTTGGCCCGACCGGACGAGTGCAGAGATCCAGAACTACTTTCCCGTTAACCGCTGCAGGCCTCACCGCACTTTACGGCGCTGGCGTTTACGAGGATCGGATTCTTGATCGTGGTCTTTCTTATCTCCGGCGTCATCGACCACGGCGATACGAAGCACTGAATACTTTTGATTACTATTACGGTATGTATTACGCAACTCAGGCTGCTTTTCAGCGCGGTGGTGAGTACTGGACTGTTTGGCACCGAGATACCTGGAGAGACATACTGTCTTTGCAGAATCCGGACGGTTCCTGGGTTGATAAGGTTGGATACAATTATGCCACAGCGATGGCGTGCATAATTCTTGAGATTCCCTATCAGTACCTGCCGATTTTCGAGAGGTGATCTTGACGCAAGAAAGAGACCCCGCTCTTCTGGAGCGTCCACAGCTGGCATTACGGCGAATCCGGCAATTACGGAGGCGTCGCCGCATGATGCGTATCGTGACAGGTGCCCTGCGGTGGTTTGTGGTCGCTCTTGTCGCCGTCTGGGCGATGTTCCTGCTCGATTGGGTTGCCGTACTTCCGCAAGTTCTTCGCGGTGCGCAAGGGATCGGCGTGCTGGTCGTTTTGGCGATCTCCTTTCGAGCGATTTTGTTGGCGGTACGTGTTCCAGCCTCAGAGGATCGACTTGCAGCTCTGGTTGAGAAGGCTTCTGGCGATCTAGAGGACTCTCTTATCACGGCGGTACAGCTGACCGATCCGGAGAATCCCCGTCGTCATCTCTATGATCCAAATCTGATTCTTGAGACCGTGAAAATCGCCGAGCAGAGAATGGAGTCTCTCAGTCCGGGAAGCCTACTTTCCTGGAGTCGGGCCCGGGCCGCACTGGGATTGCTACTTTTGTTGACGATCCCAGCGGTTGCCGGGGGATGGTTACGACCCGATCTGGCCAGAACATTTGTCGATAGAGATTTACTTCTTGGTCAGCAGCCGTGGCCACGTGCTTATGAAATGGTCATCGAGAACCCGACTAAAACGGACATGGTGGTTGCGAAGGGAACTTCTCTAGTAATCGACATCCTCAAGGTTCGTGGTGGTAATGCCCGCGCTTACCTCGATGTGATTTTTCCTGAACAGGAAGGTCGGCGCGAGATGCGCGAGGACGTCGCTCTCGATCGAAAAGGATCTACTGGATTCCGACACGTTTTTCAGAATCTTCAACGAGACATAGAATTTCGTGTTGAATGCGGAGACTTCACCGGTCAGTGGTATTCCATCCGAGTCAGAGCCCGACCACGTATTGAAGGGATCGATTTACAGTATGAATTCCCGGAATACACAGGTCTCTTATCTGGGGGTGAAGATTCGATAGTCCAAAGCGGTCATGTGAAAGCACCCGTGGGTACAAAAGTGTCTTTTTCTGCCAAGACGAGTATTCCGATAGTTTCTGCGGTTCGGATGGAGGCCCACCCGAGTGGGGATGGTGAAACCACTACAGAAACAAAACTGACTCTCGAAGGAACCGATACGATTCGCGGCGTGTTCCCTGCCGAAATGGATGGTCGTTGGTGGATTGCGCTGGAATCGTCAGAGGGATTTCGGAATGAGAATCCCATCACCTGGCGGATTGCGGTGATTCCTGATCGCGCTCCTGAGGTCTCCATCGTTGAGCCAGGTCAAAACATAGAAGTCACTCCACGGGCATTACTCGATGTCGGTGTGAAAGTACGAGACGACTATGGAGTGATTTCCGGAGAGCTGGTCTTTGAACCAGAGGTCGCAGATGAAGGCGAGGTGCGAAAAATTAGCCTCGAACAACTCGCCAGCCTTGCCAGTGATGCTCGAGAGGGTGAGCAAACGATTCAGATTGATCTTTCCAGCTGGGATCTCAAAGCGGGGCAGAGGGTCCAGTACTACTCCAGAGCTTTCGATGCGCTTCAGCAGGAAGGCGTCAGTCGAACCTGGATTCTTAGTGTCCTCAGCGAAGAAGAACTGGAAAGAATTACCCAGGATGAACTGACACTGCTCAAGGAAAGGCTCGAAGAGACTTTCTCGGTCCAGCGTGAGGTTCGGCGGGAACTCGAAGACCTGGAAGATTCGTTACAATCAGGAGAGCCGCCCAAAGATCTGGCCCCGATGGCTCGTCATGCACGTGGGGGACAGGATCGAGTCTCGACCAGAGTGGAAGATGCGGCAGAGAGGCTGGCGACCATTTCCAGGCGATTGCTCCGCAATCGAATGAGCGATGCCGATGAGTTGGCATGGATTCAAGATCTCAAGAAACGTCTCGATACGATGACAACAGAGCGATTAGATCCAGCGCGATCAGCTCTGGAGCAGCTAGCCACTCGTACGGCTTCGAATGAAGCGAATGCTGCAGACGTAGAGCAGGCCATCGACGAGGTCCGGAAAGTGGAACGAGGTCTGGCAGATGTGGTTTCGGATCTCCAGGAGTGGGGTGACCTGCGAACCATGATTCGAAAAATCGAAGAATTGTTACGTTCCGAAAAGGAACTAGAGGGTCGCATTGAAGACAAAGTGCGAGAGTCCCTCGAGCAACAGACTCCGGGAGGAGGAGATCGATGAGTCGTCGCAGATTACCCTGGATGTCGATCTTGCTAATTTTGTGTTGTGCACTTCTTGTTCCAACTTTATTGCCGGCCCAGACCGGAAATCGTTTGGCACGTCTCCAGGAGGAAGCGAAAGAATACCTTCGGTCATTGCAGAGTCAGATGGAGAGTCTTGCCGGTCGTCTTGAATCGGACCAACCAGAAGATTCCACTCGTCTGCGTACAGCTCGTGAACGCATCGTCAAGGATCTCATCGAGGACGATATGGATGCAGTGTCGAAGGCGCTGGAGAAGGACGATTACGTTCTTGCTCTCGAAACGGTCCGACAGGTCCGGGAGAATCTTCAGGTGGTGCTTGCCATCCTGGAGGCGCGCAACATCAATCCGGAGGAAGTTTCCCAGCGACTGGAGGAGGTCCAAGATCGACTTCAATCGATAGGCGAGTTGTCGAATCAGCAACGATCTCTTCGCGACCGAACGGCCGCAGCAGAGCAAGCCGCTCAGGACGCACAAGATCTGGCAGATGTTCGCTCTGGAATCGAAGACCTTGCGCAAGCGCAGCAGGATCTGGCAGGAGCAGAAGATTCGAGTTCGGAAGCGCGCTCTGCCGAACAAGCTCGGGAGATTTCTCGCAGTGCTCAGCAGGTAGCGGATGACTTGACGCGAGAAGCACGACGCCAGCAGGGAATTTCTTCGGTAGCCCGAAGAGTTCAGAAGCTTCGTGAGGAAGTTCGCAGTGATTCGGAAACTGCAGCGACTCTCGATTCACTTTCGGAATCAGAAGCGGTAGCTGCACGGGAGCGTTTGGCACAACGGGCCCGACAACAAGCGGTGTCTGCGCGTCAAGCAGCGCAGAGTGTCGAGGCGCTGCGACGAGAGACGACCCAGGATGCGGATCTTGGTGACCGAAATGCTCGTCAGGTGCTGGGTGAACTTGAGAATGCTCTGGAGGCGTTGAAAGAATCAGCGAGTGCCGCCGATGATGTGGCCCGTTCGATGGCCCCAGCCGAGTCTGGCAGTGAGCAACGATCTCGTCAGGAATCTGAACTGGATTCGGCTCTGGATAGCCTGGCTGAGGCTTCAGATTCGGATGGCAGTCGAGCACTGGATCTTCAGCAACGACTTTCTGACTTACAGGAAGAACTGGCTGACTGGGTTCAAGAGCAGGATTCAGATCCGAATTCTGGAGCTCGTGAGACGACCGAATCTGCAGCCGATGATTTGCAAGCCGCTTCGGAAGCTCTGGGTAGAGCTCGTGAAGCGGCTCAACAGTCTGGAGAACAGTCCGGCCAACAGTCCGGTCAACAGTCCGGTCAACAGTCCGGTCAACAGTCCGGTCAACAGTCCGGTCAACAGTCCGGTCAACAGTCCGGTCAACAGTCCG
>JBBWWC010000258.1:0-5427 GCA_050256555.1 Planctomycetota bacterium | reverse complement strand
GATTCGAGGACGTTGGAGAGAAGATCTTCGATGGTTTTCTTGTCAAAATGTGTGGCTTGCGACATTTGAAGTACGGTGGCGCTCAATGCATTGATGGATGTCTCAGCGTCGCTCTTTTTCGGGATCAAATCAGTCACCTGCGGTGGCTCTGGGTCGTTGAAGTACCAGTGGGTTCGATCAGTGAACTCGCTGAGTAGAGTCAGTCGTTCCGTCACCAGCGGCAGGATTGGTAGCGCTTGATCGGGTGAGATACCAGGTGGCAAGAAACCTTCTTGATCGAGTCTCGCAGCCAGCACTTCTGGTGCGAGGCGACGGATGTGCATCCCGTTGAGCCAGTCCAGCTTGACCATGTCAAAGACAGGTGCGCCGGTAGAGATCTTGTCGATGCTGAATTCGTGTTCGAACTTGCTTGTGTCGAACACTTCTTCACCGTCTGGAGGAGACCAACCCATCAGGGCCAGGAAATTGAGCAGTGCTTCACGGAGGTATCCTTGCTCACGAAACCATTCGAGGGAGACCGGATTCTTTCGTTTAGAAATTTTCGAATGATCCGAATTGCGCAACAGTGGCACATGGAAAAATAGCGGTAGTGGTTCCTCCAGCGCTTGGTAGATCAGTACATGCTTCGGGGTCGAGATGAGCCATTCTTCTGCTCTGAGGACGTGAGTGATTCCGAAGGCAATGTCATCGACAACGTTGGCGAGATGGTAAGTCGGAAATCCATCAGTCTTGATGAGTACCTGGTCGTCAATCTCTTCGTTAGCAACAACGATTTCGCCGCGAATCTGGTCAGTGAATCGCGTTTCTCCAGAATCGGGGACCTTCAATCGGACGACATGGGCTTCGCCTGCACTGAAACGATCTTGTGATTGTTGCGTTGAGAGCTGTCGACAGCAGCCATCGTAGCCGAGACGTGCTTTGTCCTTTTTTTGTTGTTCGCGAAGCTCGGCAAGACGTTCTTGGCTGCAATAACATCGGTAGGCAGAACCGTTATCGAGAAGTTCCTGGACCTTTTGCTGGTAAGTATCAAACCGCTCACTTTGGCGATATGGCTGATGCGGACCTCCTTTGTCGGGGCCTTCATCCCAGTCGAGACCGAGCCATTGAAGTGAACGGAAGATCTGTTGCTCGCTTTCAGCCTGGTAGCGAGATCTATCGGTGTCATCGATCCGTAGCAGGAAATGTCCGCCACTTTGTCGAGCATGGGTTCGATTGAAGAGAGCCACGTATGCGGTACCTACATGAGGGTCACCGGTCGGACTCGGTGCAATCCTGACCCTGGCCGTGGAGGAACTCATGAGTTGGCGCTCCTTTGCTCATCGAGCAGTTTCTTGACCCAGCGACCGAAATGGTCCATTTCAAGGTTGAGAGCGGCTCCTGGCTTCTTGTCACCAAAAGTCGTGACCGCCAGCGTATGCGGAATCAAAGCCACTGAGAAATGATCGAGCTCGGATTGAACCACCGTCAGGCTGACCCCGTCTATTGTGACGGAGCCCTTTTCAACGGTCTGGAAGGGTGCCTTGGGGTCATGTTCAATAACCCATATCGTCTCGTCGCCACTCTCGATGTTGCGAATGGCACCGCACGTGTCGATGTGGCCAGTGACGTAATGACCGCCGAGGCGGTCCCCGACTCGTAACGCACGTTCGAGATGGACCTGATCTCCGGGTTTCTTCTGTCCGAGAGAGGTTTTTCGTAACGTTTCTTCGATCACATCAAAGGCGAGATGGTCGGCGTCGTTGAGAAGTGTCAGGCAAGCGCCGTCGACGCTGATGCTCTCCCCTGCCAGCAGATCAGGCCACGGATCGAGAAATCCAGAAGCGCTGGAGACAGCCTTGAGAGCTATCTTGAGACGTTTGCCACCTGGGATGGCGCTGATCTCAGTAACTCGAGAAGATCGCTCAACAATGCCAGTAAACAAAGGGCCTCCTGATTCCATGGAATGCTACGGGAGAGGTTGTAAAGTCGCCAGCGAACCCACCGGAGACAGATGGTGTCTGAGCCTCGATGGCTCCGCTAGGGCTCTGGCGCTCCTTTGGGGCCCTGAACCGCTCTGAAGCAGCTAAAAAGAACGGCAGGAATCTCCCAGACTACGATTCCGGGGAACTTGACCCCCATCGGGGCGGGGGATATCATTCGCCACTTGGAATCGCGAATGGGTCTGTTTGTACGAGAAAATCGGTATGCCGATCTTTTTTTAAAGGCTACCTGGTTCTGCCAAACGCTACCTGGTTCAGTATTGTTGGTAGCCGAGATTTTCGAAGTGTGATCAGCCTTGTTCTTGATAAGTTCACGAGTTCTCTGAAGGCTTTGCTTTGCTGCTTTGTTTTCAGTGATATCAACAATCAAAGTGATCTCGACAAGATTGTCTTTGCGGTGGCCATGGGGTCGTCGTTCGTCCCGGGGATACGGGCGAGCAATCGAAGAGAAAATGCTACGGGAGACGGTTGAGCCGTCAGCCTGAACGCGAACGTGTCAGTTTCACTGGCCGTGTGCGGTAAAGGAATCCCAAACGGAAGGATCTGGAGATGAGTGGGCTCGCCAAGTTTTTCGTGGTGATCAATCTCGTCCTGGCGCTCTTTTTCCTTGGAGTGAGTGCGACACTCTTCCAGTCTCAAAAAGACTGGAAAGGTGCTGCTGAGAACTCCAAGGAACAAGCCGAAGTCACACTCGCCAAGGCCGGGAAGATGAAGGAAGACCTTCAGGGGAAGATCGATGTCAAAGACAAGAACATCGATTCGCTCCGTAGGGAGACAGAGCAGCTAGGCACTCAAGTGACCGAGCTGCAGAATTCAAATGGTGATCTTCGTAAAGAAGGCGCACGTTTGACCACCAAGATCGATGAGATGGATAGCCGTATCGCTCAAAAAGACGAGCATATCCAGGACAAGGATTCAAACATCGCAAGGCTTGAGGAAGAAGTTTCTCGCCTCACGACAGAGATCGATGACGCTGGATCGGCCAAAAAATCTGCAGAGAGACTGCGTAATCGCGCCCTTCTTGACAAAGAGCAGCTGGCGCAACAGAACGAAGCCTTGAACAAAGAGATCACCGCATTGCGCGAAGATTTCGATAATCAAAAGCTTTTGATTTCGCGAATCGTGGATTCAGGAATTCGTCTTCCCGATATCGGCGTGACCACTGCCCCCCCCATTGATGGAATGGTAGTCGGTGTCCAGGAGGGTGTTGTCGTATTGTCTGTTGGCAAGGATGACAACGTCGAGGTTGGATACGAGTTCACCATTTATGACGGAAATCGTTTCATCGGTAAGGTTCAGGTCACCAAGGTTTTGGATGACATGTCTGGTTGCACGATTCTCTTCGAAGAGGATGGCACCCGGATCAGTGAAGGCCACAAGGCTTCCACTCGCCTGACGAGCTAAGGGGGTCACACGTGTACGATCAGCCGATTGTAGAGCGTAAGGATTCGAGCCCGTTGGCGACCAGCCTGCTGGCAATTTCCGCTGTTTGCCTGATTGTGGCTTCAGTTCTTCTCGGGATGCGGCTCAAGGAGCTGACTCTTCCGGGAAAGACCCCCACCACCAGCGCTAAATCATGGGAATCTGGTGAATTGGGCAATGTGAACCGGAAAGCGGACCGGCTCTTTTCTGACGTGGTCCTGGATGAGGATAGCGAAGGTTAATCTTTCGTTGATCTCCAGGACATTTTCAAGCCCGATTCTCGCACAGAGAATCGGGCTTGTTTCTTTCTATCGAGTACTCGCCTCCGAAGATTTTGCGGCTTATGATGCAAGGCGGATCAAATAGATCCCACATTTGTATGCGAGTTTCCGTGGCCAACGAAACCGCTGCAATTGTCTCGCAAGATTCGACAGTCGCACGTTGTTGATTTTGCATCTGGAGCCGTTTGAAGTTTATGGAGATCTGTCGATCTCCATGGGGAGCCGACCAGGATTAGTTTTGCACGGCGGTGCAAGGCTCTTTTCCAGATCGGGCGAGGGGGTAAAACCTTGGTTTTCCGCATAGCACAAAACTGGACCAACCGAGTGGTTGGGAAATTCTCAACCGATCTTGGTATCGACCTTGGTACGGCAAACACGCTTGTGTGTGTGCGTGGCCAGGGTGTCGTGATCAACGAACCATCGGTCGTCGCCGTGAAATCAGGGACCAACCAGGTCCTTCTTGACGGCCTTGCCGTCGGCGATGTGGCGAAGAAGATGCTGGGTCGGACTCCTGCTTCCATCGAGGCGGTTCGCCCGCTTCAAGATGGCGTGATTGCCGATTTTGAGATTACTGAAGCGATGTTGAAGTATTTCATCACGAGGGTTCAAAATCGGTCACGTTTTTTCAGTCCACGAGTTGTGATCGCAGTCCCGAGTGGCATTACAGCAGTAGAGAAGCGCGCCGTTTACAACTCGGCGGAAAGAGCCGGGGCTCGCAAGGTGTATCTAGTCGAGGAGCCACGAGCTGCTGGGCTGGGTGCTGGACTTCCCATCGAAGATCCGGTCGCCAGTATGATTGTCGATGTCGGTGGAGGTACAACCGAAATAGCGGTCTTGTCGCTAGCGGATGTTGTGACGAGTGTTTCTCTTCGTGTTGCTGGCGACGACATGGATGAGTCGATTAAGCGTTACTTGCGCGAGAACTATAATATCCAGGTTGGGCAGCTCACAGCGGAGGGAATCAAGATCACGCTTGGCTCTGCCTTCCCACTCGAGAAAGAACTCGAAATGGAGGTCAAGGGACGTGACATGATCGGCAATTTGCCAAGAAAAACACAGATTACGAGCGAAGAAATTCGTGAAGCCTTGACCGGTACAACCCAGCAAATCATCCATGGCATCAAGGAGACGCTGGAGAAGACCGACCCGGAACTGTGCGCAGATCTGGTGGAACGTGGCATCGTTCTTTGCGGCGGTGGAGTTCTTCTCAGAGGACTCGATGAACTGATTCGCAAGGAGACGGGATTGCCGGTCCGCATAGCCGAGGATCCCCTGACCTGTGTCGCAAGGGGAACAGGGATCTTCCTCGAACATCTTGATCAATATTCTTCGGTTCTTGATTCGATCGAGGACGATTTTTAGGGTTTCCCCAGCTGCGAATCGATCGGAACAGATGTGAAGCGCAAAGAAAGCGCTTACTGGGCTGTTTGTTGCTGGCTGGGCCTGGCTTTGCTGGGATACGGTCTGCAGCCACTCGTCTCTTCCCAGAATTATTCACAACGCCAACTTCTCGAGCACACTGTTCAGAAATCTTTACTGATCGATGCGGAATCGTCAGCAGTGCTCGAACGTCAGCAGCTACTGGATATGTTCCTGTCCGAATCTTCTAATTTCGAGCTGGTTCCAGCGCGGATGATGCCTTCGCGAAATTACTCATCAAACCGGCGATCCGCTGTGATTGATCGAGGTTCAGAGTCTCGGCTTTTACCAGGGCTGGGTGTGATCTGTAGTAATGGAGTTGTTGG
>JBBWWC010000257.1:0-16663 GCA_050256555.1 Planctomycetota bacterium | reverse complement strand
AGTAACCAAATGTTCTTCGCCCCATGCGCCCAAAGTCAGAGCCACCACCAAGACCAGCGACTCCGGTCACGATGGAAGTAAAGACCAGGGGCATGATCAACATCTTCAGCAATCGCATGAAAATATCTGCCATGAAAATGAAAGGGGCAAGCCAGCGAGCTCGATTCGAAATCGGATCGAGGACAACCAGCGAACTGCGCATCTCACCAGATGCGAGTTCGATCGTCGCAACGCCTCCGGCACCTGCCCGTGCCAGAAACTCCTCCAGCTCAGTCACGTTTGCAGGAGTCGCCCCGTTCTCATCGGCCATACCAGCGTTGATGACGATCTCGATGATCTGATCACCCGGCTTCAACGCCTCGGAACCACTGCGCCCCTTCGGGAGCAGACTTTTGGTAACCCGTGCCACTGAGACTCCAGTCGCTTCACCGACAGTATCGGACTGACTGGCAGGCGACTTGAAGGTAACCCCCAGAGATCCAGGAGACTCGGTCAACTGCTGGAACAGAACTCCTACGAATACACCTGCGACCAACCAGGTCAGGATCTTCCAGTGCTGCTGCATCTATCCCCCACTCTTTTCTTTAGCCCGGTACCACCATCGAGCAGGCCATTTCTTCGGGAAGCAGGTACTCCTGCAATCTCTGATCAATTTCTTCGACACCAATTTCTGCCAGAAGATCGACCACCTCGAAAGGATTGGTGCCAAGGAACCTGGCCCCACAATATGTCCCGGCAATATGTTCTAACGAGTTAAATGCCCGCAACAGGTGACCGATGGCAGAACGACGTTGACGTTCGACATCGACAGGGTCAATGCCCGTCGTACGAATTCGATCGATCCCACCCTCAATAGCAGCGAGCAAGCCTTCGGGATCAGGGACATCTCCACCGACAACACAATGCCCGACGTCGCCATGGATCTGGTAAGACGAGCCAAAAGAATCATCGATCAATCCGCGACGATAAAGGTCTTCAAAAAGAGACCCACTCTGGCCAAAGATGCATTCCAGCATCACTTCGGTCACCAACTCCTTGCGCATCAATTCTCGCCCGGAAAGACCCGGATGGAGATCCTTCCAGCCAAACAAGACCTTCGGACGCCCGACCTGCATCGACTGCCGAATCTCTTTGCGAGCCGGCCCCGGATCCTCAGCGGTCAAGATCCGTTCGATCCGGGGATCCGCTCCCATGTCACGCTGTGACAGAAGCTGGTCCGCAGCCTCGAAGAACTGGTTCTCGTTTTCATCGCCGACCGCCAGGAGGATCATGTTCGACGGATGGTAGAAGGCACTCCAGCAATCGAGCAGTAACTCCGGCGTGATCCCAGCAATGGTCTCCTCGGTTCCTGCAATATCTTTGGAAATCGGGTGCTGCTTGTAGAGGCCCTCCAGCAAATTGAAGTAGACCCTCCAGCCAGGATGATCGGCATACATGCGAATTTCCTGGCCGATGATCCCCTTTTCCTTCTCGACATTTTCATCCGTGAAGTGAGGAGTCTGGACAAAGTTGACCAGATGATCCAGACAGGGATAAAAGTGGTCAGTGCAGGAAAAGAGATAGGTGGTGCCAACGAAACTGGTGAACGCATTGGCGACCGCTCCAAACCGACTGAACTGCTGAAAAGCATCTTCTTTCGGGCCTTCGAACATCTTGTGTTCGAGAAAATGTGCCACGCCGTCAGGGAGGGTCTTCTCTTCTCCTCCACCGAGACGGTAACGGTCATCGACACTTCCAAAGTGCGTCGAGAAGCTGGCGAAACGGCGGAGATATCCAGGCTTCCGACAAAAAGCTACAGTCGCCCCACTCGAATGAGTTCTTTCGAGAACTCGCTCTCCGAGGGTTCGATTCTCAAGAATCTTTTCATCGCCTGTCCAGGTCATGATGCCTCTTCCGGTGCCATCAAGTAGACAAGATCGAGCTCCAAACGACGGGCAGCCTCGATGACTCCCTCTCTTGTCACCGCTGCAATACGGTTTCGCAACGCATCCAGATCCGGCTCTCTGTCAGAGATACGCGACATCAAATCAAACTCTGCCAACGAAGCGGGTGAATCCTGAATCATTCTCAGACGAGAATCCCAGGCGCTCAACGTCATGTCGAATTCTTCCTGACTGAACTCACCTTTCTGCACCACCTCGATCTGCTCGAGGATACTTGCGCGAGCCCGAGGTGCCGATTCTGCATCGATTCCGGCACTGACAAACATCAAACCAGCAGAACCGTCATTATGAGAATTTACTGAATAACAGAGGCTCTCTTTCTCGCGCACCTGAGTAAACAGACGTGAATGCGGAAAGCCACCAAGAACACCGTTGGCCACCAACATCGATTCATGGAGCGGATCACCAAAGCGCGTCATGGTTCGCAGAGCCAGGATCAAATTCGCCTGCTGGACCTGGAAGTGCTCGGTCACCTCTCGAAGCTCGCCAGCCCCCTGCAAAGGAAACCGCTTCGGCGTCCTCTCCAGGTCTGGAGCATTTCCAGAAAAGAGCGGCATCAGTTCACTGGCAGCCTCTTCCCGATCGATATCTCCACTAAAATGCACATGCATAGGAGTGGCCTGGATCATCTGACGCCACAGATCGGTGACCCGTTCGGGAGTGGCTCCGCCCAGCTCCTCGACAGTTCCATATTCATGGAAACGCCACGGTTCATCGGGGCAGGTCTCCTCCAGGCAGCGCTGCATCGCCCAGGATCTCTTATCATCGATCCGGCCCTCAATACTTCGTCGATGCTGAATCGACTCATTCTTGACCGTCTCGGCAGCCAGTTGATCGGAGACAAGATGCGGCTGATGGATCACTTCTCGAATAAAAGCGATCGCATCGGAGAAAACTGTTTCTGCGCCGGGCAAACGTGAATCATCGGGAAACTCCGAATAGAGCGAGATGACATGGTGCTGCCCTGAACGATCAACCGCACTCCCGATCGAGAGACCCCAGAGTTCTTCAGTTCGACGGCTCACGTCGCGAATCGAAGGGTATGAACTGGACCCGCGAAGCAAGCAGGCGGGAACCAGACACCGAAGTGCATTTCCCGGCCCCAGCTCATTGATCCAGGAGATCCGGAAATGGCTCGTCTTGCGGCGAGTTTCTCTACGTGTGTGAAGAAAAGAACCGGGAGAAATCTCCCGGGACTCGAAACCAGCCAGCCCTCCGGAAGCCAGTTCGGTCAACGATCCTCCCCGCCCGGCGCAATCGCCAGGCTACTGGAAGCTCCGCTCTTCTGGCCCTCGACCAGCGCCCGGATCTCGTGCACCTGCGGAACCAGTTCCCTGAACTGCTCCGGGGTAACCGCCTGACGCCCATCCGAAAGCGCATCTTCGGGTTGATCGTGCACCTCGATCAGAATCCCATCGGCTCCGGCAGCAGCAGCAGCCCTGGCCAGCGCTGGAACCCGATAGGCATCTGCACTGCCATGCGATGGGTCGACCAGAATTGGAAGGTGAGTACGTTTTTTCAGCTCGGGAATCGCCCCCAGATCGAGAACGATCTTGCGTGACGCCGCACCACAACGAATCCCTCGTTCACAAAGAATCACATTGCTGTTACCACCCGACAGGATGTATTCAGCAGCCATCAAAAGTTCGTCAATGGTCGAAGCAAAACCGCGCTTCAAAAGAATCGGTACGGAACTTCGCCCCAGCTCTTTCAACAGCGAATAGTTATGCATATTCCGGCTACCGACTTGAAACACATCAGCAACGTTTGCGATTTTTTCCACATCACGTGGATCGAGAATCTCAGTAACGATCCCCAGACCGGTTTCTTGTCGAGTCTTTTGAAGGATCTCCAGCGCCACTTCGCCAAGCCCCTGGAATGCGTAAGGAGAAGTACGAGGTTTGTAAGCTCCTCCGCGGAAGAGATCGGCTCCGGCACTGGCCACTTCTGCAGCGATCTTCAAGGTTCGCTCCTCGTTTTCGACGGCACAGGGACCACCGATGACGCAAAACGATCCGGCTCCGATACGAACAGATCCCACCGCAACTCCAGCGGGTTCGCTGTCGAGGTCTGCTGTCACGTGAAGAAGCTCTCCACCAACAGAAACAACCTTTTCGACACCGCGCCATGAATCGAGGGCAAGACTTTGAATCGCAGCAACCTCGCCCCGGACTTCCAGATAGAAACGATCAGAACCCTCAACGGCAGTGACGACACCGCCGTAAGATTCCAATCTTTCACGGATCCGGCTCCGCAAGGGCCCCGCCAGGCCCGGATCAAGGACCAGAACCAGACCGGGTTCTTTTTTGCTGGAATCCATCTAAACCTCTGCTGAACAATCAAATTCAAACAAGTAATTCGAGCCCACCAACAACGCTATACAAGTAACACGAAGGGAGCGGCGCAGGAAGCTAACTGGGGTCATTTGCGATCGAAGCGTCGCTCCAGTTCCTGCCATGAAATAAACAACTCCGAGGGTCGCCCGTGCGGGCAGTTCTCGGGCTGGAAAGCTCGCTCTCTTCCTCTCACGAGGTCTTCCTGCGCTTCTCGGGAAAGCGGCTGCCCGGCTTTCACTGCCGCCTTACAAGCCATCGTCTGGAGCAAACGCTCGCGAATATCAGGTCGCTCGGCACCAGAACTCTCGACCGGCTCAAAACGAATCAGCAATTCTCGCAACAGATCGGTCGGAGCTTTTCGATCGAAACCCTGCGGAACGGTTCGCACCAGGGCGACCCCTTCTCCGAACTCTTCGCATTGCAGCCCCAGTTCCGAAAGCGATTCGCGATATTCAACAAATAGCGCCCATTGCTGCGGATCAAGCGAGACCGGCTCAGGAACCAGCAATGCCTGAGAAAGAGTTCCTTCCTTCCACGAATCGAGAATCTTCTCATAGAGAATCTTTTCGTGAAGTGCATGCTGGTCAATGATGCGAAAGCCGTCCGTTTCCTCCAGCACCAGAAAAGAATCGCGGACCTGAAACACACGAACCGAATCTGAAACCAGAGTCGAATCGGTAGCCAACACTTCTCGCTCAACAAAATCGTTTCCGGAAGCGATCGGCGCACTGCCAGAAAAGGAATCTGAATCGATTCCAACCACAACTTCAGCAGCATGTGTTTCAATTTCCGAGTGCGCCTCTTCTGCGATCAAGCGTGAGCTGCCGATCGAACGACTACCAGTTTCCTGTTCACTCTCGAGATGCAATTCTGGCACTGAACCGGCTGCCTCTAGAGCTCCCCTGACCGCCCGACGGATTCGTCGATGTATCTGCTCACGGTCATGAAAACGAACTTCAAGTTTCGAAGGGTGCACATTCACATCTACGTCAGCGGGATCGACCTCGATCCCGACCACAGCCACCGGGTACTGCCCCGGAATCTGAAACCCACGAAAGCCCTCTCTCACGGCGTGCTGCAGGACCTTGTCCTTCAAAAACCGACCATTGAGAAAGGTATAAATCGCATCCGAGTTGCGACGCTGAAGGTCGGGGCGGGCGACCCATCCCGCAACTCCATCGTCACTGACCACCGGGATCATCTTCTGTCCCACATCGGAGCCAAGAACTTCGGAGATTCTCTCCAGTAGTGACTGATCGGCCGGATACCGGAGAACTGTTCGAGTGTCATGGATCAAAGAAAATGCAATCGTCGGATGCGAAAGAGATGCACTTTTCACCACAGCAGAGCAACGAGCCACTTCTGCCGCGCTCGACTTCAAGAATCGACGCCGGGCAGGAACAGCGGAAAACAGATCTCGCACGGAGATCCTGGTTCCATGGCGCATCGCCATTGGCGTCAAATTTTCAATCGTGCCCTGACTGCCAACAACTCGGTGAGCCATCTCTTCGCCTGCTGCGCGTGACACGACCTCAACGGTCGCCACAGCCGCCATGCTGGAAAGAGCTTCTCCACGAAAACCAAGAGTCAAGATACGATGCAGATCAACAGCTTCCCGTAACTTCGATGTCGCATGGCTTTCAAGCGCCATCGGAAGCTGATCGGGAACGATCCCCTGACCATCGTCAGAAACCTGGATCAGTCGCTTACCACCATCTTCCAGCATCACATCGATCTGCGAGGCCCCGGCATCAATGGAGTTCTCGATCAGCTCCTTCACTACCGAAGATGGGCGTTCGACTACTTCTCCAGCAGCAATCTGATCGACCAGCAGAGCTGGTAGCTTGCGGATCTGATGATGTGGCTGAACCAAGACCCCTCCGTTACGCCTGCAGTTTCTGGTGATCGAGTCGAATCGCTCCTTCGAGCGTATTCTCCAGTAACTTTGCCACCGTCATCGGCCCCACTCCGCCCGGTACCGGTGTAATACACGCGGCCCTGGAAGCAGCAGCCTCAAACTCAACATCTCCCACGATGGATCCATCCTCGAGACGATTGATTCCCACATCGATCACCGCTGCTCCGGGACGAATCCACTCTCCACGAATCATCTCGGGACGTCCAACCGCTGCGACCAGGATTTCTGCACGCCCAACGTGTTCGGCAAGATCACGGGTCTTCGAGTGACAGATCGTGACGGTGGCCCCTTCTGCGAGAAGCAGCTGAGCGACCGGCTTGCCGACGATGTTCGATCTTCCAACCACCACCGCATCCGCCCCCTGAAGTGTGACACCGGACCAACGCAACAGATCGATACAACCCAGAGGAGTACAGGGAACAAAGGTCGGCTGACCGACGGCCAGGCGCCCGGCATTCACTGGATGGAAGCCATCCGCATCTTTTTCGGGACGAATCCGCAAGAGAAGCGGTTGCGCATCCAGATGCGAAGGAAGAGGCAATTGAAGAAGAATCCCGTGAACTTCAGGATCCGCATTTAACTGGTCGATGAGACCCTCAACCTGCTCCTGAGTCGCATCTTCGGGCAACTCATGATGAAAGGAACGAATCCCGGTCTTTTTACAGGCTCGTTCCTTGTTACGAACATAAACAGCACTGGCAGGATCAGCACCCACTAGCAGAACACCGAGCCCCGGCGCATGTCCTACCTGCTCGGTGAAAGCAGAAACACGTTCCTTCAAGCTTTTGCGAAGTTCCTTCGCTCTGGCCTTACCATCGATCAACTGTGCCATACCTATGCTTCCTCCCTGGAGAGCGATTCTTCATCGGTGAGTAACGAGCTAACGAGTCCAGTCGCCGCTTCGCCCACCAGATTTTTCCACCAGTCGTATCGGACCCAATTCCATGGCTCGATCAACAGCCTTGCACATGTCATAAATCGTCAACAATCCAACTGCGACCGCCGTGAAGGCTTCCATCTCAACTCCGGTCCTGGCCTGAACACGAGTGGTGATGGTCATACGGATCGAACTGAGTCCGTCTTCTTGCCCATCTTCAATCTCCACCTGTACGTTGTCGAGTGGCAACGGATGACAAAGAGGTATCAGCCTGGAAGTTTCCTTGGCTCCCTGGATCGCTGCAAGACGCGCCACAGAAAGCACATCACCCTTTTCAACATCGCCATCGACAATCCGCTGGAGAGTCGCTGGCTGCATCCTGATGAAGCCTTCCACCGTGGCTCGACGATCGGTGATTTCTTTATCGCCGACATCCACCATACGAGAACGACCGTCTTCATCGGTATGAGAAAGGGGTAGATCATCACTATTGTCCATCAGACCCCCTACAGTTCTCTTTCGAGAACGAAATGTGCCAGTTGTTCCAGATGGTTCCGTGACTGTGATTCCGGAGCCGCCTCATGCAGTGACGCAATGGCACTATCGATCGAATCCTGCGCTTTCTTACGCACCTGCTCAAATATTTCGAACTGCTCAAGTCTTCGCACAACTTCTCGGTGAAACTCCGGACCTGGATCCGGTTCTCGATGATTCCCGAGCAGATCCAACAAAGAATCTCGCTGATCAGAATCAAGTCCATCGCGAAGTAAAATGATGGGGAGCGTCATCTTGCCATTGACGAGATCTGTACCCAGTGACTTCCCGACCGTCTCGGGATCGCCAAGAACATCGAGTGAATCATCGACAATCTGAAAAGCCACTCCAAGCTGGTTGCCAAACTTCTCCATGGCAGCGACTTGATCGGGATTCGCTCCGGCCAGCAGCGCTCCCAGGCGACAGGAGAGGCCGTAAAGAATCGCCGTCTTTCGGTGAATAATCTCGAAATACTGCTCTTGTGATAGAAGTAGATTTCCAGCGTTACCCACCTGAAGCATCTCACCGATACAAATGTCCCGGGTGCAATCAGCCAGCAACCTTGCTGCCCCTTCCACCTCGGTCGAAATGACGAAGCCACGGGCATAGATAATATCGCCGAGAAGAATCGCAGCTCGATCGCCATAGCGAGAATGAATCGTTTCTACCCGACGGCGAATCGCAGCTTGATCAAGAAGATCATCATGGACCAAGGTGGCCGTATGGATCAGCTCCACTACCGCTGCACATTTGATGTGATCAGTTTCGATCTCACCAAAACAACGACCCGAGAGAAAAAGACAAGCCGGACGTACCTGCTTGCCTTGAAAACGTGAAAGATGTTGAAGGAGTTCATTCACAAATGGCTCTGAGGAGGAAAACTCGGAATGGAGAAACTCACGAAGAGCTCCGATGTCTTCCAAAATGTGTTGGAACAGTTCCATCAGTGCGCCCGAGCGCCCACTGGACTGCTCCATCGTCTCACCACTACCGAAGCTCACCGGACAGCGCCCCCGATAGAAGGTAGATCATCGATCGGCTGCAACGGTAACTGAAAAGCCTTGCTCACTCCGGCATGGAATACCCGGCCACCACAAACGTTGAGACCTTGCGCACGTTGCGGGTCTCGTTTGACAAAATCTTCGAGTCCGTAGCTGGCCAGATCTAGCAGGTAAGGTTGGGTCGCATTGGTCAGGGCAAAGGTCGAAGTTCTCGATACGGCTCCCGGCATATTGGCCACGCAATAATGAACGACTCCATCAATCACGTAGGTCGGATCCGCATGAGTGGTCGGACGACAGGTCTCGATGCAGCCACCCTGATCGACCGCCACATCGACGATCACTGAACCATCGGGCATCTCGCAAAGCCATTCCTTGGGGACCAGCACCGGTGCTCGATCGCCGGCCACCAGAACTGCGCCAATCACCAGATCGGCTTCCTGGACCGCTTCGTGAACAGCGAAAGGCGTCGAAAAACAAGTATTCACGTTGGCCGGCATCGTATCGTCAAGGTACCGCAAACGGTCAAGGTCGATGTCGAAGATCTTGACTCGCGCACCAAGTCCCGCAGCCATCCGTGCGGCATTCGAACCCACAACCCCTCCACCAAGAACGACAACGCGGCCCGGCTCTACCCCGGGAACACCGGAAAGCAAAACACCGCGACCACTATTCTGGCGCTGAAGATGACGGGCACCGGCAAGAACCGACATTCGACCGGCCACTTCACTCATCGGAGTCAAAAGCGGAAGAGACCCGTTTCGGCCCTCGATGGTTTCATAAGCGACCGCCGCCACGCCCGAATCGAGACACGCATCGGTCAATGCTTGAGAAGCAGCAAAGTGGAAGTACGTGAAAACCACCAGATCTGATCGAAGGTACTGATATTCTTCGGCGAGCGGTTCTTTGACTTTGACGATGATTTCAGCACCCGCCCAAACATCCGCCGCAGCTTCGATCATCTCACAGCCAGCGCTGGCATATTCGTCATCGGAAATACCGCTGCCAAGACCAGCTCCCTTTTCAACCAAGACTTTATGGCCAGCCTTGATCAACAGGAAAGCTCCTGAGGGAACCACGGAAACCCGCTGCTCCTGCTGCTTGATCTCTTTGGGAACACCGATAACAGACGTTCGCATGGGGGGCTCCTTCATGGCCTGCTGATCCTCAATCCTGATGCAACTGAATGAGCAGGTTTTGAGAATCACGAAATCGCCGGAAGAAACAAATCAGCGGTTCGAAATCGAACCCACCACAACACCGGCGAATCGGAACAAAGCAGCTCAAAACCAGCCGTAGATTCTACTTGTGGCGAAATGGCGTGACAAGCGATGCCAACCTGAAGGCTTCCCTCAACTGATTTACATGGCAATCCCTGCGGTCTCGGGCCACGGAAGCCTGAAGCTGCTCCGAATTTAGCCGGAATCTCGCTCACAGCAGGCAAACAGATTGACCCGCTGATCCTCGTAAAGGATCTCGCTGCAATCACGCCCAAATCGTGAGGCTCGGAAAATCCGGTTCATGTCATCCTCATCTCGATGGATCAACTTCCAGTCGAACAGATGATCCATCAGCGCCCTGGATCGATTCGAATTATGAAAATTTCCGAGGATGACTCGCCCTCCAGGCCGCAGCAGTCCATGAATGTAATCGAGAAGTCGAATCACGAACTCGTCTCCGAAGTAATCGATCAGGCCGATGCTGTAAACCAGATCCTGGGGCGGCAATTGTAGCGTTCCTCTGCCGAGACACAGGTAAACCAGATTCAACTGGTGGAGATCGATCTTTGATTCCAATCCCAGCTCCTGGCGCCACTGGTCGACGAATTCCAGCGCCTGCTCATCGATGTCAACCAGGTGACTTTGGACCGCAGATTCTCCGCTGCTCGCTTGATAATGATCGAACAGCTCTCTGGCCGGCCCACACGCCAGGCTGGTGATTTCTATCGGCTGATCCGGACGCAGACTTTTCGCACGATCGATCTGATCCGTGATCAATCCTCTTCGATTCCTCACCGCCTGGGCGCAACTGAGTCCGAGCACTGCACGATCCATGAGAGTACCGAGTGCCCCGACTCCGCCAGGATCATTCTGATAAATCCATTCGATGGTCAGATAATCTCCGGCATATCCACGCGGCTTGGAATAGGCCCGCTCTCCGACCTTCGTTAGCAAGAGATAGGGCATCAGTTCCTCCATCAATCGCCGCCCTAGGTGATCGCACCTGACAGGATCCAGCTCACTGGCCGTACCAACCAGATCATTCACAAGGCCCTCAAGCTGATAGACGTAATCAACAAACTCCTGTGAAAACTCCTCGGTCAGCCCACTCTCGCTGGCACGCTCCATCTCTTCCGCACGTAAGAAAAGCTTCTTGAACTGCGAGAGAGATTCCTCCAGCAAGGGAACAATCTTCGACTCCTGCGGAATCTCCTGGCCGATCCTGGGCTGAAGCTGGTTTGAATTTTTCCTCAAGCGGCGCGCCAGCAAACGTGCAAGGGCCATATGAAACCGGGCAGAAAAGGGTAAGTCAGATTTCAACTTCTCGGTCAATTGCTCGAATCGAATCTGCAGTAGCAGACTATTCTCTCTCGCCTTGACCGTCGCTGTTGGTAGACGATCCTCAAGAAACGACAACTCCCCGATGAATTCACCGGGGCCTATAACGGACAAAGGATGCTCGGGGAATTCGTCGAGATGAACCGTCAGCAATCCTTGCAGAACGATATAGATCCGATCGAGCGGGACGCCCTGACCGATGATCTGCTTCCCAGAAATCACCTGGATCTCGCTGCCGGACTGGAAGATCCAGTCTCGATCTTTTGCAGTCAGCTCCTGGAGAAGTTCAATCGATTCAAAAGTCGCCAAACGTATCTCCCAATCACCATCCAGGGAAAATCTCGCCCTGAATCCAACGGTAAAACAATGATGAGTCCTTGATCTCGCACTCTACTACATCCGATTTCAAACTGATTCTGGTCAAAAAAAGATCGTAGAGACCGTCGGAAAACAACTCTACCCCAGACTTCCTACCGGGGAACGGCCCTAGTTCCAGCCCACCAGAGAAACCGGTCCGCTCCAGATCCAGATTGCGGACTGGACGCATCCCCTTTCAGCGGGTTCGATGTCAGCAGATTCAACCGAGATCGATCTGTACCAGGAGGAAATAAAGTGTGCCCATCAGGACGAGATTATGGACCACTGGCGCTGCTCGGTGGAGTTTTTGATCCGATTCATCGGGGACATGTAGCCATCGCCCAGGCGGCACTCGAACTTCCTGGAGTCGAAGAAGTTCGGTGGATCCCCTGCAAGCAACCCCCTCATCACAAAACCACCACCCAGGCACCAGCTGAAGCGCGACTTGCGATGACTCAACTCGTCTGTAAAGAAGAGGAACGCTTCGTCGTCGACAAAGTCGAGTTCGAAAGAGAAGGCCCTTCCTGGACCATCGATACGGTCCGAGCCATCTCGGAACAAAACCCCGATCGAACCCTGCTCTGGTTGCTCGGAGCCGACAACGTGCACTTGATCCGGAAATGGAAAGATGCGGAAGAATTGTGGCATCTGGTGATACCCGTGGTGGCTAGACGCCCAGGTTCGACCACCAACCTGCGCAGAGAACACCTGCCATTTCTCGATGAGAAACGCTGGAAACAGGTCAAGGAATGGTCATTGCCGGACATATCGCACAACATTTCCTCAACCCGCCTGAGAAGCCTACTGGCGGCAGGCGAAGATGTGGATGATTGGATACCCACCACCATTCTGGAAGCGATTCATGCCGGAGGATGGTATCAGTAGTAGACTGCTTGATACGCAAACGGTGTCGGGCACCAGCGCAAACGATCGAACCTGACGGAACATGGATACGACACGACATCAGATCTTCGGGCCAGAAGCTCGAAAGAAAGGGATGAGATGACGAGGACCAGGGTTCGCGATCTTCCTGAAGCGGCCGGGGGGGATGTAAGCCTCAAAGGCTGGCTCTATAATCGCCGTTCTTCCAAGAAGTTCCACTTCCTGCTGCTGCGGGACGGTTCTGGCACTGTCCAGTGCATCGTCAACAAAGACGACTTTGATGAGGAGCAGTTCACCGAAATCGGCAAGATCCCCTACGAATCAGCAATCCACATCTGCGGCAATGCAAACGCCGACGAACGTGCTCCCGGCGGTGTCGAGATTCATACCACTTCCGTGGAATGCCTCTGCGCTGCGGAAGAATACCCGATTTCAAAACAGGAACACGGACCCGATTTCCTTTTGAGTCATCGGCACCTGTGGCTGCGGTCAAGAAAACAGATTGCCTTGATGCACATCCGTGATGAAGTGCTCCGAACCATCCGGGACGAAATGCACAACAGGGGTTTCACCTGCATCGATGCTCCCATCTTCACCCCCAATGCCTGCGAAGGAACCAGCACTCTCTTTGAAGTCGATTACTTCGATGATGAGAAAGCTTTCCTGACCCAAAGTGGCCAGCTCTACATGGAAGCCGCTGCGATGGCTCTCGGCGATGTCTACTGCCTCGGTCCGACTTTCCGCGCCGAAAAATCGAAAACACGCCGCCACCTGACAGAGTTCTGGATGTTCGAACCCGAGATGGCCTTTGCCGATCTCGATGATGTGATGGGGCTAGCTGAGAAACTGCTCGGTCGCATCGTCGCTCGAGTCCTGGAGCATCGTCGGGCTGATCTTGAAGTTCTCGAACGCGACATCGAAAAACTAGAGAAGGTACAGATTCCGTTCCCTCGGATTTCCTACACGGAGGCGGTCGAACGGATGAATGCAGAAGGACATCCCTTCGAATGGGGTGGCGATCTGGGTGCACCTGACGAAACACTGATTTCGTCCTGGTTCGAGAGCCCGGTTCTGGTTCACCGCTACCCCGAAGAGGTGAAGGCTTTTTACTTCAAGCGAGATCCAGAGGACTCGCGGGTCGCCCTGGGAGTCGATGTGATTGCCCCGGACGGATATGGCGAGATTATCGGAGGTGGCCAGCGTGAAGATGACCTGGAAACCTTGCTTGGACGCATCCAGCACCATCAACTCTCAGAAGAAGATTTTCGCTGGTATCTCGATCTACGCCGCTACGGATCGGTCCCCCACGGCGGATTCGGACTTGGGGTCGAAAGAACCGTTTGCTGGTTAGCAGGGGTGGAGCACGTTCGGGAATGTATACCGTTTCCTCGTATGCTTTATCGGATCTACCCCTGAACCCACTTGCGGAGATTCAAGGCAGCGTTACAATCTATGTTTACATAGGATCTTTCTGTCGTAAAAGACAGGTTTCCTTTGGGGCGATTACTTCTCCGTAAATTGCCCTTTGAGTAGTCTGTTGAGGTTGTATGACGACTTTTCCTCCGGGGCGCGGGGGGAAGTCGTTTGGTTCCCGTCAACAATCTCCCAGCGTGACTTCAGGGCCGATATATCAGCCCAGAGAGGATTCCGATGAGGAATGTGTGCCCCAGATTTCACTTCCGTGATTTCGTTTTTATTTCCACGATGGTCATCACATCCATTTTCCTCATCAGCTTTCCCCTTCATGCCCAAAATGGAACCATCGATGCACAAGCCGTACTCTGTGGAACCAGCCCGAATGGCGCTGACGTAACGGTCAATACCTCGAATGGGACCGTCTGGGCCATCGACAGCCTCAGCGGCAAGGTGTGCATTTTCAATAGCACCCAGTCTCCTCCATCCTTGGCACTCGCCAACATGATTGACCACCCGGTCGGTCCTGCGCTGTTTCCCAGTTTCGTACCACAATGTTCAGGAATTGCTTACGCACCCGACACCGATTCTTTCTGGATCCTCAACTCCACATCATTTGAACTGATCCAGATGTCAGACCAGGGAATCCAGATCGGGGCTTCGGTCCCTTTCAGCATCTCAGGGAGTGCCACAGGACTGGCCTATGATCTCCTGACTGGAAATCTCTGGACTCGAGATACGGTCAATCAAAACGCCGTAGAGATCGATCCCGAAACCGGTGACGTGGTTACTTTGTTGCCGATTCCCGGCGATGAGGTTCGATACGGCAGTGGAATCGAATACAGGCTTTCCGGGTTGGAAAGCTACCTTGAGTTTAGTTACGGCAACGTGCTCGATGCCTCCGTTGCAGAGATCCTCGCCATTTCCATCTCGACCGGCGAGATCGACTGCTCATTCGTTTCCTTACCACAAGGTTCCAACAATGGCTATCGGGGCTTCGCCCGGGAAGGCAATGCTCCCTACATTTACACCGTAACCACGGATGAGCTGATCCGTGTCGATGCGACGCAACCGGCCCTCATCCCCCCAGCCAGTCTCTTCTGCACCACTGACGGAGAGGGCTCCATCGATCTTTCGTGGCGTAATTGTGGTCCCGGCGGCGGAGGGCTCTACAACCTGATCCGCATCACCCGCAACGGTGCGATCATCGATACTTTGCCAGGATCTGCCACCTCATGGAGTGATACCAACAACGCTCCCAACCAGGAGTTCGAATACCAGGTTCAAGGTGTCGTCGGTAGCAATATAGCTTCTTCTTCTTGCAACGTGATTAACGGACCTGGAGGACTGGTCTCCTACATACCGTTCCTCGGTGATCGGCCCAGGGACCTCGCCTACGATGCAGTTCTCGATGATCTCTACATAACAGAATCGTTCTCGGGCGTCATTCAGGTTCTCGATTCAAATCTGAATCTAAAACGGACTATAGATACCGGCCTACCCAATCTTCGCGGCATTGGATACAACTCCACCATGGATATTCTTCTGGTTAGCCGCGTCAATAGTAGCCTTGTTACCTTTGTCGACCCTCTCACCGGTGCGGTACTTTCGTCCTTCCCGTCCAACTCTGACGGAATCACGGCGATCAGTTATGACGAAAACAACGATGACTGGCTACTACTGGATAGCCAGGTCAATCCAAACGCTATCCTGCGCATGGAAGCCCTCGACGGAGCAGAGGGGAATCCTCTCGGTAGCATCGTTCCTCCCTCCACTTCGGGTCTTCTTCTTGGCGGAGGAATCGCTTCCCTTGCCGATGGAACCCTGCTGAGCGGCGTCGATAGTGCCGGCTTTGTCACCAGCATCAGTCAATTCACCGAATTCGGATTCCCCCTCAACTTCGACATGAATTTAATCGGTATGGGGAATTCACCTACCACTCTCCTCAATGCCGTGACCGGGTTTGAGATCATCGGCAGCGAACTCGTGGTTGCTGGCAACGCCACCGATACATTATTCCGATTCCTGATCGTCAACGATGGGCCCGATTTCCTCCGTGGAGATTCGGATGGAAGCGGAATCGTGAATCTCGCCGATGCGATCTTCACCGCCAGCTGGATCTACAGCGGAGGCACCGCCCCCGACTGCCAGGACGCCTGCGATGCGAATGACGATGGACTCCTAGACATATCTGACCCGATATATACATTATTCCACCTTTTTACCGGATCTGCTGCACCACCAGCTCCGTATCCCCTTCCTGGGCCTGATCCTACCTTCCTCGACGAAATCGGTTGTTAATCCAATCTGATTGACTTGTTAATAGATTGTCAATAAACTTGAAGTGCCTTCCGGTTTCACGGAGGGACCGTTCCGCCCTGCCCCGCAGCAGGCTGGAGGGGAAGAGTCTCGTGGCATTCAACAGATATGTCATGAGGGGGAAGAGTGTTGCGGGGGAGCCCCGAGGGGGGCAGAGGAGATGGAGATGGGTACCTGCCTCAGGCAGGTGTTCGTCGCTGCGTGGACGGTTCTGGCGTTGACCTTCCCGGTCGAGGCCCAGCAATCGCTCAGCATCGCGGATACCGAAATTCAGGGTCTGTCGTCGAATACGACAACAGTGACTCTAGATAGCGACACGGGTACGCAAGGATATGTCCTGGCAATAGCCATCGACACGTCCCTGCTGTCTGTAACAAACATCACTGTAGAAGGGACAGACGTGGAATCTGTCGGAGCCGAACTGATTGCAGCAGAGATTCTCTCCGGGGGGGTAACCCTCGGTGTGATTCTTGATGCTTTGAGTCCATACGAGGGTCAAGAGATCCCCGCTGGCTCCGGAACCAG
>JBBWWC010000256.1:0-2394 GCA_050256555.1 Planctomycetota bacterium | reverse complement strand
AGATAGAAAGTGGTCCCGGGAAGAAGGGTCGCAACGACTCCTGATTTCTGGAGTGATTTGATCCCTTCCGGGGTGATTTCCATCAGATGGTCGGCACTGATCGCCCCCAGCTCTCCCGCAATCAAGGATCCACCAGATGCAGCAAGCTCGTCGGCGTGGATCTTCGGCCGTAGGCCGTGTTTGATTCCTGCACGGAGAATCTGACGGCTTTCTTCGGGGTCGAAGACCCCTCGTTCACAGAAGATGTCGCAGAATTCTGCCAGACCTTCTGCAGCGACTGCCGGGATCATTTCCTCGCAAACGATCCGGATGTATTCCTGGCGATGATTTTGCCATTCGTCGGGAATCTCATGAGCTCCCATGAATGTCGCAACGATCTGGGCCGGTGATTCTTGAGATAATTGGCGAATCGCCCGGAGCATTCGCAGTTCGGTCTCGAGGTCGAGCCCATAGCCGCTCTTGATTTCGATGGTCGTCGATCCGGAGGCGATCATTCGCTCGAGCCGCGGACGGGCGGATTCGAGCAATTGATCGATATCGGATTCACGAGTCATTCGCACGGATGCTCGGATTCCACCTCCGTCGGCGGCGATCTGCTCGTAATCGGCACCGGCACAGCGTTGTACAAATTCGTGAGATCGTTCGCCACCGAAGACCAGGTGGGTATGAGAATCTACGAATCCTGGTGTCAGGAGTCGTCCTTCTCCATCGATGGTCTGGTCTGGATGAAAAAGACCGGCGAGTTCAGTCGCCGGTCCGATCGCTTTTATTTTTCCGGAATCGACCGCAACTGAGACGTTCGACATGGGAGAGTCTTTACCGGGGAGTACTCGTCCGATATTCCTGATCAGGAGGTCAACAGTGGCCTTCATTTTGGCTTGCCTCCATGCATCGGGACCCAAACATCGTTTTCTTCAGCGAAACGAGTCGCATCTTCATACCCGGCATCGACATGACGGTAGATGCCGGTTCCAGGATCATTGGTCAGGACGCGTTCGAGTCGTTTCTGTGCTTCGGATGTGCCGTCAGCGACGATGACCATTCCGGCGTGGATTGAATTCCCGATTCCAACGCCACCTCCATGATGAAGAGAGACCCAGGTCGCTCCGCTCGAAGCATTCAGCATCAGATTGAGAAGCGGCCAGTCAGCGATGGCATCTGAGCCGTCTTTCATCGCTTCTGTTTCTCGATTGGGGGAAGCCACGGAGCCGCAGTCGAGATGATCTCTACCGATGACGATGGGTGCGGAGATTTCTCCATTTGCGACCAGTTCGTTGATTTTCAGACCGAACCGGGCTCTCTCGCCATAGCCGAGCCAGCAGATGCGTGACGGAAGTCCCTGGAACTGAACTCGTTGCTGGGCAGTTCGAATCCAGTTACAGAGATGCTCATCTTCAGGGAAGAGTTCGAGGATGGCTTCATCGGTGCGCGCTATGTCTGCAGGATCACCACTCAGCGCAACCCAGCGGAACGGGCCCTTGCCCTGACAGAAGAGCGGGCGAACGTAAGCGGGTACGAATCCTGGATAATCGAATGCGTTTTCGAGGCCGGCATCTTGAGCTTGGCCGCGGAGATTGTTGCCGTAATCAAAAGCGATGGACCCCGCTTTTTGTAGGCCCAGGATCGCCTCACAGTGGCGTCTCATCGCATCCATCGAGAGTTCTAGATATTGATCTGGATCAGACTCTCTGAGAGCGATCGCCTCGGTGAAACTGATCTGGTCTGGTACATACCCGCACAATGCATCATGGGCACTGGTCTGGTCGGTCACCATGTCAGGGACGATGCCCTTTTTGAGAATTTCTGGAACCAACTGAGCTGCATTTCCAAGCAACCCAACGGATCGTGCTTCTCCCTTGGCGCACAACTCCTCGACTCTCTGTATAGCGACTTCGAGATCTTCGTGGGCTTCATCGAGGTAGCGAGTTTCGAGACGTCGTTCGATACGATGAGGATCGACTTCAATGTTGAGAGAAACAGCACCAGCCATCGAAGCTGCAAGAGGTTGAGCGCCGCCCATCCCTCCGAGTCCTGCGGTCAGAATCCAGCGTCCCGATAAATTCCCGCCGAAATGCTGACGACCTGCTTCGACAAAGGTTTCATAGGTGCCTTGGAGGATTCCTTGTGTACCGATGTAGATCCACGAACCGGCAGTCATCTGCCCGTACATGGTTAGACCTTCTGCTTCGAGTCGTCGGAATTCTTCCATCGTTCCCCAGCGCGGAACCAGGTTTGAGTTGGCGATGAGAACCCTGGGCGCATCGGGATGAGTCCTGGCGACACCGACCGGCTTTCCACTCTGTATCAGCAGTGTCTCGTCATCTTTCATCTGACGAAGTGTCGAGACGATGGCATCAAAACACTCCCAGGAGCGAGCTGCTTTACCTGAGCCAC
>JBBWWC010000255.1:0-23495 GCA_050256555.1 Planctomycetota bacterium | reverse complement strand
TGCAACTCGGGCACTGGTCGGAAACTGGTTGTTTCTCGCCACAATAGTGACACTGAGAATGATTCTTCTGTTTGTGGTAAGTGAGTGGAATATCACACTGCTTACAGCGGACGGAGAAACCACATCTCCTGCACTGTAGATCACGCGCAAAACCGCGACGATTCAAGAACAGAAGCACCTGTTCATCGCGGGCCAATGTTGTGCGAATTCTCTCGATCAGTTTGAGAGAAAGAAGTCCACCGCCTCCTGCGATTCCTGGTTCGTTACGATGATCGACGACCTCTATCTTGGCCATGGGACGACCGCTGACGCGTGAGCTGAGGCGCAATCGTTCGAACTTGCCACGTCTCACATTCTCAAGTGACTCCATCGAGGGAGTTGCAGATCCAAGAACGCAAGGAATCGAAAGTTGATGAGATCTCATCACTGCGACATCCCGAGCATGATAACGAGGTGAGTTTTCTTGCTTGTAGGAGGATTCATGGCATTCATCGACGACGATAATCCCCAGATTGGGTACCGGAGCGAAGACGGCGCTACGAGCTCCCAGGGCGATGCGGACCTCTCCTTTGCGGAGACGTTCGTAGTGGACAGCACGTTCTGTATCAGGAAGCATGGAGTGAAGAACTGCAACGGGTCCGAGCCTGTCCGTGAATCGCTCGATCGCCTGCGGGGTGAGAGCGATTTCTGGTAGCAAGACCAGTGCTCCTCGTCCCTTCTCAAGGGCTTTCTCTACGCAGCGAATATAGACCTCTGTTTTGCCGCTTCCCGTGACACCGTGGAGAAGGAAAGGTTTGAACTCATTGCTATCCAGAGCGCCGTTGATTTTATCGACCGCTTGCCATTGTTCCTGATTGGGTTCGAAGTCGGGCCCATTTTTTGATCCTGGAAACCCATGACTCTCATCGCCAGGAGTTCCAAATTCTGGAGGCAGGGCGTCGAAGATTTCGACGAGCCCTTTCTTGGCGAGAGTCTTGACCGGGCTTTCACTGGTGGAACATGTCGAGATGAGTGTTCGCAAAGGTTGTGCAGTAGATGTTGTTGCGAGTTGTTGAAGAATCTTCTTTCGTGCTTCGGCTCCGCAATCTTCCGGTGCGAGATTCTTACCAGCTTCGGTCAGCTGGACCCAGCGTACCTGGCGAATGCGACGATTTCGAACCGGCCGAGGAATGGCGCACTCGATCACTTCGCCGATTCCGCATAAATAATAATCTGCAGTCCACTGGAGGAGCTTGAGCAGATCCTCCGGGATGGCCGCTCCATCCGGGATGCGACAGTCGATTTCACGCAACCTGGGATGCGGCGATTCATGGGCCAGTTCGACCACCCAACCATGTTTTTTGGTCGGTCCGAAGGGGACTCGAACGGGAACTCCCGGGATGATCTGGTGACGAATCGACTCGGGAATTCGGTAATCAAACGGTTCATGTCGTGGTATCGGGAGTGCTACCCGTGCGATGCTGCTCACCACGATTTCCCTTTCTTCACCATTCCAGTTCGATTCTCGGCCAATTCAGAGCCATATCGTTACCGGGAACAGGTTCTTCCGGCAAGGGGCAGGGTTTCCTTGAGAAGATTGTCCGGAAACGGGACTATAGGAGTATGAGGTACTGGGCCCAGGAAAGCACCGGGAAGGATTTTTCCTGTCGTGCGGGTCTGGATCGCGGACTACAGACCTGGATTCTTGGGAGCACGCAATGAGCGCAAATCGCATGACCACCGATGAATGGTACAGAGAGGCGTTTGACGCCCAGTACCTGGAGGTCTATCCGTGGCGCGACGAGGCCAGTGCTGAGGCCGAGGTCAGTAGTGCGATCGACTGGCTTCAGGGGCAAGAGGGAGATCGTTGGCTGGATCTTTGTTGTGGAGCAGGGCGACACAGCCACTGGCTTCAACAGGCTGGTTTCGACCTCGTTTCTCTCGATCTGTCCGGAGACCTGCTGGCGGAAGCGCGACGTCGTCTCGGCCCTGAAGCGGTGTTGGTTCAATCCGATGTTCGATCGATGCCGTTGGAGGCCGCCAGTTTTGATCATGTCGTGATGTTCTTTACTTCGTTTGGATATTTCCCGACGGATGAAGAAAATCGAGCCGTGCTGAAGGAGATCGCGCGAGTGGTTCGCCCTGGCGGTGGATTTCTGCTCGATTTACCCGATCGAGAGTCCGTCATTTCAGGACTGATTCCAACCAGTCAGAGGAATCAGGGGGATCTACACATCGATGAAACTCGTTCCATCTCGGGAGATGGGAAAAGAGTCGAGAAAAAAGTCGTTTTGAGTCGAGATGGAAATGTACGCAGTTACACCGAATCGGTTCGCCTTTTTGGTATCGATGAAATCGAAAATATGCTGGAAGCTACGGGTTGGATATCAGATCAGGTTCACGGAAATTGGGTCGGAGATCCGTATCGATCCGGGAAAAGTCAGCGGATGATCGTTTTGGCGCACAGGGTTGAAGGAGATCGATGATCGGTCAACAGAATCAACTGCTCCAGTTGCTTCGGAATCGCGATGAGTCCGCTGCACTTCTGATCGGATAGATCGCCATCGATGGTGCGGAAGTACTCGATGAAGTGGCTCGCCGCAAACCTGATCCTGAACGAAGAGAAAGATTGCTCAAGGAATTGCGACCGCATTGGGATTCTCTAGAATTGCCCTTGGTGGCGCGCCAGGCGATCGAGCGGCTGGAAGATCCTGAAACTCGCATCGTGATCGCTGGTCAGCAGCCCGCTCTGTGGGGTGGGCCGTTGCTCGGTATTTCGAAGGTTCTTTCGGTGATCGCTCTGGCAGACCAGCTCGAAGAGGCCGGTATCCCAACGATTCCGCTCTTCTGGGTCGCCGATGATGATCACGATGGCAGTGAGCTGGAACCGGGTACTTTCTGCAGCGGAAAAACCCCTGGTAATCCGCACGTCGAAGGACGCCGACCTCTCTATGACCTACGTCACAGGCAACTCCCGGATGAGCGACTTGCCGCACTCAGTGATGCGATTGGATCCGCTCCCCATGCAGCGCCGGCGATGGCGCTTGCGGGATCTGCAATTTCATCAGGACCTGCGGCAGAATTTATTTCGCTGCTTTCGTTGTTACTGACAGAGACTCCCTGGTTGCCGGTCGTGCCGCGTTGGTTCCGGAATTTACAACGACCCATCGTCGAGCGAGCGATCCGACAGAGCGGCCAATTCCGGGAGTTGGTGGCAGAGGCCTGTCGAGAACAGGAAACCTTGGGGATTCCGGCGCCGGTTCCAGTTCCACGAGAGGAACCGATTTTTGTCATCGATGACGATGGATTGCGGAGAAGACCACATCAGATCGAACGACCGATTACGGAGATTCTGAGTGCAGATCACGGATCGATTTCTCCGGATGCCTTGCTGAGGACTATCGTCCAGGACGAAGTGATCGATCCGGCAGCCGTGATTCTGGGTCCGACAGAATTCAACTACGTTATTGAGACGCGTAAGGTCCGGCAACAGTGGGGGCTTTCGCAGCCGCTATGGTTACCACGACCCGCTTTACGTCCCATCGACGCTGAACGGGTCGAGGCGATTGTTGCCGAGGGCGGGGAGCGAAGCCGAATCGTTCCGGGAGTAACGGCGGCCGATCTGATGGCTTCCGAGAAAGCCACCACCGAGGCGCGCCAGATTGCCGTGCAAGGATCAGCCCTCATCGAACGGATCGAAGAGCTGTCTGTTCGCGACGATGCCAATCCGGCGCTGCAGCGGCGGGCACGGCGTTTGGCTCGGACCTGGCGACGACAGCTGGCCGGACTGGAGAATTCCATCGAAAGAAATCTCGACGGTGGCATCGAGGCACGTCGTCAGAGAGTCGATGTTCTTCTGGAGCAACTCTTTCCCGGTGGCGGCGAACCGGAACGGAATCGTAATTTGATCGATCTGATAGCCCAGCAGGGACTGGCAGTGATCAGAATCATGCGACAAACCCTTTTCAAAGCGACTCGCTGTTGGGATGGATCGGTTCACGAGTTCGATCTCAATTCGGCAGGTGAATCGCAATCGACTTTTGAACCGAGAGAGGAGCAGCACGATGGCCAGCGTTGATTCGAAGCTCGATCTACTGGTGGTGGCTGCTCATCCGGATGATGCCGAAATCGCTCTGGGGGGAACCATCCTCGCGACGATTGCGAGTGGGTCCCGGGTTGGAATCGTCGATTTGAGTCGTGGTGAATTGTCGAGCCGAGGAACCCCTGAATTACGAGCAGAAGAAACTGCGGCAGCGACCGAACTGCTTGGTGTTCACTGGCGACGTTGCCTGGAATTACCTGATGGATCGATTCGTGATGACGATGTGTCGCGCAAGGCGCTGGTTGCGGTGTTCCGTGAGACTCGTCCGAAGGTGGTGCTGGCTCCCTGGAAAGATGACCTCCACCCGGATCATGCCGGCGCCGGTTTGCTTGCTTACCGTAGTCTTTATCTCGGTGGCGTCCGTAACTACCGGACTGATGACGCTGAATCGGTAGTCCAGCACAGGGCTGCCACTCTTGGCTATTACATGTGCCACACGCCGTTCGAGCCGAGCATCGTTGTCGATATCTCCGAGCACTGGAATCGCAAACTGGAGGTGGTTCGGTGCTATCGATCGCAGTTTCATGATCCTGAAAAATCTGGCCCTCCGACGAAGATTTCTCGTCCACAGTTCATGGCTGCGGTTGAAGGAAGATCGAGAGATCTCGGGTCACGATCAGGAGTAGAGCTGGGTGAGGCGATCGTATGGCAAGACCCGCCGGCAGTAGCGAATCCGGTCGACCTGGTGGTCGGTGAAGGTCTGTCTTCGGGAAATCCAGCGGAGTCGAGATCGGCGGATACGGAGAACCCGAAACGATGAAGATAGCATTGGCCTGTCATCCTACGCACGGTGGCAGTGGAGTGGTGGCGGCAGAACTTGGAATGAGACTTGCTGCTCGTGGACACGAAATTCATTTTGTTTCTTATGAACGACCGTTTCGTCTCGATCCACTTTCCGTCGGAGTTCACTTTCACGAGGTCCAAGTTTCTTCCTATCCACTTTTCCGTTATCCGCCATATGCACTGGCACTGGCCAACGAGTTATTACAAGTGGTCGAGCGGGAAGGTGTAGAGATCATTCATGCTCATTACGCCATTCCACATTCCCTCGCTGCGGTTCTGGCTCGTAGCATGCAACGTGATGGCAATGTGAAAGTGGTGACGACTCTTCATGGCACCGATATCACGCTGGTCGGTGCGGATCCGTCCTATGCCGGTATCACTCGTTGGGCCATCGAGGAGAGCGATCGGGTCACGGTGGTCAGCGATTGGCTCGGTGAGGCGACCCGCCAGGAACTGTCTCCCTGTCAGGATCTATATACGATTCCAAACGCTGTCGATCCGGAGGTTTTCTCGCCTGATCGTGCGAACGCTGACTTGCGTGCCAGGTTCTCCAGTCCTGGCGAACTTCTGGTCGTGCATGTCAGCAATTTTCGACCGGTCAAAAGAGTGACCGACGTCGTGGCTGCTTTTGCTCAGGGGGCGAAAGATATACCTGCGCGTTTGTTGATGATCGGGCATGGGCCTGATCTGGGACATTCGCAGGAGGAAGCGCGGAGGCTCGGAGTGGAAGATCGGATCTCCTGGCTCGGGCCGATCGATGACACTGCGGCTCTTCTCGCCAGTTCAGACCTGTTCTTGTTACCGAGTGAGAGTGAGTCCTTCGGACTGGCTGCGCTGGAGGCGATGGCTTCTGGGTTACCCGTGGTTTCGACCCTCTCGGGTGGAATCCCAACAGTGGTGCAGTCGGGAGAATCGGGATTGTTAGCGCCGGTCGGAGATGTCGATCAACTGGCTGAACACCTTCGGACCCTGCTGCAGGATCAGCCACTGAGGCAACGTTTCTCGGCCACGGCCCGGCAATTGGCGGTCGATCAGTTCGGCTGGGATCGAGTCATCGAATCCTACGAAAAGAACTACGAGGAACTACTTGCCGACGGCGGGTGAGGACTTTTCGCCGCACCTTTTGCTTTCCAGGATGGCCCCCCTGCAGTTTCAATCGCATGTGGAATGGCCGGCCAGATGGCTTCCAGGCATTCAGCGATGGCCTTTGGATTGCCTGGTAGATTGATGACGAGACAGGAGCCGACCAGTCCTGCGGTGGCTCGCGACAAGATGGCCGTGGGAACGGCGTCCCAGTTGGCTGCACGCATCTTTTCCCCGAATCCAGGGATCAGTTTGGTACAGCAACGAATCGTAGCTTCGGGTGTGACATCTCGTGGGCCGATCCCGGTACCTCCGGTGGTCATCAAGAGGGAGCAGGTTGTGGCGAGCTGGCTGATCTCTTGTTCGATGTTTTCGAGAACATCGGGACAGATTCGTACCTCGAAGGGCGGAGGATCGGCAAAGCGGGACATCAGCCAGTTCTGGACTGCTGGACCGCCCTGATCCTCGTATTCGCCACGAAAAGCCCGATCGGAGACGGTGAGTATGCCGATATGAGCCGTTTTCTTGTCCATTCTCTGACCTCCCTTGGACTAACGTAAACCAAGATGATTCTTCGAGAAAGGACTACAAAAGTGGGGTCAAATCAGGGATTATTGAGTTTCTGAGGATTTCTCCGTTTTTTTCGGGGGATTTCCGAGTGGATGTCGTCATCCTACTGGTAAGACAAGATAAAAGTCCCTGGATCGATCGTCGGTTTCCTGGTGTGTTTCTTGGTATTTCCCGACGATGAAATGATCCGTTAGGAGGGTTATTGATGCGCCTTCTCGTTTTAATACTCGCGTTCGTCACCGTGGCCAGTACCACCGGCTGGATTGTTGGACAATCCGTCGAGGGAGCCCGTAGACCGCTCGATCTTCCTTCTGGAGGAGCGGGAGATGGCGACGACGATGAAGATGCTCCCGAGACCATCAGTTTCTGGGGTGGGGAATACGAGGGAGATGCTTTCTTCTGGTGCCTCGACAAGTCCTGCTCGATGAGCTGGAACGGTGAAATCGAGGACCTGAAGCAGGAATTTACTCAGACACTCAACTCACTCTCTTCTCAGGCAGAGTTTGGGGTTGTGGCCTTCTCCGGAGGTCATGTTGTATGGAACCCGATGCCGCAGCGTGCCAATCCAGCCAACAAGGGATCGGCCACTGCATGGGTTTTGGCTCTCAATGCTGCAGGCTGGACATGTCTTGGTCCTGCCGGTGTTGAGACCTTGAATATCGCAAACCAATCTTCGAAGCAGATGAAGCAAGTGCTGGTGCTTTCCGATGGTGAGCCGTATTGCGATGGTGCCAACACGGCGACCCAGTCGCTGGCCGATATCACTGCGGCCAACTGGCAGCGGATTCCGGTCAATACCATCTATATTGCCTCCGACACTGGTGGCATCTCGTTCATGCAGCAGCTGGCTGCTCAGAACAATGGTACTTTCTTCCAACCGAACTAACGTTTGGTGACGGACGAGATGATTTGAGAAACGGGTCGGTGCCGTCAGGTACCGACCCGTTTTTCATATTCAGTACTGCGAATTTGAGAAACGGGGCAAGGTCGTCGAGCTGCGCAAGAGGAGAGAAGATGGGTACGAAAATCTTCTGTTTCGGGACTGTCGTTGCCGACTTCATCACCCGTGACATTTCTGAGATTCCTGCCCCAGGAGATTCGGCGCGGTCATCTGATATTTCTCTGGCAGTCGGTGGATGCGCCGCCAATACCGCAACCGGCCTGGCCCGACTGGGTCATCCTGTTTCTCTTTGCGGTGCTGTCGGGGATGACGATCTGGGCACTTTTTTACATCGTGATCTGACGCAAGAGGGGGTCCAGCTCGATCATCTATCGGTCGAGCCCGGGATCTCTACCGCAGTCAGTTTGATTATCAATGTCACGGGACAGGATCGACGTATCATCTCGGCTCCCGGTGCCAACGAGGCCGCATGGCCCGATCGCTTCGATGAAGATCAGTTGCAAGAAGCTGCGGTGGTTTCTTTTCACGGTTATGGATTGTCGAAGAGACCCGATGTGGAAGATACGGAACGAATTCTTCGAGCGGCGAAAAGATCTGGAGCGACTACAGTTCTCGATGTCATCGTGATCCCTGGTGAAGATCTTCTGGCTGATTTGAAGAGATTGCTCCCTCTTGTCGATGTCTTCCTGCCCAATCTTGACGAGGCGAGACGTTTGACCGGGGAGACCGATCCCCGTGCCGCCGCAAGTCAGCTTCGGGGACTGGGTGCTACCACGGTCGTGGTGACCTGTGGTGATCAGGGCTTGGCCTGGGAGTCCTCCGAAGGGGCTGGCGTATTGGCCGCGCTTGCTGTGGATGAGGTCGATGCCACGGGCTGCGGAGATGCGTTTGCCGCCGGCTGGATCGATGCTGTTTATCGAGGCGCAGACTTCGAGGAAAAATTACTCGCTGGGTCTTCGATGGGTGCCCTGGTTGCCATGGCTCCTGGTGCCATCGAAGGGTTGCCACAACGAGCAGGACTCGACGATATGATGCAATCCTTACAGCGAAGCTTGTCGATCTAGAGCTTTCGGGAAACAATTCCGGGTTTCGAAAATCTCACCAAGAGGTTCTCCATGGCTTTGTTGGCATACCGCAATTGGTGTGCCCGGCAAGTGCTGAAAAGAGTCGCCAAATAGCGGCCAGAATCAGCAAAATAAGGGAACCTTTAATTCCGGCGTGACACACCGGTTTCCTCCTCTTTGGCACAGATAAGGCGATTTCTTCCCTCACCGGAATGGATTGCATCGATCCCCGTGAATTTCCGGCAGGAGAAGCGGGGTCTTCTAGTCTCTTCGAAAGGAGACGGACCGTGCCGTCGCGTGATGGAACCGAACCAATCCGTAACAATTTTCCTCGCATGACAGGATCACAGCTCCACTGTGTTTTCCTGCTTCTCTTCTGCGTGACCTTGTTTCCTTCTGTATGGGTTTTTTCGTCAACAACGGAGGAATCGGTACGTCGACCCCTGGATATGCCATCGGGTGGCGGAGGCGGATGCGATGAAGAAGAAGACGCACCTGAAACCATCATCTTCTACGGACAGGATTACGAGGGGGATGCCTTTTTCTGGTGTCTCGATAAATCCGGTTCGATGGATTGGGGTGGCGCAATGGAAGACCTCAAGCAGGAGGTTGCTGGCGCTGTGATGTCCTTGAGTCCAGCTGCCGAGTTCAGCCTGGTGGCCTTTAGCTCCAATACCGTGGTCTGGTCACCAACGCCGAGGCCTGCACGTTTACCTGAGAAGACCGCTGCGATGACCTGGGTCAATTCACTGCAACCAGAGGGTTGGACCTGTCTGGCTCCTGCGGCAGTTCAGACCTTACAGATCTGCAACATGTCAAGCAAACAACATCGCCAGGTCATCATGTTGAGCGACGGTGCGCCAATTTGCGATGGCATTGATACCTCGACTCAGTCTCTCAGTGAGATCACCATGGCCAATTGGCAAATGGTTCCTATTCACACGGTGTTCATCGGGAATGAGGTCGAGGGTATCGATTTCATGCAGACTTTGGCCTCGATGAATCAAGGTAGCTTTCATATCTGCCAGAATTAAAACCTGACAACGAGTGAAATAGAATTTACGAACGGGCGCCCCGGTTATTCGAGGTGCCCGTTTTTTTAATTGTCAGGGATCAGCTGGTTCTCGGAAAATCTGGCCAGGAGTCGGCATGCGGTAGCATCCCATGGTTGATCGAGGAGGTCGTAGACGATGGCCAGTGTCCGGTAAGTCCCGGGTAATGATTGGTGACCAGGATCCTGTTGGCGTAGCTCCTCCACGCCTTGCTGAAGCCAGTTCTCTGCTCCGAGCAGGAGTTCTGATTCTCGCTGGATATTTCTGTCAGACCTGGTTTGTAGATCAAAGGCTGCATGGACGAACGAAATCCCACGAGTCAGTTTTTGTTCCCATGGTGACTGTTGTGGCTCTTTCGAGCTGTTAAATAACAAGGTGACGCCACAAAAGGACACCAGGACGATGCTCAGAAGCAATAAACGACGGCTGTAGTTTTGGAATTGTTTGCGGAAGATCGGGTCTTCTCGGTATTGATGAATCACCTGTATTCGGGTGAGGATTCCAGGATGCCGCCAACCGCCACGTTGATTCAAGCCACTCCCAAATGTCGAGATATGAGCCAGGGCCTGGGCGATGGAGCCGGGTTGTTGCGTCAGCTCGTCGCTGACGAGATCTGCCTGGTGCTCCATCTGTCGCGAGAGTCTCCCAAAGAAGATCCCGAAGACGATGAGGATGCTGGTCAAGGCGGCAATCCCATCGCTTTCCGAGTAGATCTCATCGAGAAGCAACAGAGCGAGGATGAAGCCGATTCCTGTCAGTAAGTAGATCCACAAATGTCGTTGGCGTGCGTGAGCGAGTTCGTGGGCAAAGATCGAGTCCAGTTCATCGTTGGTGGAGATCTTGAGCAATTGATCGGTGATGTAGATCTGTCTCTGGAACGGTAGCAGCCCGGTGATCATTGCATTGAGTAGTGGCTGTGAGCCGGTATTCCAAATTCTCGGGACTCCACACCGTATGCCACTTTTTCGAGACAGCTCGAGGAATCGATCAAGATTTTGGCCTGCTGGCATTGGACGAGAGGAGATCATCCAACCCAGTAGATATGGAAGTCCGAGGATTGCGATGGAGAGATAAAATCCGGTGAGTACGAATTCAGGTGAGGCGGGCCAAGCAAGGATTTGATCTGGATGATGCAGGATCCAGTCCTCGATGCTGCTCATCAGGAATAACGGGATGAGCAGGATGACGCTGGGACGACAGTGATCCCAGCTTTCTGCAAAGAGCTCGGCTACACGACGTTGCCGAGACCACCAGCCGATCGTCATCGAGGATAGGCCGATTCCAGCGATGAATGGTAGAAAAGCGAAAAGCGTGGCGATTCCGTGCCAGTCGGAAGGGGTTCTGCTACGGGTCAGGTGGATCCAGTCAGCTCCATAGATCACGACGAACCAGGCGACTAACGAAAATACCGTGGCTCGTTTGCTGGCGCTGGAGAGGCGCTGGAGATGGTTTTTTGAGCGCGGAAGTAACAGCAAGATGATGGTTCCCAGTGCTGGGAGTAGCAGCAGCAGTAATAGCGGAACGAGGAGGTTTTCTGAAGGGAAGATCTTTGTCGACCAGGAGGGGAGTGCGAAATCGAATTCTGGAGCAACGCTCCATAAGAGAACAGCGACAAACATCGTTGTGAGCGCGTGCATGTCTTGGTTATTCTTCCTGCCCGCTCGGAGGTGTTGATCGATAAAGGTAGTTCCGTAGTTCCCATCGGATGCCACGGTAACACCAGAGCCTACTGAGGACTCCGAAATTATCTGAATATGAAGTCGGGTGTATCTATGAAAGCGAGAGATGCGGGCTGTTTTGATAACGCCCACATCTCTCGTTATAGATCAGATTTGATCAGCGGTCTCACGATCCGTAGCTAAGAACGGCGTACCTGTGACCGGATCAAGTATTTCATCACCTGATCCTGATCTTCTTTTGCGATATCGATGAATCGCAGCCCGACACTGCAGCGTTCGCGATTCTCAGGAATCTCTTCGATCCAGGAAACCTGGCACAAACCTTTGATGGCTTGATCGAGCGAGGGCAGTAACAGGTTTACACCCATGTGGATCTTCCCCATCAAAAGAGCGGGGATCCAGTTGAAGCTTGGGATCTTGCCATGCAGCATCAGACCGCCACCGCCGATTTGAGAGGTGGATCCTTCGAATACCGCATCTTCGCCGATCTCTACTTCCTTGGAGAGAAACTTGTAACGGACCGGAATTTCGGTGTGGAGCCGAACGAATTCTCGGCGTTGTGAAAAACTTTCGATGACTGAAGTCATATCGTCCTCCTGGAGCATCCATGGAAGCCGACTGGATCTCCAGCTCGGCATCCTCTCCATCTTGAGGATAGGATGTTGTCGAGGGATTGCCCAATTGGGATCGAGAGACGAAGAGCAGATTTGCGCTTTAAACCCGTTTTTTAGTCTTCTTTGGACTTTTCCGCAGCTTTTTCACGTTCCTTGTTTTGCTCTTTCTCGCGCGCCTGGGCACCGGCACGACCGAGCCAGGCGGCTCGTCGGAGGGCCTGATCTTCGGTCGCTTCAGGAAGCAGCTGCAGTTTCCATTGCTGTTCCGGTTTTTTGTCGAACTCGACATCCAAATTGGTCAACACTCCACGCCGCGAGACTAGCAAGCGTGCTTTGGTGCCGGGTGGGTGCTGTAAGCACATCGTTTTCCAGTTGCCGGAGTTGACTCGATATTTGTTGAGGGCGAGCAGTTCGTCGCCAGTATTCAGGCCGACATGGTAGGCGGGGGTTCCGCGACGTACTCTCGTGACCACCCAGCGACCATTCGATTCGCTGGCATCGATCCCGAGCCAGCCCGGCACAGGATCTTCTTTTTCTTCATCCTTTTTTTCGTCTTCTTCAGCCTCGGGTTTGAATCGTAAGCCAAAAACGTCGAGTGCTTCGCTGTATTCGAGTTCGTCGGTTCCGTCGATGAATCGTGCGAACCAGTCATCGAGATCGACTCCGGCGATCTCCTCGAAAACCGAGAAAAGTTGGTCGTGGGAGTAGCCGCGTTCTCCGGAGTAGCGGCTGTAGGCCAGACGCATTGCATCGTCGAGAGTTTTCTGATGCTGGCTGGCAGTGCGAATCCTGGCATCGAGCAGCCAGGCAACGAGGGCACCCTTGGTGTAGTAAGAAATTTGGCTGTTGACGGAGTTCTCGTCGCGCTGGTAGTAGCGAATCCAGGCATCGGTGCTGGCTTGAGAAAGGGGCAGTACCAGGCGACCAGGAGTTTTCTGGACGCCGTCGATCCCCTTGCTGAGACGCTCCAGGTATTCCTTCTGATCGAGCAGCCCTGCCCGGGCGATCAGGAGATCGTCGTAGTAACTGGTGAAACCCTCGACGAACCACAGATCGGGCGTGAACACCTCCTGCTCGTAATCGAACGGGCCCAGCGCTTCGGGGCGCAGGCGCTTTCCGTTCCAGGCATGGAAATGTTCGTGACTGACCAGGCCGAACCAACCTTTTCGTCGATCTTCGTCTCCCCAGGTCCAGCGTCCAGTGAGCATCAGAGTGCAATCGTGATGCTCCAGTCCTCCTCCACCTTCGGCGATGACGTTGAGGTATCGATAGTCCGAGTAGGGGATTTGACCCCAGAATTTTTCCATCTCTTCGGCGATCAGCTTTACGTCCTCTGCGCATGCCTCGTCATCCCAGAGGTCTTCTCCGCCCAGATTCACCAGGTAGTGAGGGATGCCATCCACCTCGAAGTTCTCGACCCGAGGTGATCCGAAGATGATCGGGGAGTCGCACAGTTGATCGATATTTTTAGCGCGCCACTGGTTTGTTCCCAGAGACGGTAACGAAGTGATCACCTCGGCCATCGTTTCTGGTATGGCGATGGTGATGTCGAAGGGGCCATCGCTTCCTCGCGGCAGCAAGAATGTGGCCGCACCATTGAGGAATCCTGAGTCCGCTTCGACGAAGTTGGTGCGGACCGTGAGCAAACGAGCATAGATGCGATAACGAACCACTACCTCCGAGCCCGGTGTAGTTTTGATGAGCCAGCTATTTTTCGTTGGTCGATCGATGGGAAGAACATTGCCGGCAGGATCGGTGGCTTCGATTTCTTCGATGTGGCGTGCGTAGTCGCGGATCTTGTAGGAGCCAGGGGTCCAGACCGGCATCCATAGTTTCAGAATTCCATCCGTGGGCGTCATTCTGGCCTCGACGATGACCCGGTGCTGTGCCGCCTCCTCGAGGGAGATGAGGTAACTGGCAGTGGGCGCTACTTGCGCTTCGATGGACGGGTGGATCGTGAGTGTTGCCACGAGCATGAGCAGTGAAAAACAGGACATTAGTACGCCTTCGAGATGATGACTCGATGGGCACTGGGTTTTCCGGTGACCATGCACTGTCCAGGATCATCAGGTGCATCGAAGGGGAGATTACGAATCGTTGCTTTCGTTTCTTTCTGAATCTTTTCTTCCGTCTCGGTGGTTCCATCCCAGTGGCAATGGAAGAATCCGCCGCCATCGACGCGTTCCTTGAATTCGTCATAACTATCGATGGTGTGAGTGCGGGCCTCGCGCGCAGCGAGTGCTTTTTCAAACAGGCCTTTTTGCGCCTCTTCCAGCACATTCGTGACTTCTGCAGTGACCGCATCGATGGGCAAGGTTTTCTTTTCACCACTGTGACGGAAAGCGAGTACGACCTCGCCTTTTTGCAGATCTCGTGGACCGACTTCGATGCGTACCGGTACGCCCTTGAGTTCCCATTCGTTGAACTTGTAGCCGGGACGGTATTGATCGCGATCATCGAGATGAGTTCTGGCGCCTGAGTCCTTGAGGGCGGCCGTCATCTTGTTACAGGCTTCGAGAACCACGCTGCGATCTTCGTCAGTTCTGTAAATCGGAACGATGACCGCCTGAATCGGTGCCAGTCGCGGAGGTAAGATCAATCCCTGGTCATCGCCGTGAGCCATCACCAGAGCTCCCACCAGTCGTGTCGAGACTCCCCAGGATGTGGCCCAGACATACTCTTCTTTACCTTCTGCGGTCTGATACTTGACATCGAAAGCCTTGGCAAAGTTTTGTCCGAGATCGTGACTGGTGCCGGCCTGTAGTGCTTTTCCGTCGCCCATCATTGCTTCGATGGAGTAGGTCTTTACGGCTCCTGCGAACTTCTCTCGTTCTGTTTTGACTCCCTGGATCACCGGCATTGCCATGTACTCTTCGGCAAAGCGTGCATAAACGCCGAGCATCCGGATGGTTTCTTCGTGCGATTCTTCTGCGGTTGCATGAGCTGTATGTCCCTCTTGCCATAGAAACTCGGTGGTTCGCAGAAAAAGCCTTGGTCGCATTTCCCAACGCATCACGTTGGCCCACTGATTGATCAGTAGAGGAAGGTCACGATAAGATTGAATCCAGTTACGATATGTATCCCAGATGATCGTCTCCGAAGTGGGACGGATCACATAAGGCTCTTCCAGTTTCTTGCCGCCGGCATGGGTGACAACCGCAAGCTCTGGTGAAAATCCTTCAACGTGTTCGGCTTCCTTGCGCAGAAAACTCTCCGGGATCAGTACCGGAAAGTAAGCATTGACGTGACCGGTGTCCTTGAACATTCCGTCCAGTACCGACTGCATCTGTTCCCACAGACCGTATCCGTAGGGTTTGATGATCATCGAGCCACGAACCGGTGCATTTTCAGCGAGGTCCGCTCGCTGCACCACTTCTTGATACCAGCGTGGGTAATCCACGCTCTGGCTCGTCAATTTTGCTGCCATGTTGTCCTCCTGGGGCAATCGGTCTTGGGCGCTTGGTCTTGTCCTTGGTGGGTCGAGGGTAGCCGAATGACGTGATGTCAGCAACGTGAGCGCTTTCCTGAACCCTCCAGATGGTCCAGAATCGATTCTCTAGGTGCAGGAGAGACTAGAGACCACGAGCAACAGAATCAGGAGGCCTGATGGCCACGATCCGGGAAGTCGATGTTCAGGAGCTTACCGCTGGCGTTATCGATGAGGTCATTGCCCTTCAGCGAGACATCCATCGACACCCAGAGATCGGGTTCGATACCATCCGCACCGCAGCTTTGGTGGCGGATAAACTCCGGGCCGCCGGAATCGAAACTCGCGAGAAAATTGGCAAGACCGGTGTTGTTGGCGACCTCGTGGTTCCCGGGGCAAAGCGTTGCATCGCCTTTCGTGCCGACATGGATGCTTTGCCGATGGACGAGGAGATTGATCTTCCGCATCGCAGCACCATTGCTGGAGCGGCTCATATGTGTGGTCATGATGCTCATACTTCGATGCTGGTCGGTGCCGCCACGGCTCTGGCTGGAATTCGTGATCGACTACCCTGTTCGATTCGTTTCATTTTCCAACCCAACGAAGAGGCCTTACCCGGTGGAGCTCCCGCCATGATCGCAGACGGCTGTCTGGATGGCGTGGATAGAATCTTCGGGATGCATGTCTGGCCGGTGTTTGATACCGGCAAGATTGGCATCATCGAAGGACCGACGATGGCCCAGCCAGATACGTTTCGGATCGTGATCACTGGCAAAGGCGGTCATGCCGCTGCTCCACACGTCTGTATTGATCCGATTTTGTGCGGTAGCCAGATCATCTCTTCAGCACAGCACATCGTTTCAAGAAACATCGATCCGGTGCGCCCCTGCGTGGTCACTTTCACCCAATTTCATGGCGGTAGTGCCGACAATGTGATTCCAGAGAAGGTTGAGTTGTGCGGAACGATTCGCTCTTTCGAGAAAGAAGTGGGGGAAGATGCGCGGCGTCGATTGACGGAAATCGCCGAACGAATCGCTGCGGCTCATGATTGCGAGGCGCAGGTCGAGATCATCGAAGGATATCCAGTCACCTTCAACGATCCGGATGCCTGTGAAGAGGCCCGGAAATCGATCTCGGTCGAGGTACCGCTCTCCGATGAGGGAGCTCCGGTTCTTGGCGGAGAAGATTTCTCCTACTACGGCCAGAAGATCCCCGCCGCCTTCCTCTTTCTCGGGAATCGCGACGAATCGCAAGGAATCGTCCATTTTTGTCATCATCCACGATTCCAGGTCGATGACGCAGCGATGCCGATTGGCGTTCGGACCTGGATTGCGCTGGCGCTGGGAGCCGGATAACCGACCGCTCAAGCTGCCGCTTGTCGCTCGAAGGGCGGCTCTGGGGTTCTAATTCAGGCAACAAATGGCTGTTCTCGAAAAGTCCTACACCTGCAGCCTCGAAGATCCGAAGACATCCAACAACATCACTCCAAATTCTCCGGAAAGAGGGTTCGCGGTGTCTTTGCTCGCCGAAATTCTAAACTCTGTTCGCAGTGCTGCTCTGCTGGGCGGTCTGCGCCGTGTGACGCGGATTCAGGTCGATATTGGCCGTGAAGCTCTCGTTGAGCCCGAAGTTTTTGTCGCGGCGCTGGCAGAGCGATTCCGCGGTGACCTGCTCGGTGAATGTCAGATTCAATATCGAGTCGTGGGTGGTCCTACGATTCGTGTTCAGAGCCTCGAGGGTGTTCCCATATCCCCTTCATCCGGTGTCGCCTGAAGCACTGGACACGAGCCCTGGGCTAACGCAGCATCGTGGCAGGTCGTCGTGGGGACGACCGGGAGTCACCGATGCATCGCAACCTGGCTAGCTTTCTGGAAAAATTACGGCAGACCGATGATCTGGTCGAGATCGATGTTCCGGTTGATCCTCATCTGGAGGTCGCCGAGATTCACCGAAGGGTCATCGCCGCAGGGGGGCCGGCTCTTCTTTTCAAGAATCCGATCGGTTCTCGCTTTCCACTGGTGACCAACCTCTTCGGTAGTGAGCGGCGAGTTCAGATCGGTTTCGGCGATCATGGACAGCAATTTCTCCAGCGTCTGGTTCACCTCGCCGAAACGATGGTTCCGCCGACGTTGGCGAAGGTCTGGGATGCCCGAGATGTAGCCAGGACATTGATGCGAGTCGGCCTGAGGCGGCGTTCCGGTGGTGCGGTACTCGATGTTCAGGATCCTCGAACGACACTTGACGATTTACCGATCATCACCAGCTGGCCGCAAGATGGCGGCCCCTTCATCACCTGGCCGCTGATCTATACCGAGCATCCTGAGGATGGACGTCACAATCTCGGGATGTATCGCATGCAGCAACATGACCCGGTCCATCTTGGGCTTCACTTCCAGATTCATAAGGGATCGGGTTATCACCTGATGGAGGCCGAGAAGTCAGGGCAGCAGTTTCCCGTGACCTGTTTCCTGGGAGGGCCGCCAGCATTGATCGCCAGTGCTGTGGCGCCGCTACCAGAGAATGTCGGAGAACTATTGCTGGCGTCTTTGCTACAGGGGGCACCCCTCAAGATGTCTCGAAGCGACTCGGTCGCTCATCCGCTCATCGCTGAATGTGATTTTGCGATTCACGGCACAGCCCTGCCCGGAGAGCGATGGCCTGAAGGACCCTTTGGTGATCACTATGGTTACTATTCACTTCAGCATGATTATCCGGTGATGAAGATCTCGAGTATTTCGCATCGTCGCAATGCTGTTTTTCCTGCGACGGTGGTTGGAAAGCCGCGCCAGGAAGACTTTTTTCTGGGTGATTTCTTACAAGAGTTGCTGTCGCCTCTGTTCCCGCTGGTGATGCCGACGGTCAAGGATCTTTGGTCGTATGGAGAAACTGGTTATCACTCTTTGGCTGGTGCAGTGGTCAAGGATCGATATCCACGTGAAGCGATGGTTTCGGCATTTCGGATTCTGGGAGAAGGGCAACTTTCTCTGACCAAGTTCCTGTTGATGACCGATGGGGATGTAAATCTTCGAGATTTTCGTACGACCCTTGAACACGTGTTAGCCCGAGCAGATTTTTCCAGGGATCTCCATGTGATTTCTTGTACCAGCATGGACACTCTCGATTACACCGGCCCCAAAGTGAACGAAGGTTCCAAGGGATTCCTCATGGGGCTGGGTGACCCCATTCGCGATCTACCTGGCGAGTTCACGGGATCGCTGCCCGGCGAGTTTCGTCGTGCGGAGGTTTTCTGTCGCGGCTGCCTGGTGGTGGAGGGGCCGGGATATGAGCAGGAACCGGAGGCGGCCTCTCGCCTGCTTTCCTGTGAGGCCGTGAAGGACTGGCCACTGGTGGTGATCGTCGATGATGCGCGGGAAGCGACTCGTACGGAGGCGCGATTCCTCTGGACCACTTTCACTCGCTTCGAACCTGCTGCTGATCTTCATGCGGCAAAGCGGCAAGTGATCCGTAATCACGTGTCACTCGAGGCTCCCGTGGCTATTGACGCACGATTGAAACCGGGGTTCCCGGATGAGCTATTTTGCGATCAGGAAACGGCCCATCTGGTCGAGAAGCGCTGGAATGAGTACTTCCCCGCTCGAAGTGTCGAGATGGGAGAAAGTGACAGTGGTCACCTCGATCTATGATGAACTTCTCGGAAGCGGCTTTCCTGTCCGTTATGATGGAGCCTCTATTGATCATGAAACTTTGGGAGAGTGCCCATGCATAAGTTGCCAGTACCCAGCGTTGTTTTTGCTTTGCTCCTGGTCACCACAGCGTTGTTTTTGAGCCCGTTACTGCAGGCACAGGCTGGACAGTTGCAAGTGGTCGGGATTTCCCCCACCAGCAATTTTCTGACTGCTCCGGTGAATACAACCATCTCGGTCAATCTCGATGAAGCGGTCAATCCTGCGACAGTGACCCCCGCTTCCTTCTGGGCCTTTGGGCGCTGGAGTGGCCCTGCCGAGGGCGTGATCTCCATCGAGAATGGCGGGATGACGATTCGACTCACCCCCGACAATCCATTTTCGACCGGTGAGCAGGTGATGGTGATTCTTGCTGAAGACATCACTTCCTTGACGGGTAGCACGATTCAGTCGGGTGGATACAGCTTTCTGTTCTGGACCAAGGCCGGGCCGGCGACTCTAGATTTTACAGTGATTGACGAATGGTCGACTCGTACCAATCCCAATGTTTCGACTCGTAGTTACGGTGGTATCGGATCTGACCTCGACAACGATGGTTATCTTGACATCGCTGTCATCAACGAGGACACCGCCGATGTCCGTTGTTACCTCAACCAGGCTAACGGCAGCGGCCTGTTCAGCCAGATGATCACCCCCGTCAGTTCCGTCAACCTGCAGGCCAGCCCTAATGAGCCGGCAGATTTCAATCGCGATGGAAATGTCGACCTGGTGGTGTGCAATATCGCGATGGATACGGTATCGATCCTGATCGGTAACGGTGACGGAACCTTCCAGCCCCAGCAGCAGATCGATGTCGGTCTTGCTCCTCGCGGCGTCGCGGTTCTCGATGTAGACGGTGACGGCGATATGGATGTGGTGAACACCAACTACGGCAACGGCAATCTGTCGATCCTGACCAACATTGGCAATGCCAGTGGTGTTTTCACGGGCCCCAGTTTCTTTGAAGGTGGTGGGGCCGGGGAGCGTTCCCTGGCCACGGGAGATATGAATGGGGATGGTCTCCTCGACCTGGTGATCGGAATGATCAACAGTGGCGAGATCGTCATCAATCTCAATGACGGTGACGGTACTTTCACCGAGTCTGGCAGTGAGCCGGCGGTCAGCGGAACCTGGATGCTGGCACTCGGAGATCTCAATGGCGATGGCCATCTCGACGTCACTAGCGTCAATGCGAGCCAGGACAATGGCACCATCAACTTTGGAAATGGAGATGGCACCATCTCTTCACCGGATGTGTATCCCGCTGACAATTTTCCGCTGGCGACCGATGTGGGTGACATGGATGGAGATGGCGATCTCGATTGGGTCATCTCCAGTTACCTCGGAGATTGGTACTTCTATGTCAATGACGGTAACGGCAACTTCAGCTTCCAGGAGGAGATCTTCGCTCCGGTGGCGGCCAGTTGTGCTGTCATGATGGATGTCGATAACGATGGCGATCTCGATCTGACTCTCATCGATGAGCTCGCGGATGTGGTCATTATTTACCAGCAAGAGGGCTTGGATTTGCCGGAGTTCATTCGTGGCGATGCGACCTGGGACGGTGAACTCAATATTGCGGATGCCGTGATGATGTTGTCGGTTCTCTTTGGTTGCACCGCGATTTGCTCCTGTCCGGATGCTCTGGATGCCAATGACGACTCTGCCAGCGACATTTCTGATCCTGTTTATGTGTTGATGTATCTGTTCTCCAACGGGAATCCTCCTCCGGCTCCGTTTCCTGCCTGTGGACCTGATCCGACAGTCGATTCTCTGGATTGTCTGAACCAACCGCCCTGTCTTTAGAGGTGGAGGTTGGATTGATCGAGATCCGTGAGCTACGCCCCGATGATGAGCAGCAGGCGGTCGCCCTTCGCCGGGAGGCTCTGTCTGAGCATCCACTAGCCTTCAGTTCGTCCCCTGAAGACGACAGGATGAATCCAGAATTCTATCGAAAATTGATGTCCTCCGAAGACGATGTGCTATTCGGGACTTTCGATGGGGTTGAGCTGGTTGGGATGGCTGGGTTGAAGAGGAACTCGTCGTTGAAGGTTCGACACAGTGCCTATGTTTGGGGTACATATCTTCGATCAGGCTGCAGGGGGCAGGGTGCCGGAAGGCAAATGATGCAAGATCTGATCGAGCGAGCGGGGAGTTGGGGATGTGAGAGTGTAGACCTTGGGGTTTCCAGTGCCGCACCCGAGGCTCGGCAACTCTACCTGTCGCTGGGCTTTGTTCCCTTTGGACTTCGTGAAAGAGCGATGGTCTGGCAAGGGACCGTAGTGGACGAGGAATATATGATCCTCGTCCTTCGATCACCGACGGACTGGAACTGATTACAGTGAGGTCGCCTTCGCCGGCTTCTTTTTCGCAGGTTCTGTCGGTCGTAATCCGGGATGATCCGGAGAGATCCATGGCGCCCGGAAAACTCCACCGCCTCTAGTTCCTGCACCGCCTCTAGCTCCTGCACCTCTTGTCCCTGCTCCAGTCTCGCCGGAGCCGGAACGGATGGCGTGCTGCCAGGTGATTTTTCCATCTTTGGTGACTTCAAATATTTCTCCGTTGGCACCACTACAGATCAAAGTGTTTCCACCAGGGAGACGTACTGCTCCTGAGATGTTGGGTGAGAAAAACGTGCCTGGATTTTCATATTTCCAGACAATAGCTGGGGATTCGAAAGCCCCAGATTTATTGCGTCGATAGTTCCCATCGGTTTTTAAGGGCGAAGTGATTTCGAGAACTGTGGAGTAATTACCAGGACGACCTTGACCGTTATTGAAGATCATGATGTTTCCTTGGCCAGGAAAATCCGGATCGATCCAGTGAGCGTCATGCTGTTTGAACAGAGTTTGATCGGCTGAGTTTCCCATACCGTAAGACTCTGGATTACCCCAGCGCCACAGGATTCCCGGGTTCTGGTCTCCTTGGGTCGAATGATCGATAATCCAGACTTCATTAAAGCCGTGCACACTCAGGATGATCTGGTCGAGTTGAGGGTTATAGTTCACAGAGTTGGTATGCATCCAATCCGGCTGTCCCAGTTCTCTGCTACCGAAAGAAACGTAGTTGATATCGATCTTATTTGGATGTTCGGAGGCCTTGCCATAGTTTGGTTTCTCCGGGTCGATATCCTGGACCAGATGGTCCCAGGGACTCCAGCGCCAAACCACTTCAGCGCCTTCTTTTCCGGTGGGTTTGACCTCAATGATGGCATCGACCCATAGCTGCTTTTGTGGCAGAAGTGCTTCATGACGTCCGACTGCGAGACACTCTTCCTCGGTTTTTCTTTCCCAGGCGATCAGCAGTAAATTGCCGTTGGGAAGTGGTTCGATATCGTGATGTTGCAGCTGTGCCTGAGATGCCCAGTCGAGTTTCCAGGTCACTTCACCTTGCCAGGAGACTTTTTCGATCAATCCAGCGGCTCCTCCACCCTGGAAGCCAAAGGCCCCTCTCGTTCCGGAAGAGCCGGTACGAAGTAACGAGCCATCATCGAGCAGGTAGACCGCACTACCACTCCTGCGCTCTTTTTGCCAGGTGTGAATCGGTGTGCCCTCTCGATCGATGATCTGTATTTCAGTACCGCCCATCGGTGACAGCAACAGATAACCCCCTTCGTTCTTGGCGTCTGTCTGAGAGGCCGCTTTGGGGTCGTCAAGGTTCACGAAATTTGCAAGGGTTTGACCGGTAACTATCAGGAATATGACCAACCACAGAGTATTATGATCAAATCGAAGAATCGTAGTTTGTGTCACAGAAGGACTCCTATTCATATTGTTCATATTGCTGGTGGCTGATCTTAACCCCAAGAAATGCCGCAGGGTGCGAGTTCTTGCCGAGATCGCTGTTCATTTACTGGCCGTTGACCATTATTCTGTATCCTTGAGCGGGGGCTCTCCAATTGCAGGGGAATAGATACCAAATTTCTTCAACGATCAGGTGCCGATCGGTTTGTTTCCGAATCGGTCTTCTCTTCCAGTTTTTGCTACTTTTCTGTCCGGCAATACCGGCGCAGATTTCTGATCAAGATTCCGATTCGACACGTGCGACTTTTCCGGAGCGTATCTCGGCGATGCATCGGTCTATCGGGGATCGAGTTCTCGATATCAGTGATCGCGTCGACAATTTCTTTGGTGATCCTCGACTCGATGCAGATGCTGGTCAGACTCGGTATCGAATCCGTAATATCTTTAGTATCGATGAGGGCGGGGAATCTGATTTTCGAACGCGGATACGTGGGCACGCAGTTCTGCCAAATACAAAGAAACGCCTGGGGCTGTTTTTGGAATCTTTCCGCGATGACTTTTTGGCTGATTCCGGCGATATCCTGGGTGATGCAGCCGAGCCAGAAGGCGAATCTTCTCTTCTTTCCGATGAAGGTGTTTCTGGATTACGAGCAGCGCTCCTCGATACAGATTGGGGAAAGCTATCTTTCGATGGTGGGTTGAGGATCGCCAGTGATCCAGATTTGCGATTGAAGTTGCGATGGCGTGAGGATCATGAGTTGAGTGACATCTGGAGCCTCCGTTTTATTCAAAGCTTGGAGTATCGGGGAGAGATC
>JBBWWC010000254.1:0-11948 GCA_050256555.1 Planctomycetota bacterium | reverse complement strand
GTGAAACGAACCAGCGACAGGATTCGGTTGTACCAACCTGCGGTGTGGACTTCCTGTTCGTGGACGATTCTGTTTTCGTGTCGTTGCTGTGTATCGATCAGTATTGTGGCTGATCCAATATTCCGGGAGGTTTTCGGCAGGAGTTCTTTGAGGCCGTGTTGCATCCAGGCCAGGTCCGTCTGGTATTTACGGGCGTTGGAAATATCATCGTTGGTCCAGATGGTGCCGGCCGGGGTTTCGAGACGGTGCTGATAGATCAGTCCGCATCCTGTAGTCAGTAGGATTTGCAGGCATATAAACAGCATCAGAGATCTCTTATGGATGATCGAGTCGTTGTTCATCGAAGGATCCAGTTCTGCATCGGAACCCGCGATCCGATATAGGTGAATATGTGTTCCAGTATTTCGTCGTTTTCCTTGGAACGGCGCCAAATCAGAAAAGCGACTCTTTTTGGTCGGTATCCGTTCTTCCGGATCACAAAATGGTAATGGATCTCGTAAATCGGGATCCCATCGTATTGGGGATTTTCTAGCTCGAGATTTTCCGATTCAATGTGTTTCCAGCTCCAGTCTTGATAAGCCGTTTCTTTCATCTCCGCATCGATGGTGATGACGTAGGTTTTGATGTCTTTTTCACGAGAATAGTCGGCAATGTTGGTCACCAGAGCTTTTTTCTGGGCGATTCCACAGCCTGGGCAGAGGCACAAGACGAGAAGCAGCAAGGGAAGCGTTCGAGAGAGTGTATATGCTGCTGTTTTCGGCAAGAATCGAGAGCGAAGGTCAGGATGTTTCATGTGACGATCCAAATCTCGAATGGATAAGCATTCCCTTGGGGATTCGATCAGAGGATGGTAACACGACACGCTGGGATATGGATGTCCCTGGTCCGGTCGTGGCGGGAGCAATCAAACTGGAGGGTTCGATGAACTCTGGCAATAACGATTCAAGAGGTCCAGAAAAGGTACGGACGGGACTGATTTTATTGGGTCCGTTACTGACATTCTTTGCATATCTGTTGGCACCCCAGGATCTTCCTCCGGAAGCCCGGGGAACCCTGTTGGTGGCAGTCTGGACCGTGACCTGGTGGGTCACCGAGGCGGTCCCCATCCCGGCGGCTTCTTTGTTACCGGCGGTTCTTTTGCCATTGTTCGGGGTTTGTAGTGCCCAGGTTGCGGCCAAGTACTATTCCCACTATTTGATATTATTGCTACTGGGCGGTTTTTTGCTCGCCAGAGCGGTCGAATGCTCGGGGCTTCATCGCCGAATTGCGCTGGCGACACTGACCACTGTCGGAACGTCTCCGCGAAGATTAGCCGTGGGATTTCTCATCACCTCCGCAATGCTGTCGATGTGGATCTCGAATACGGCAACGACTTTGATGTTGATGCCGATTGCCATCTCCGTGGCGCGGAGAACCGAGAAAAACATTCAGATTCCAGCGGGAGTTTTTACGACATGCTTGCTGCTTTGTACCGCTTATGGCGCAAATGTAGGAGGAATAGGCACTCTCATCGGAACGCCTCCCAATTTGATTTTTGCGAAGAATGCTGGCGATCTGGATCCTCCAGTGGTGATCGATTTTTTACATTGGTTGACCTTGGGATTGCCGATGGTTGTCGTTTTTATTCCCCTGGTGGGCTTGCTGATGACCCGCTTTCTGTTGCCCTTGCCGGGGGGAGAATCTCGCGATGGTATGGAAACTTTGCTTGAGGAGAGGAAATCGCTGGGGAAAATTTCTTCGACAGAGACCCGGGTCTTGATGGTCTTTGTTGTGACAGCACTCCTGTGGATGACTCGAGGTGGAGCAGGGATGCCAGGTTGGAGTGCGCCGCTGGCTGCATTGATGGGTATACCTGCCGCATCTGCGGGTGCTTTCCTCAATGACTCGATCGTGGCTGTTGCTGCGGCCATTGCACTTTTCGTGATTCCTGCGCGCCGAGGAGGACCTGCGTTACTCAACTGGGATCAGGCCAAGGAGGTCCCGTGGGGAATGTTGTTACTCTTTGGTGGTGGCTTTGCACTGGGCGGTGCTTTCCAGGAGAGTGGACTGGCCCAGTATTTCGGAACCCTGATGGCACGCTGGGTCGATTTACCTTTCCCTGGATTGGTTCTTTGCATCTCGTTGGCGACAACGTTCCTGACTGAGGTCACTTCCAATACAGCATCGATGCACCTTTTGATGCCGATACTGTCTTCTGCGGCCATAGAGAGTGGAATCCCACCACTTCACATGATGATCCCGGCGGTGCTTTCGGTTTCTTGTGCTTTCATGTTGCCGGTAGCTACTGCGCCAAACGCCATCGTCTTTGCGACTGGAAAAGTGAAGATCAGAACGATGTTACGTTGTGGGTTTGTTTTAAATCTTGTTGGAGTCGCAGTGGTGTTGCTGGTGACGCTGCTGATCAAGGTACTGAATTGGTTCCCCGGAGCCTCGTGAGTTTGTTTGCCTTTTAGATCCGGCCTTCATTTTCAAGGGTTTCATAGGCATCCAGGAGTTCCTGAAGTCTGCGACTGGCTTCATCGACATCTTCAGGGCTGGCATCGAGAATCTTGTCCGGATGATGGGTTTTGACCAGCTTCCGGAAACGCTCCCGAATCTGTGCGGCATCGGCATCTAAAGGGATACCGAGAATCCGATAAGGATGTGGTAGCACCGTTGGTTTTTTCGGAGTACCTGGAGCACTTTTTTGTTGCTCCTGAGCCTGGTCGGGCTGCGTTGCTGTAGTCTTTCTGGATATCCAAAAATTGAGTAAACGTCGCCACAGAGATCCTGAATAGCGATGGTCGCCGAGGCTTTCGAAGACGGCCTGACGTTCTTCTCCATATTTATGTTGCCAGTTTTGGAGTTTCAGGAAATCTTCCGGTGCGAGAGGTTCGAAACGGCCAAACAGCCAGTCGATGATGCCGACTTCCTTGGCCGGTGACGAATAAAAATTACCATCGGGGAGATTCTCGATTCGGTTCTCTTTATGACAGGAAGGGCAGTGGTAGAGCAGGTAAGGTCCACCGGCTTCTGCTGATCTGCCGCACAGGAATCCGTCTCGCTGCGCCTGCTTCTGTGAAAGTACGGCTCGACAGGCCCAGCAATGGAGCATTATCTACGGTTTTCTGGAAGGATGGCCATGCAGTCACCATACGAATAGAAGCGAAAATTGGCTTCGATCGCTTGTTGGTAAAGCGCCATGGTATTTGCATGACCATGAAAGGAACTGACCAGTACCAGCAGAGAGGATCGGGGAAGATGGAAGTTTGTCACCAGTCCATCTACATTTGAAAAGGAATGTCCGGGTAAGATGGTTAGATCTGTTTCCGCTTCGATGGTTGGTCCTTCGATCAATGGTCCGAGGCTTTCCAGAACTCGAAGACTTGTGGTGCCTACTGCGATGATGCGACGACCAGAAGATCTGGCTTGTGTCAGTGCCATTCTGGATTCGCTACTGACGGAGTACCACTCCGGTAAAACGCGATGGTCTGAAATCCGATCAGCTTCGACCGGTTTGAAGGTGCCAGGACCGACATGAAGCGTTACGGAGACCAGCGGGATGCCTTTTTTTTCTAGATCTGCCAGAACAGTGGCATCGAAATGTAATCCTGCTGTGGGAGCTGCGACCGCTCCTGGTGTTCTTGCGAAGACGGTCTGGTAACGTTCTTCATCGTTTGTCAGCTCGAGGTTTCGGTCGTCACTGGTACTGTTTCGATGGATGTAGGGGGGAAGTGGGATCTCTCCGATCTCTTCGAGAACCGCATCTCCTCCAAGCTCTACTTTCCAGCCAGAGCCGCTGCGGTCGATCACTTTCAAATCGGGGCCGGAGGTCTTGAGTATCTCGCCAGGACGAATTCGTCGGGCCGGAGAGAGCCATGCTTGCCAGCATCGGTCATCCTTGAGAGGTTTGAGCAGGAATACTTCTATCGCACCTCCTGATTGACGGTGGCAGCGAATTCGGGCCGGGATGACCCGGGTGTCGTTGACGACTAGCAGTTCGCTACCGTCCAGTTTTTCGCTGAAATTACGGAAGTCATCGGTGACGCCACCAGTGACTCCGCGCCTGCAAAAGAGGCATCGAGAGGCTGAACGTTCAGTAGCGGGTTCCTGAGCTATAAGGTGTTCGGGTAGATCGAAGTCGTAATTCGAGATCGAGTCGGCTCCCTGCCTATCATCGGCAGGGGGGATCCCCTCAGTCTTCGTCGTCCTCGTCATCGAAGTCTTCCTCCGCCGGACCGCGGGCTCGTCTCAGAGGTCGACGAGTACGAGAAGGTACCAGCTCTTCTTCTTCTTCGTACTCTTCCACTTCCTCGTCATCTTCCATCGAAGGTTGGAAGTGAACTCCAGAAAGAATCACTCTCTCATCGAGAACGTGTACCTGATCTGCAGCAGTATAAAGTTCAGAAGATGTTGTTTCACGGAAAGATGCAATCTCGACCCTGACGCCCTCCATCGATAATTTTTCGACCAGAGGAACAAAATCACCATCGCCGGTGACCAGAATCGCAACATCAATCTTGCTCGATAATGCGAGAGAGTCCAATGCTATACCGATGTTCCAATCGCCACGATTGGAAGAATCGTTACGCTCTCCGACCACTCTCTTGCGAACTTCGTAGCCGTTTCTTCGGAGGACTTCGATGAACTTATTTTGCTCCATACCTGGTCGTTCGACGATGTATGCCAGAGCGCGCGCAAGATTACGACCACGGATGAGATGCCGAAGTAGTTTCGAGAACTCAAGTTTTGATTGGTACAAATTACGTGCTGCATAATACATGTTCTGTACATCGACGAAGATAGCAACTCTCTGTGTAACAGAGAGTTCGTGCCCGTCGATGGAGACAAGCATGTCGGGTTGACTGGCTGCAGAGCCAGAAGCCTTCTGCATCCGCTCCATTGCTTCGAGTCCCTTTTGCATCTCCAGTTGATGACTACGCTTTTGAACGATCAGTTCGTTTTTCAACTCATCGATCTGAATCAAAAGGTCTTCGTTGGAGTTGCCGTTTCCCTCGGAATCCAAAGGGGATCTGTTTTTCATAAGCCCTCCTTGCGGGAGTGTACGGGAATTCCATCAATAGAACAGCGTATCATCTGATGGAGTGCACTAAATCCTGAAATAGCCATTTTGAGTTCTCTGGTACCAATGCGAGGTGAATCGACGATGGCCTCGGTGATTCCATCGGGATCTAAATAGAGGCTGAGGCCTTGCAATTCAATCGCAAGCCACGGTTTCGCGTCTATCAGGGGCGGGAGCCGATCGTTTTCCACATGACTCCAGGGGTCTCCTGGAGCGATATTTTTCCACAGTTTCTTGGTCGAAATGGAGAGTGGCTGAAACCAGGGTGTTTGACCAGAAATCGATGAATCTTGGACTTTGCGGCGAGGAAGGAGCGATATGTCCATCCATGCTGGATCGGTGTGGGTAGGGCCTTTGTCACTGACCGTGAGTGAAACGTTTCCCAGTTCTCTGAGCAGTTCAGAGATGGCTCTTCGGGACGGTACCGGTAATTGAAGTGAGATTCGATCTTTGATGAGTAGGCAAAGTCTGCGAGTTGTGTCGTGAGAGGCGAAGTCATCATCCGAAATGATGGCGAGTAATCCCAGCGAGTTTTCGACCAGAGCTCCCTGTGGAGAGTTTGTTCGTAACGAAATTGTTATGGCAAATTTTAAGGCATGGCAGACCCATTGATGGAGAAATGCACGTTCTGACGATCCAGCGAGGAAGTGATCAATTTTTGCGAGAATGAGATTTAGATCAAAGCCAAGGGTTTCGATTTCGGCAGCGGTGGGAGGATAAATTCGGACAGATTGGTCTAGTTGTTGATGAAGATTTGCTTCGCTCTTTGAAGAAGAGTTGGAATCTGAGTTTATTAGCGGCTTGTTATTGTCAGATATATAGCTGTTTGAATGTAGCTGTGCACTTAGTTGTCGCCAGAGGGCTTTGCGATCGGCTGCTTTTTGCCAGTGGGGCGGAATCTGGCCTGGGGTTTCGGGGGCCACGGCGGGGTTCCTTTCCAGATCTAGATACCGCAAAAGCTACGTGCAGAAATGATAGCTATTTGAAAATTTTGTTCCAAGCCAACTGCGTCATTTGAGCGATAACTTTCTTATAGCAATGTGGGATCTGAGGGTTGAAGATTGACAGTAGATCGAATGTAGAGCGGATCCTGGTGGACCGATAAGGTTGAATCGTTGATCTCGAAGTTAAGGAAATTCGTTGAATATCGTTAAAGGACGGCCAAATGAAGAAGCGAAAGCCGAAAAAGAAATCGGCACAAAGTGGTGTGATAAGTAAGAAGTTTTCAGGAACTTCTATTGCAGAAAAATCGAACACTTTACGAGCGCAGTATACGGAAGCTTTTCGACGAAAAGTGGCCACTTACTCGATCTCGCATGGGATCGCAAAAGCGGCCTTACGATTCGAGGTCTCGACCCCCAGTGTTACCAATTGGCGCAAGATATATGGGGTGAACCGTGCTCTGAAAATTGCTGCGGCCAAAGGCGAAAAGATCAAACTTTCTCCCAAGTCCGAGGTTCCGTTGAGAAAAGGGCAAGCAGGCAGAGGTTACTCCGTTAAGTTTCGGCGCAAAGTTGCCGAAACTTCTATCTTGGAGGGTGTGGAGAAGACGGCTCAGAGATTTGGGGTCAGTATCCCCAGCGTGACGAACTGGCGCCGTGAACAGGGGATCAATCGAGGAACGAAAGCGAAATTTCTGAAACGAAACCCGGAACTGGGATTGTCGACGACCTCGGCCTCTGTACAAAAGAAGCTTCGGTCTCTTCGGACTCAGTTGAAGAGCGTACTTTTGTTGGTCGAACAGATACTGAAAAAAGACAAGACTTTTTGACAGTGTTTGCTCGGGCTGGTGTCGAGCGATTTTTTTATGGTAGGGGTACTTCATGCCACGCGATGGACATGGGCGCATCATTGATTATCTCCGTATATCGGTGATGGATCGTTGCAATTTGCGCTGCTCTTACTGTATGCCGCTCGAAGGGCTTCGTTTCTTGCCCGAGGCTGATCTGCTTACCGCTGCTGAGATTGCTCTCGTTGCTGAGGCTGCAACTGCCGCTGGTTTCAGAAAGTTTCGAATCACTGGTGGAGAGCCGACTCTTCGCAAGGATCTTGTGGATGTGGTCGGGGGAATTCGCGCCGTTTCCCCAGCTGCCGATATTTCGATGACGACCAATGCGATTCTTTTGCCAAGATTGGCCGAGGATCTCCGGGCTGCTGGTCTCGATCGTGTCAACATCCACATTGATACTCTCGATGCTCAGCGGATTCGACAGGTGATGCGTTTCTCAGATCTTGACAAAATTCTTGCCGGGATTGAAGCCGCTGAAGAGGCCGGGCTTGATCCGATCAAAATCAACTCGGTCGTGGTTCGTGGAGAGAATGAAGAAGATGTTGTCGAGCTGGCAAGGCAGACTCTCACCCGTCCCTGGAAGATACGATTTATAGAGCTGATGCCATTCGGCCTCGGTGAAGAGTCGGACCTTGCCAAAACAAAGGTCGTGAATACGACGGAGACGATGGACCGAATCGGTTCAGCGATCGGCCCACTCGAACCGATTCTTGCGACTTGCCCCTCTGACGAGAGTCGAAATTTCCGATTCGCTGGAGCCCCAGGTACCGTTGGATTTATCAGCCCTGTGAGTGATCCGTTCTGTTCATCTTGTAACCGTGTTCGCCTTTCTGCTGAGGGACGTTTGTTGCTATGTTTGCTTCGAGACGATGAGGCCGATCTTCGTGGAGTGATTCGTGGTGGCGGAGGAGTCGATGCCGTTCGCTCAGCCCTGGAGGCGGCGATTCTCAAGAAGCCGGTCGGGCATGCACTGGATCAGGGTATTCATGCCAGCCGCCGAATGCATGAGATCGGTGGCTAATAGCATCCTGCTGGTCCGAGTGATCCTGGCATTTGCCATCGTCGGGTTGATCCTGGTTTGGTGGACCGGGGGTATTTTTTCTTCTCCCGAAGAAAATTTAATCGGCTCGATTCTTGGAATGCGCGATGGGTTTAATCAACAAGATGCCGGTGACGTTCTCGTACATTGCTCCGAAAATTTCAAAGAATCTGAATACTTTCTTGATCTAGCTTCATTTCGTGGGGCTTTGTTAAGAATCTTTCTGAGCCAAAGGGACCGTTCCGATGGATCGTTTTTGTGGCAGGCGCTGGTCGAAGAAAAAGAGATCGAGATTGAACTGGATGGGCCGGCCGAAACGGCTCGGGTTGCCATGGTGTCAGCGCCGATACGTTTCGTGAAGAGAAAGAGTCTCGCATCAAAACCGGTCTGGGTGCTGAGAATCGATGCTCAGGCATATAAAGAAGAAGATGGCCGCTGGCGTTTTATCCAGGCCCGTTTCAAAACCATATCGGGGCGCCGACCCTTTTGACCACGTCACCCCACGTCGCGACGGGCAAACAGTGCTGCGGCGAGGGCCAAGATGGCCGCTAGCACTAGTAGTGACCATAAACTGGCCCATGCAGCGCTGGTGTTGGAGATTTCTCCTCCTCGGATCAGTCCGTCCGAAATCCACAATCGTTGTAGATCAGGCATCCAGCGTGACCAGAAGGTTCCTCTGGTCAGAGAGCCAATGATCACTCCGGATAACAGAGTTCCGAGAGACAGAGCGATCGTTGCCGGGGTGGGAAGTCGGGTCGAGGCTGCCAGTGCAACGGCACCCAGAATCAAGACACCTTGATGAACCAGAACCATCGCCCAGATGATGCTTGGATCGATGTTGCTCCAGGGAAGTCGAAAGTCACCGTCGGGTGCCCACGACCAGGCGATGGTTGCGGCGAGCAATAAAGAGAGGGCGCAGTTTCTGGAGAGTGTTGCCGGAAAACTTTTGCCACAACGATGTGCATGAGCCGCCTGTATCAAGGAAAAGGTGATGGCGGCCAAGCTGAGTCCGAGGACCGGTGCTTGGTCATCAACGAACAGGCTGTGAATGGTGCGGTGCCTGATGGCCAGTAGCAGAGTCGCCATCCATGAAATTTGTGCCATCGTCAGAGAAAAGGCGATTCCTGAGAATTTTCCGAGCAGGACCGTGGTTCGAGAGATGGGTTTGCTGAGAAGTACCATGACGGTTCGTCGGCGGATTTCATCGCCGAGATTTGAAGCAGCGGTAAAGGCGCCAAGAAGTAGACCGCAACCTAGCATCGTACTGAGGGAGATGTCGACCAGTAGTCGATCTTCATCCCCCAGCGCAAATGCACTGACGAGCGGGGAGATGCCGACCAGGACGATGCCCAGTAGTAGCATCACGGCATGGAACGCAGGCCGGAGCCCTTCTGAAGCTGCGGCTTGTGAGATTCTCCACCAGGCAGATAGGGTCTTCAGGCTGTCTCCTATTCTTCTTTCGAGGTCGATGCCTCTTCTTTTGAGGTCGATGTCGTATGAGCTTCTTGGCGAACGCTCCCGGAGATTCATTGTCCACAGTATACTGTCATGACCAACGTGCTGGCGAGAGGAGTGAGAATCGATGGCGACTGAAATCATCCGAGTAAAGAAATTACGCAAGGTGTTCAGGGATTTCTGGCTTCGGGCCAAGGTTGAGGCCCTGTCCGGTGTCGATCTGTCCATCCGTAGTGGCGAAGTATATGGACTCCTGGGCCCTAACGGTTCGGGGAAGTCGACCACGATCCAGATTTTGCTGGGCTTGATCTTTCCAACGAGTGGTGAAGTCGAGGTTCTGGGGACCGTTCCAGGAACTCCTGAGAGCAAGAATCGCATCGGTTATCTGCCGGAAGATTCAGTTTTTTACCCATTTTTATCGGGCCGGGAAATGCTAGATCTTTCGGCACGACTCAGTCGAGTTGCAGATTCGGACCGAGTGGAGCGGATCGAGGCCTTGCTAGAAATGGTAGGGCTTCAAGAAGCAGCGGATCGAGAGATCGGGGATTATTCGAAAGGGATGCAGCGACGGATCGGTATTGCGCAGGCGTTAATTCATGATCCTGATCTGATCATTCTCGATGAGCCGACCAATGGTCTCGATCCTCTTGGAGTACGGGAAGTGAAGGACTGGATCAAAGGGCTTCGTGATCGTGGGAAAACGATTCTCATTTCGAGTCACTTACTGGCGGATGTTGAGCAGGTATGTGATCGGGTTTCGATTCTTTACGGTGGCAAGGTCCAGGCAGAAGGTGCGGTGGAAGAGATCCTGGAACGTGACGACCGAACTCACTGGATCACCTCACGTCCAGAGTCGGAGATCCTTGCTGCGGCAAGCAATCGCCTGCGCGAGGATGGAATCGAGATCATCTCAATGAAACCGGGATCCAAGAGTCTGGAAGAGAAGTTTCTGGAGACAGTGGAGCAAGCTCGGGAGCGTGGCGATACAACTCCTGGCGCACAGGCAGGGGGAGGACTTCCGGTCTTTCTCGGAGGGGATGACGAGAAAGTTTGATTTCTCTATTGTTGGCACCACTGGCATGGCTCCTGATGGCGTTGGGAGTTTTTGTTGCGACCGTCTCTCTTGCAAGAGGAGGGGCTGTATTTGCCATTGCTAGAACTCTTCTGGTCGAAGCGTGGCGAAGAGGAGTTTTGCCGGTCGGGGGTAGTATTCTATTTGCGGGGCTCGGCTTGTTGCCGTTGTTACTCTCGCCATCACAGTCTGTCGAATCCAGACTTCATACGTTGCTTGATTACGGTCAAAGTTGGATCGCAATGTCGATGACCATGTTGTCGTTGCTGATGTCCTGTGGAAGCTATTGTGACGAGGTGGTGACGGGAAGGATTCGATGGCTTGTCGTTCGCCCGGCTGCTCGTTTACTTCTCTTGCCAGGTAAATGCTTCGGAATCCTGCTGGCCTTGCTGGTAGTGCTTGTCCCAGCGACTGTATTCTTGTTGCTATTGGCGGGGCAGATTTCTGACACGCCAGGGCTCTTTTCAAACCCGATTGCTGTCGATGTTGTCGCTCCAGAAACTCTTACGGTGACCGACCAGGAGATCGATTCCTATCTGGCCTTACAGGTACTAGAGGATCCACAAGGATGGGGGGGGCTTACACCGGCCGAGGGACGGCAGCGGGCTCGATCACGGCTGGAGCGACTTTCTCGTTTCATTCCGATGGGGCGATCGCTTCAGTACTGGTTCCAGTATCCGGACAAGATCGCGGCCGGGACGCAAATGTCGATTCGTCCTTCTCTGGGTAGAGCGCATCGCTCTGAAAGGGCGAGACTGAGAATCCAGTTCGGTGAAGAGTCACAAGAACTTCTGATCCGTAATGGTGAACGTTCTCTGTTTGATGTTCCAGACTCAGCAATTGGATCGAAAGAGCTCCAGGTCGAGATGGCTTTTCTGGGAGCTGTTGAAGAAGGAGTCCGGATCCCCTCGGTGATCTGGAATGGTGCCGATGCGATTCAACTTCATGTTCCGGCAGGCTCACTGATTTCTTCACTGGCAGGGTCACAGTTTTTGACCTGGATACGCTGTGGATTCATCGCCGCTCTGGGATTGACTGTTTCTACATTTCTTGGATTACCAGTCGCGACTCTTTTTGTCCTTAGCTTTCTGATTGCGGCTCTTGGTGGCGGTTTTTCTGGAGCCTTTGATGATGGAGGGGCTCATTTTGCCAATGATCCCAGGGTTGCGGAACCGTCCCGGATTCTCATCGATACCCTCTCGCAGGTAGGAGAAGTGATGGTCCAGCAGCTCTCTGCCTGGAATCATTATTCGACTGGTGGTCGGGTTGCTGCGGGTGAAAATTTAGCGTTATCAGAGGTCGTCAGTGGCTTTCACATGATCGGTCTGGTCTGGAGTGTATTGACGCTACTTCTTGGTATCTGGATCAGTTCACGCCAGGAGCATGGACTGGGGAGAGATCGCTGATGACTCATCATGAGACCAAACCCCTGATCCTGGCATTAATTCTCTTTCTGGTGGCTGCTTTGGTCACGGTTCCGCTCGATGAAAGCCTCGAAAAAGATGGTATTTCACTTCCTGTTTCAGAAGCC
>JBBWWC010000253.1:0-10839 GCA_050256555.1 Planctomycetota bacterium | reverse complement strand
TTATCGAACATGAAGCGAACCCCATCGGAGTTGGTGAGGATTCCTCCCTCGCCACGAACGCCTTCGGTCACCAGAGTGCCGCGAACCGACGGTGGCCAGACCATGCCGGTCGGATGGAACTGGGTGAACTCCATGTCGAGTAGCTCGGCACCAGCGCGAGCGGCCATACCGTATCCATCGCCGGAATATTCCCACGAGTTGGAGGTGACACGCCACGCTTTGCCCGCTCCGCCGGTGGCGAAGATGACGGTCGGGGCTCGAAAAACCACGAATCGACCAGTCTCTCGCCAGTAAGCCAGCATTCCGGAGATCTTGCCGGCATCCATCAACAGATCGATACCGATGCATTCCATGTGGACGTCCATCCCCTGATGGATGCCGTGGTCTTGCAGGGTACGAATCAGTTCGAGACCGGTGCGGTCACCGACATGTGCCAATCGTGGGTAACGATGGCCGCCAAAGTTTCTTTGGTTGATGAGTCCGGTACGAGTGCGATCAAAGACTGCTCCCCAGTCTTCCAGCTCGCGGACCCGCTCCGGCGCTTCTTGTGCATGGATCGCTGCCATCTCCCACTGGTTGAGAAATTTTCCGCCACGCATCGTGTCGCGGAAATGGATCTTCCAGCTATCACGGGAATCAACATTACCAAGGGCGGCTGCCATACCACCTTCAGCCATCACGGTATGTGCCTTACCCAGCAGGCTCTTGGTGATGACTCCGGTACTGAGTCCTAGATTGGAGGTTTCGATGGCCGCTCGAAGACCGGCACCACCGGCTCCGACGACGAGAACGTCATGTTCGATTGTCTGGATCTCGTTGAGGTCGATCACGAGGTCTCCTTTTGTTACTGCCCGGCCGTGGTGGCCAGCGACCATGTGTTCAGGTCAGTGATCCAGCCGTTACAAACGGCCCAGATATAGAAGTCGGTAAACATCACCCAGAACAGACTGATCCAGGCGAAAAACATGTGTCGTTCGTTGAGCCAGGTGGAAAGCTTCCAGATCAGATAAGAGAGACCCGTCTCGCCTTCTCCCGAGGCAAAACGGTTGAGACGGCCTCCCAGCAGATGGCGCCAGGAGTGGCAGCCAAAGGTGTATCCACCCAGAAACACCACGTTGAGCAGCATTACCACGGTCCCGATTCCGAAACCGAACTGGTACCCAGCAGGATCACCGGTGCTGGCGGTCCATGTCGCCCCTTGGGCATCGATGGGCATCCACATCGCCAACCAACTGTCGTAGCCGAGGATGAAGATGAAGGCGACGGCGAAGTACATCGCATAGCGATGAAGGTTCTGGATCAGTAGTAGTTTTGTTTCTCCCCGATAGGAACCCTGCGCAATGGGGCAGACGGTGCAGCCGGCCGGTGAGCCGACGACGCTCCGATAGTAGGCCTTGCGATAGTAGTAGCAGGTGCCACGAAAGGAGGCGGGGAAGATCAAGATGAAAAATGCTGGAGATAACGGCAGTGCCAGCGGTAGCCAGGCGATCAGTTGCTCCCATGCCGTCAAAGCTTCTGGCGGCAGATTACCCAGTACTGCGTGGAAAGTTGGCGAACCGCTGTAGTACTCCGGATTGGCGTAGACCAGTGGCGAGTAAAAAGGAGAAAGGTACGGAGCGGCGTAGTAGTCGAGGCCCTGGAAGGCACGGAAGGTGACGTAGACAACGAACGATCCGAAACCGAGCAAGGTCAAGAGTGGGCCCTTTTGCCAGAAATCGCTGCGAGTTGTTTGCAGCATCGAGCTGACATGGCCACCTTGTGCCGGGTTGCCTTGTCGGGGTCCGAACTTTTGTTGATCAGTAGTGTTCGACGTGTTCATCGGTAGCTCCCCCTTCCATGATTCAGCAATTCACGGCTTGCTGGCTTCTTTACGTTGATATTTGCCAGTTCAACGATGAGAGAGGATAACTGGACTGGCGCCCAAGTTCACCCGCATCCGGAGCAACGGGTTTCAAGGAAGCTCTTCCCTCGGCACGATTTCCGCTCAAGGATGGCAGCAGTTCCCAGTAGCTGGAGGTAGGGCTTTGTCAGGAAACACACCAGATCTCGACCCTGGCGCGTTTCAACCGCCTCCATCCAGCTCTGATCTGCCATTGAGAGATCAGCTGGAGCAGATCGGTTTCGTATCACTGGACCGGTCGGTTTGGAATTTTCGAAGTGTTCTGAAGACGATCGGGTCCGATCAGCACGATCGTATTCAGGCAGCCCTGGCGCAAGCAGCCGATCCGGATGTAGCCCTCGGTGGGATCGAACGGTTGCTGTGTGGATCTCTTGGATTTCCGGCTGGATTGCTGGAGCCACAGCGGATCGAACGTTTGATCAATTTGCTGGGTGCCGGAGAACCGATGGAGGCCCTTGCCGAGGGTCATCTCCTGGAAGCCACCGATGCAGATTTTTCCCTTGAGCCGGGTGAGCATCCGAGACTTCCTAACATTGGAGGAGCCGATGAGACGAGTCGTGCTCGTGCTTTGACCCGTTGGCATCGGCTGGAGTTGTTGCGCATCGTCAGCGACGAACTTTGCGGCGTCCTCGATGTTGAGCAGACCGGAATCGCTCTCAGTGATCTGGCGGATCAAACGGTTCGGAGTGCACTGGAAGTTCTGGGAGCTACCGAGTTACCGATGGCCATCGTGGCTCTTGGTAAGTGGGGTGGTCGCGAACTCAACTTCTCGAGTGATATCGATCTCTATTTTATCAGGGATGATGATGCACCGGCCGGTCCTTGCGAAACGGCGGCACGTGGGATTTTGCGACTTCTTTCTGGATATGCTGCTTCAACACCGATCTATCGTACCGATTTACGGTTACGCCCCGGTGGAACGACCGGGCCGCTGGTTCCGACGGTGAGTCAGGCACGGGCCGAGTTTCGTGCAGTGGCGGGTACCTGGGAACGCATCGTCCACATCCGTAGTCGCGCTGTACATGATGTAACAAAGGCATTGCCTGGTTTACTGGCAGAGGTCGAGAATTTTGTCTTCGAACAGCCATTTGATCTGGAAGAAATCCGCCGCCTCCAGGGCTGGAAAGAAGTGCTGGAGAGCAGCCCGGCTGGCCAGGACTCAGCAGAGCTGAAGGTCGGATCGGGTGGTATTCGTGATGTCGAATACCTGGTTCAATTTCTCCAGTTACTGCATGGCCAGATTCACGAGTCGATACGTGGTGGCAACGTTTATCACGCTTTACGTCGACTTGGTGCGATTGGTGCATTGACTCCCTCGGAGTCAGCGAGGGTTCTGGATGGATATCGTTTTCTGCGCAAGGTGGAGCACCATCGGATGCTTCAACACCGTCGCCAGTCTTTCAGCCTGCCAGATGATCCGGGCCAGTTTCAAGCGTTGTCGAGATCTCTTGGTTTTTCTACGCGTGAAGATTTTCAGAGTTCACTTGATCTGAGAAGACAACGCATCCGAAGCATACTGGAGAATCTCTTTCACGATCTCTTTCGCGATTATGGTGATGAAAAATCGGGTGAGATCCACGTGGTGCTGGCGTTCCAACCAGAGGCGGCTGTCATCGACCGTGTCTTTGGGAAGTATTCTTTCCGCGATCCACGCAAAGCATATCGCCTGTTACGGCGCCTGGCCTTTCCTCGTCAACCGGGGTTACGCTCGCCACGAGCTCGACACTACCTGGCGGCTTTGTTTCCTGTATTGCTCGAATCGATCCGGGTCACCCCTGATCCGGATCAAGCGGCTCTGATGTTCGTTCACTGCGTTGAAACGCTCGGGGCTCCGGCCATCTTCTACCAACAACTTACGGAACAGCCAGAGACGTGTCAGATTTTCGTCGATCTGTTTGGCAGAAGTCGATATCTCTCTGAATTGCTGCTCAATCATCCGGGGATCCTCGACGAAATCGTGGATCGGGTTCGAACCGTCAGGCGTGCCACGGAAGAGACCTTGCTCGAAGAGCTGCGATCTTCTGTCGCAGGCATCTCTTCTGTCGCAGGCATCGAGGAGCAGGAGGATTTCTTGCGGCGGATTCACGAGTTCCGCGCCCTGCACTTTGTACATATCGGGATTCTTGATCTGAGTGGGCGGTTGCCGCTGGACCGGGTTCTTTCGAGTCTTTCTGCGGTTGCTAGAACGGTTTTACGGGTGATCGATGAGAGAGCCTTCGAGATCACCTGCGCCCAGTTAGGTGATCTTCAGACCGCCCCGGGGGAATCCTTGCCGAGACGTTGCTTGCTCGCTCTGGGCCGGCTCGGTGGCGACGAGATGGGATATTCCAGCGACATTGACATGATCCTCGTTCATGACGGTGTTGGTATTACAGCTGGCGGTCATGATGCGAGAAACTTCTGGACCGAACATCTCAAGCACGTCACCGAGATGCTTGGCCATCAAGGGACCGGCGGCCCTTTATATGAGGTGGACTTACGTTTGCGTCCCGATGGCGCCGGTGGATCACTGGTGACTCGCTTCGACGAGTTCAAGGAGTATTTTCTCGGTGACCGTTCGCAGTTGTGGGAGCATCAGGCATTGGTTCGGATGAGCCCCGCAGCCGGAGATAAGCAACTGGGTAGCGAAGTGATCGATTGGATTCGTGGCAATCTGGGTCGAGGTGTTGAACCAGAAGAGGTTCTGGTCGATTTGCGTCAGATGCACGAAAGACGTCGAAAGGCCGGGCGTGGTCAGGGTATTGATTTCCGTACCGGGCCAGGAGGACTGATCGACATCGAGTTCTTGATCCAGAGTCTCATCATTTTACATCACCACGATTATCCTCAGATCTTTCAGTCGCGGACACGGCAAGCGATCGAAAGGATGGAAGAGTACGCTCTTCTTGATCATGACAAATCGACTACTTTGCGAAATGCATATCAGTTCTTGAGAATGGTTGAGAATCGTCTCTCGATGATGCATCGATCTAGTGTCAAAGCGGTACCAGCAGAAGATCAAAGCTTGCGTGATCTGGCGCTGAGAATCGGGTTTTCTGGCTCGATGACGGGTACTCCAGAGGAGCGATTACGAGTCGAAATTGATCACCATACAACCCTGGTTCATGACATTTTCCAGTCCTATCACTCGACCAATTAATTACCGCCTTGCATCCAGTAATGAATGCGCTGTATCAGCTCATGTGAACCAGATGAGCGGGCCAGGTCATGCATTTTCATGTCTTCATTGATGTCGAGACGATGGGGTCGATGGTGATCAAACGATGGCGACAGTGAAGCGGCTATTTTGCGACTGCCGCGCGTGTTGACGATGGGATCGAATCCCGCAGCAAAGATGAAGGTTGGTGTTCGTAGTTCACGAGCCTTTTGGCGGGCCGAAGCCATCGGTGGAAGTAATCGCGAAGCAAAACACAGCGGAATCCGAAATCCATGATAAGGATCTGCGACATGGAGAAGTTGTTCAGCGGGCAGGTCGCTGACGTATTGACTGGACCAGCGTCCATCTTCTTCGATACCGAGGATTCGTAAGGTTAATCTTTGTAGAGCTGCTATCGGTCGTAGAAAGAAGTTCGAGCTCAATACCAGCGCCTGGGTTGTGACCAGGCGTAGTAGTAGGTCGTCATCCTGTGGCGGTGGTACCAACGCTGGTGCCGAGAGAATCAATCCTGTGGGAGCTGATACAACGTCACGATCGATTTGAGCGGCTGCATGGAAAGCTGCGAGTCCTCCCATGCTATGGCCCCAGAGAAACTGCGGTCGATTTGCATCGTTGCCATCGATGGCGCTCCATGCCGTCAGTTCTGTAATGACCTCGATGATGGAATCGAACGATGTTCGATAGAGATCATGGCGGTTTTTCTGTTGTTCTTCGGTGGCGAGCTGGCGGTCAGCAGGAGAGAGCGATTCGATACGACCAAGAATTTCTGTTGCGTCGTTTGAATACAGATAAGCTTCGACAATAGTTCGATGAACAACGCTGTTGTGGCCGCCATGGCCGGGTAGGTCCGGAACCCGACAATTGTAACCGAGTGCCGTCAATCGCCGTGCTACCGGCATCATTCGTCCGGCATGTTCTCCGAGGCCGTGGACGAGGATGGCTTCCGAGTGCGCTTTTTGATGCGCTGGCGTGACTCTCCAGTGTGCTACCGGATACTCGCGGTACTCCAGTAGTGGTTCTCCACGCGGATGGGTTGCCATACCACTTCTCTCTTCTCTATTTGCATGACCGATCAAGTGAGCAGATCGTGAACCACGTTGCCATGCACATCCGTGAGTCGGAAATCTCGACCCTGATATGGATGAATCAGTCGTTCGTGATCGATGCCCAGCAGGTGCAAGATGGTCGCGTTCAGATCATGTACATGAACCGGATCTTTCGTGATGTTGTAGGAGAAATCATCGGTCTCTCCATGCACGTGTCCTTGTTTGATCCCGCCACCGGCAAGGAACATGCTGAAGCAGCGAGGATGATGATCGCGACCATAGTCCTCCTTGGTGAGGGCTCCCTGGCAATAGATGGTCCTGCCGAATTCTCCACCCCAGATGACCAGGGTGTCATCGAGCAATCCTCTCATTTCGAGATCCTTGATCAGCCCCGCGGTGGGTTGATCGACATCGGAACACTGCCGGCGAATCGTCGAGGGTAGAGCGCCGTGTTGATCCCAGCCACGATGATAGATCTGGACGAAGCGAACATCTCGCTCTGCCATTCTTCTGGCGAGCAAACAGCAGGAGGCAAAGGTTCCTGATTGATCGACTTCCGGTCCGTAGAGATCCTTGACGTGCTGTGGTTCGTCGGAGGTATCGACCAGTTCGGGAACGGAGGTTTGCATCCGGTAGGCCATCTCGTACTGAGCGATTCGGGCCACCGTTTCTGGGTCGCCGATCTGATCGGCAATGCCTTGATTGAGTCGAGCGAGACGATCGAGCATCGCTCGACGGGTGGTTCTTTCGACACCCGGAGGATCAGAAAGATAGAGAACCGGATCCCCGACAGATCGTAGCGAGACGCCTTGATATTCCGATGGCAGCATTCCGGCACCCCAGAGTCGTTCGAACAGTGCCTGGGCTGATTTACGACCGGTCCAGGTCGCTTGCATCACCATGAAGGCGGGCAGGCTGGCATTGAGTGAGCCGAGACCGTAGTTGAGCCATGAGCCGAGACTGGGTCGTCCCGGTTGCTGACTGCCGGTCTGGATGAAGGTCATTGCCGGATCATGATTGATCGCCTCGGTATACATCGAGCGAACCAGGCAGATCTTGTCTGCGATGGAAGCGATGTTTGGAATCAGTTCACTCATCTCGGCTCCGGACGGCCCGTATCGATCGAACTCAAAGATGCTGGGAGCGATGGGAAAGCGTGATTGACCGCTGGTCATGGTGGTCAATCGCTGGCCATCTCGGATCGATTCCGGCAGATCCTTGTCGAAGTATTCTTTCATCTTCGGCTTGTGATCAAACAGATCGATCTGCGAAGGTGCACCCGACATGAAGAGAGAGATCACTCGCTTGACCTTGGGTTTGAAGTGCGGGGTGGTCAAGATTCCTGGGCTTGCGAGAGTCTGGTTTGCATCTCCTGCCAGCAATGGAATTTCTCCCAGTTGCGAGAGAGCTGCAAGACCGAGAGTCGAGCCGATGGTAGACATCGATCGGCCGAAAAACTGCCGGCGAGTTTCCTGGATGTTCAGACCCAGTTCAGGATCCATCGAGTTATCCCTTCGTCACGACTTCATCAAGATTCAGAATCAGGCTACAGACCAGCGTCCAGGCGGCGTGTTCGGTCGGTTCAAGAGCATCGCTGACGGCAGAATCCCCGACCGCCAGGAGTTTTTTGGCGGCCTCGACATCGGCAGTAAAGTAGCTGCGCATCTCTTTGAGAAATGCGCTGATCTCTGCAACTTCACCTTCATCGGGAATACGGCCGGTGGCGATTCGCCACAGGTGAACAATCTTCTGCGTATCTCCTGAGGGAGCTGGCTCCTGATGGATTCGTCTGGCCAGATGTCTGGCAGTCTCGACATACTGGATGTCATTGAGTAACAGCAGCGCTTGCATCGGCGTGTTGGTTCGCTCTCGACGTACCACGCAAGTTTCACGATTGGGTGCGTCGAGAATCGCCAGATATGGTGGTGGACTGGTTCGCTTCCAGAAGGTGTAGAGGCTTCTTCGGTAGAGCGCTTCTCCCTGATCCTGGCTGAATTTTACCGTGTTACTGTCGCTATATCCGACCGCTTTCCACAGTCCTTGCGGCTGGTAAGGCTTGACGCTTGGTCCACCCATCTTTTCGATCAACAGGCCAGAGACAAACAGCGCCTGATCGCGAATCATCTCTGCATCCATACGGAAGCGTGGGCCGCGAGCCAGTAGTCGGTTGTCAGGATCTCGTTCAAGATCTTGTTGAGTGGTGTGAGTTGATTGGCAGTAAGTTTCGCTCTGCATCAGCATCCGGATGAAGCGTTTCATGTCCCAGCCTTGATCGACGAAATCGCGAGCAAGCCAGTCGAGCAACTCGGGGTGACTGGGCCATTCTCCCTGGGAACCGAAATCCTCAGAGGTTCGAACGATTCCTGTGCCGAAAAGTTGCTGCCAGATGCGATTCACTGTGACCCGAGCGAGTAACGGATGCTGTGGATCGGTGAGCCACTGCGCCAGCCCCAGGCGATTCCTGGGAGAAGATTCCGAGAATCCCGGAAGAAAACCGGGGATGTTTGGCTCGATGGGGTCTCCGACAGGTTGGTCATATTGCCCGCGCTTCAACATGCGCGCCGGCCGCCGTTCCATTCTTTCGGCCGCCACTAATGTGGTCGGGATCATCTGTTCGAGTGCGGTTTTTTCTGTTTCCAGTTTCTGGATGTCTTCGAGAACAGCGGCGTATTCAGTGCTGTGATTTTCGCGGAACCAGCGGCGTAACTGATCGGCTTCCTGTTCACTGCGCAGTTCTCGCGGAGTGGTCAATAATGGTTCAAGCTCGAGTTTCTCACCGTAGCCGAGAATCCCGGCATCGTCCCAGTAGGCTTTACCACCAAACTGGGTAAAGGCGAATCCATCAATGACCGCACCAGCGGCTAATCCGAGATGCGCAGCATCCACTTCCAGTCGTACCCATTGTCCTGTTACCGGTAGAGATCCCATCGGTCGGTGACCGACAATGTCTTTGCCGATACCACCAAAGTTGATCAGATCCTCGCCCCAAAAAGCGCGATGCTCCCAGGAGTTATTGCTGTTGAGTTGCAACATGACCGATGGCGTTGGTGTTTTTTCATCGATCCAGATCCATGCGTAGAAACGATCACCTTCATGAATCGTGCGGGTGCTCGAGGCTCCGTCAAAGAAGTGCTGGATGATTCGATCCTGATCAACTTTTTGCAGGCGGCTTCTTTGTCCCGAGTGGACCGGATGGTCTGGACCGGTGACCCAGTCCCAGTCGCGATTGGTACCGTCGGTAGTCGTGGTCCCGCCGTTGTCTTGATGATCATCGACCCATACCAGCTCTTCGGGTTCGGGGTGGAGTTGTTTTGCCACGGCGAAGCGAACCCTGCCAAAAGCATGTTGTGAGAACTGGCTTTCAAACAGGAAGCGTACCGTGAGTTGCACCATCCCTTTGTTTCCAAAGGGATCGTTGCTGGAAAATATGGCCGTTCGTCGCTCCTTGCGGTCGAAGCCTGAAACTGCCCAACCCTTGTTGGTGGTGGTCACATCTCCATCGATGGCTGCGGAGACGGGGAAGTTCGGTTGTTCGTGATCGGCCCAGGCAGCAGAAAATGTGACGTCATGTGAATCGCCGATCGGATTCAGTTCTGCATCGACGCTGACCACCTCGGCTTGCAACTCGCTGAGAACCACATTGGAGTTCGGAGATCGTCCGGGTCCATTGCCAGGCATCGAAGGATCAAGTAACCCTTCAAGGCGGATGGCTCGATAGGTGTCGCCATCGATGAGAGTGGTCAGGGTGTAGATGTCTTTTACTGGATTGGGCCCCTTGATCCGATGAGAGCCGTCGGCCAGTGCTTCGAAAGAGCCGCCACCCTTTGCGGTCAATTTTTCAGCGTTGATAATTTGCCAGCGATTTTCGGTTTCAGTCCAGTGATCTTCGAAAGTGATTTGTGCCGTATCCATCTGAGGATTCGGGGCGTCGCGTTTTTCGATGGCGGTTGTCAGCTGGGTTGACAGTTCGCTCAGTTGCGAAGCTTGCGTCTGAGTAGGCACCTTGACCACTGGGGCGTGAGCCTTGGCGTTGCCGTCCATCTCCGCTTCGGTGGTGTTATTGAAGAAGGAATAGAGGCCGTAATATTCCTGCTGGCCTATCGGATCAAATTTATGGTCGTGACACTGGGCGCATCCGATGGTGAGTCCAAGAAAAACGGTCCCGAAGGTGTTGGTGCGATCGACCGAATAGATCATCCGATACTCGTCGTTGATGGCACCACCTTCGCTGGTGGTCGGATGGGACCGAACGAAGCCACTGGCGACCTGATCTTTGAGCTCTGCCTTTGGTAATAGATCTCCGGCAAGTTGGCCGATGACAAACTCATCAAAGGGTGGATTTTCATTGAACAGCTCGATCACTCGATCCCGGTATGGCCACATCTCTCGGTAGTTGTCGAGGTGCAGGCCATGTGTATCGGCATAGCGAGCGGCATCGAGCCACAGCCGGCCCCAGTGTTCGCCAAAACGTGATGAGGCGAGAAGCCGATCGAGAACGCGATCCCACGCTCCGGGTTGTTGATCTGCGAGAAACGTGTCGATTTCATCGATGGTGGGTGGCAATCCAGTGAGATCGAAAGTGGCTCTTCGGATCAGTGTTTCTTTTGCGGCGCGATTTTTCCAGGGAAGAGCTTCTACTTCGAGTCGGGCTCGGATGAAAGCGTCGATGGGTTGGGCATCCGGTTCGGTCGAAATGGTCGGCAACTCCGGGCGAACAGGAGGGGTCCATGCCCAGT
>JBBWWC010000252.1:0-22133 GCA_050256555.1 Planctomycetota bacterium | reverse complement strand
ACCGACATGTTGAACATCGACAAAGGAACGTTGCTCCTGGATATCCCGAATCTCTGAAAGCCAGGATTGCCCCCCCAGAAATGGGATCGATATTTGATACTCGATGAGAAGCCCGTCGAACATTTCAGCAGGAATATCGCTAACGATGGAAAAAGACATGTTCTCAGGCGTGATCAGATCTAGATTCTTCGGTGTACTGATAAATTCCCATGCCCTGTCCAGATCTGTGGGAATCACCTGCTCGCGTTCAAGATGGAAAATTCTGGACATCTAGATCTCCCGAAAAGTTGTGTTAAACCCCCAGCAGCTCGGGGAGAACTTCTGTCAGCAACCGATCCGCTTCATCTGAATCAGCTGCAATGGCAATCACGTCAAACTTACCCGATTGTCGCAAGGGGCCGACATTGTAGAGCAGAAATTGTCCCTCTCCGCTCCTGACATCGAGTAGCTGCTCTCCAATACGTTCGCAGAGCTGTGGAAATGGAACGCCTATCAGAGATTCATCAATGAAATCTTGTGCACGATAAGCAGGTCGTTCGCCCGGGATCACCCGGTCGATCAGATGCATCGGAGTACTGGTCCCGCCCCAGCGACCATTACACTCGGTAATTCGTAGAACAGGATCTCCTAGCGGATCACCGACCACCAGATGATCGAAGGAACAGCGCCCCACATACCCCAGTTCCTGGAGTGCATGAACCACAGGTCTCGACTGAGCCACCAGAGCCTCGTTGATGTTGGTAGGAAGTGTCGATGGGCGGCTACCAACGAACAACTTCTCTTCTCCCTCGAGAATCTGTTCGTAGATCCCGTCAATCCTTGGCCGCCTGATTCCTCGCGGTGGAATCCACCATTGTGTCGAAGGAGAAAGATCTGTTTCTTCCCAGACACATGCAATCACTTCTTCGCCAACCGGCCAATCCATCGAAGCCAGGAACTCTGACACCCGTGATTCCAGCTCGGAAATCGAAAGATCAACAATATCCGCAGTCTGAAGAAGTCGATTTCCCATCGCAGATGCACAGCGAGTTCTCTTGATCGCAACCCTCTTGACTCCGACCGAGATGTCTCGCAGATGCCTCGACAAGGTTTCCACATCGGTCGCCGTACGCGTCACCACGAGCGCTTCTTTGCCAACCACGTCACTGACCAGCTCGGAGAAGAAGGCCTTATCATTGGCCACCCACGTCACCTCGGGAGGCGGTGCGACAATCTGGATCGGCACTCCAGAGTCCGCAGCGATTTTCTCCCCCAGCTCCCAGGTCGCTTCGATTCCCATGTAGGGCTCGATCAGTAACCCACCAGCCGAACGAGCCTTCTCGATCAGTTGCTGGTACGTCTCTCCCTGGCTGCAACCTTCAGAAACTTCCAAAGGCCCATCACTGGGTCGAGAATAAAGATGCTGGGGAGAACCCATTCCGAGAAAATCCTGGCAGTATTGTTCATATCCAGCTGTCGGATCGGTAACGGTCGCAAACAGATCGCCATCGCCACAACGAACCCGGGCTCGGTGTTGATACTCATCAACACCTTTCACACCGGTCAAGAAGGGGATACCGGAAACATCATCGAGGTGAAGAACGGGCCAATTTCTATGCCCTTGCCAGCAGTGCGCCATGCGTTTTCCATTGGCCTTCTCCAGATCGTGACGATCGGAGTAGCTTCTGGCGATTTCTTCAATCCGTTGCTGATCCATGGCAAAACGATCGGGGACTGACATTAGAAATGCTCCTGCCGTTCCGGTTCCGTTTACGACTCCCGAGATCTCCCGTCAGATCTCATCCTTCTCATCGGCTCTTGAAAGCCGCAAGTTCAGTCAATTCCCATCTTTATCATCAAAATCTTCAGTGATTACCCCCCCAGCGACGCATCCACCCTCAAACCGGAGATGACCCCGTTCCCTTTTCCATTGACCACCCTCACCCTGGCAAAGCGCAGAGAGGTGTCGATCGACACGGTTCGCTGAAATCTCTTTCCCGGAGTCGGCGCCAGTTTCCAGCTCTGGTGAGCGATCGTATCGAAGGAGATACCATCCGCACTTCCCAGTAGTTCCAACCGTACCGGTGCGGCATCGTCGCCTTGCGAAAATTGGCCAGAAACGGTCAGGGTCGCTCGCTCTACTGGCCCGAGGGGAATGACCGGGCACAACTCCACCTCGGTGGCCTTACCACCGTCCAGGGTTTCTTGCTGTAGTACCGGCCATAAAAGGTGGAAGGGTCGTTCCAGTGCCAGTACTTGAACACCAAGATCTTCAAACCAGGGAAAGGCTCCCCGTTCATCATCGTGCTCATACCGCAGCGTGTGATAGAGATACACAAACGGTGCTTGCATGACGGCATGTACTTCAGCATAGGCCGCAGCATTCGGTTCAGCATGACGAGATGCGACCGGATTCCACGGATGCTGTTTCCACTTCAACCCGTCTTCACTCGAGGCATAACCGATGCTCTCGGTGCGTGGACCATGGCGCTGGCTCGCCCCGTAGAAGATGTGATAACGACCGTTCTGGTAAAGCACCTCCGCCTCGGAGATCCCTCCTTCATCCCATTCCCCCAGCTCACCCTGCACCATCAATGGATTGCTCGGATGTAACTCGAAAGGTCCTTCCGGTTTGATTCCCACGGCCAGTGACAGTGGACTGTAATCGGTATGGTAGGTCGGACTTCGATGCTGTTCGGCCGGATCGGAAGCCCACGGCTGATGGATGGGATGCGCAGCATAAAGGCGCCACTCATCACCAATCTTGAGGACTCCCCCCAGATAGCCGAAGTCCTCCAGCACCGGATTGCCTGGGTGCTTGGTCCAGGGACCTAATGGATGAGAAGCGGTCGCAAATCCGATCGACCAGTGAGCATCTCCGGCTTCACCGCTATACCACATCAGATAACGTTCAGCGCTTTCCTTGACCACCATGGCGCAGGCAACATGTCCCGAATCCCAGGCTCCTTCCGGTCCCGAATCGAGAATCGGTGCCGTTCCATGTTTATGAAAAGGGCCCAGAGGATCGGATGCCGTGGCGACACCGAGACGATATCCCTGACCGGCCCCGACAGCGTGGTAGTAGAAGTAGGTGATGCCGTCATCGAAAAAAGCATCGGATGCTTCCAGCATTCCATCATCCCAACTTCCTTCTGGCCCAGGTTTTAACAGAGGATTGGGTCCTGGAATTTGGACAAAGTGTGGCGCTGGATCGCTCTGGCCTAATACATCGGCACGATCAGAAAGTACGATCCCCAACACCAAAAAAGAACACAAAAATGCACGATACATTGCCAGGCCCCCCGTTCCCCTGGAACTCAGCATAACCGACACGGAGATCGGTTTCTTCTGGCTAGCCAGAGCTTGCTCTGGCACCGAAAACTGGCATCTTGCGGCCAGGAGGAGCAATGATTCGAAACTTTTCGGGACAAGCCTGTTTTCTTCTGCTGGTGATGACCCTGACCTTGTTCAACGGTCCTCTTACGGCAACCGATGATCCCACAACCGCCCCCAAGAAGGAAACGCCACCAGTTCAGAAACTACAACGGATACTATTTGTCGGTAACAGCTTTACCTTCTGGCGTGGCGGTCTCGCCCAACATCTGAAGCAACTCTCGGATGCGATGACTCCCACCCTAGGCTATGAAACATCTTCGGTCGTCCGTGGCGGTGCCTCACTGGAAGTGATGTGGAACAAGACCGATGCGGTGAAGAAAATCACCAACGGAAACTGGGACGTGGTGATCCTGCAAGAAGATCTCCCTGAAACAAATGTCGAATCGTTTCGTGAATATTCTCGCAAATTTGTAAAAACCGTCCGTGCGGCCGGCGCCCGACCGATTCTGTTCATGGCGTGGGAATACGATCGTCTCAACTGGATCTCCCTGAAGAAAATCATTGCTGCCCATCAGGAGATGGCGAAGGAGTTAAAGGTCGAGGTCGCCCCCGTTAGCTGGGCATGGAACAAGGCCCGTGACAGCAAACCCGATTTCGACATGTATTCTGATGACCGCGAACATCCGAGCGTCGCCGGCATGTACTTGTCGCTGATCGTGATCGAGGCCACCATCTCGGGGGCTGATCCACGTACCCGCAATCCAAAGAAACTTCCCATCAGAGGTCTCCAGCAGCTCAATCAGCAAGCCACTCTGTTCCTGCGTGAAATCGCCTATCGATCGATCATCGAGTGGAAAAGGGCACTCAAATCAAAAAGCAAGTGAAGCTTCAAATCGACAGCTCTTCGATAAGTCGTAGGATCACTCCACGTCGTAGATCAATAGCTGGCAATCGAGATCGCCATTGACCAGTGGAATCTTGTTTTTCGGCGCGAGCTGGACCGCTTTTTCATACACATCGGAGCCGCTGAGAATCACCACTCGCCAGCCATGAAGACGGCGGATAACGGCACCAAGACGATCGGGGAAATTCGGCTCCGTCTCGAGTCGTTTTCCGTAGGGAGGATTGGTCACCAGGGTTCGAACCGGTCCATCTGGGCGAAGATTCAAAACTGACTGTTCTCGAATCGCCAGCTTGGTTCCGGCAATCCTGGCATTGGCTCGAGCGACTTCGAGAACTTTGGACTCGATATCAGCGGCCACGATCGAAGGGGTCTGACCGGTCGCCTGACCGCGAAGGACTCCGCGCAGACGCCGTACTTCCTCTGCATCTTCCTGACTATGGCAAGCCCACCGCTCAAACCCAAATCGGTCACGAGCCAGACCGGGGGCCATACCCGAAGCCCACAGCGCTGCTTCGATGGCCAGAGTACCGGAACCACACATCGGATCGATCAACGGTGATTGGCGATCCCAGCCCGACAGTCGGAGAACCGTTGCCGCCAGACTTTCACGGAGCGGTGCGTCCCCTGATCGGGCGCGATAACCACGCAAGTGAAGCGGCTGTCCTGACATATCCAGATAAAAGGTCACCTTGTCGTTGGCCAGATAGACGAAGACCTTCACATCGGGATCATCGCGATCGATGGAAGGGCGATCCCCTTCCGCATCGCGAATCTGATCGACAATCGCATCCTTGACCCGCAGTGCGACAAATCCACTGTGATTCAAAGCACTCCCCACGGCCACGCAATTGACCGCCAACGTCTGTCGGGGCGTGAGGTATGGAGTCCAGTCCACCGCTCTGGCAGCGTCATACAGCTGATCGGCAGTGGTCACCGGGCTGCGTCCCAGCACCACCAAGATCCGCTGGGCAATGCGACTCTGAAGGCAAGCGCGCCAGCCCTCACTCCAATCGCCGCGAAAAGGAATACCGCCACGGTTGAAACGAACGCTCCGGAAACCCAATTCGTGCAACTCGTCACAAAGAGCCGTTTCCGTGTGCCGGATCGCTGAGGCGTAAAATTCTTGCATCCAGATCCCGATCCTTGAACTCAACGTCCTCTTGGTCAGAGCTCGAATCGGCGATCGATTCTTACCCAAGACGTTTCCAGAAAACAGTTTAGCAAACCCACTGTAGATTTGTTACCGTTCTTGCATTGGCTTCACCTGATCTTAACAATCCCTCCCTATCCTGCGGCACAGAAGCCAAAAGAGATTTAAATTCCATTTCGATTTACAGAAAAGCCTGTCACCAAAGACAAAACAAAAGAAGAGGTACAGCAATGAGAACTCGAAGCGTGTTTCTACTTGGTCTTATTTGCCTTTTCAGTTTCATAGCTTCCGATGCGAACGCCATGCAAAGCATGTCAGGAAACTGGAAGAACGGATTGAGTTTCACCTCTGACGATGGGGAAACCAAGATTGGTTTCGGTGGACGACTTCAAATCGATTACGGATTCTTCAGTGAGGAAGATGGCGTCGATCTAGAACAAGACGGTGTCGAGATGCGCAGAGCTCGCTTCGCCGTGTCCGGAGTCATCGGCGGCAATGTTGAGTTTAAAACACAATATGATTTCGCCGGAGGCGATGCTGATTTCAAAGATGCCTGGGTCGGCCTCAAAGATGCAGGTTTCCTGGGCAAGCTACGTATTGGTCAGCAATTTGAACCGATGGGACTCGAAACATTAACCAGTAGTAAGTACATCACTTTCGCCGAGCGCAGCTTCACCTCTTCCCTCACTCCCGGAAGAAACACTGGCATTCTCTCCAGTCACTCTTTGGCAGATGATCTTGGAACATTCGCATTCGGTTACTTCATCGATGTCAACAGCTATGGCAATGGACAGGAAGATCATCAGGGCTCCCTTACTGCCAGAGCAACTTATCTGCCGATCTACGAAGATGGTGGCAATCAACTGTTTCATCTGGGCGCCTCCATCAGTTCACGAGACACCTCCGGCGGAGTTGTTGAGTACCACGCCGATTCACTCAGCCATCTGGGCGCAGACATCGTCGACACCGGCGATATCGCTTCCGACGGTGCTGATGTGTTCGGAGCAGAACTCGCATACGTGCAAGGACCGATGTCTGTGCAGGCTGAGTTCGTTAGCTCGACACTCGATGATGATTCCGAAGTCACCGCCTGGTATCTCCAGGGGAGCTACTTCATCACCGGAGAGAGTCGTGCCTACAAGAAATCCGCAGGGGCATTCTCCCGGGTCAAGCCAGCCAGCAACTACGGCGACGATGGCAACGGCGCCATTGAACTGGCCATTCGAATGCAAGAAATTGAACTGGACGAAATGACTGCCGGAGAGAACGCAGAAGCGCTGTCAATGGGCGTAAACTGGCATCTTAATCCAAATGCTCGAGTCATGTTCAATATCATCAACGCTTCCCCGGATGCCGCTTCAGTCTATGGCAACGATGTCACCAGTTACGTCATGAGATTCGCTGTAAACTTCTGATTGACGATTAGGATTCTCATCGGGAAGGAAATGCTGTAATAATCAAGCAGGGGGCGAGGTGGTTCGTTTCCCCTTCCCTGGGACCAGTTGAAGTTGGTCCTGAATTTGTTTGTAACGAATACCAGGAGAACTGATGCGTACCATCGCCAATTTGTTCGGAAAATCGCCTTTCGTTCCGTTGCAATCACACATGCGGAAAGTCAGCGAATGCATCGACGGTCTCGGTGAGCTGTTCCAGGTCTTTGTCAACGAAGACCATGAGTCGATCGGTGAAATCTCCCGAAAAATCTCCAAGACGGAACATGAAGCGGATCTGGTCAAGAACGACATCCGCAACCACTTGCCCAGAGGTCTCTTTTTACCAGTTGATCGCGGCAAGTTGCTGGAAATCATCTCAACCCAGGATGAGATCGCCGACACTGCAGAAAATATCGCAGTACTCTGCAACTTGAAGAAACTACCGGTACCAACGTCAATCAGAGAAGTGTTTCTTGAGTTCTGCTCAAAGAGTACTGATTGTTTCCACCTCTCTCGCGGAGTCATCGAGCAGCTCGATGAACTGCTCGAAAGCGGCTTCGGTGGAATAGAAGCGGAAAAGGTACGCGAACTGGTACATGCAGTAGCAGTCAAGGAACACGAAGTCGATCTGTGCCAGCGCGAGTTGCTGCGCATCGTGTTCGACTCCGAAGACGTGCTCAGTTACACCGAGTTCCACCTGTGGTTGAGAATCCTGTCCGAAATAGCCACCATCAGCGACCTCAGCGAAAATCTTGCCGACAAGGTTCGGACAACGCTGGAACTCAAATAAACCTAACCGAGGAAAAGAGAATCAAGCTTCGTGACTGATCCAACCATCTTCCTGACTCTGGCCGGAATCTTCGGCTTTTACATGGCATGGAACATCGGTGCCAACGATGTAGCCAACGCCATGGGAACATCGGTCGGATCTGGTGCATTGACCCTCAAACGGGCCGTCATCGTCGCTGCTGTGCTCGAATTTGCAGGAGCCTTCCTTGCCGGTTCATCGGTTTCTCAAACCGTCAGGAAGGGAATTGTCGATTCCGACCTGTTCGTCGGTGACCCGACCGCTTTCATCTGCGGCATGTTGGCGGCACTGCTGGCGGCCGGAGCCTGGTTACAGATCGCTTCCTATTTCGGTTGGCCCGTCTCGACAACACATTCCATCGTGGGAGCCATCATCGGTTTCGGAATCCTCTACGCCATCGAAGCCGACCCCGAAAGGGGTCTCAGTTGGACCACGGCAATTCACTGGTCCAAGGTCGGACAGATCGTCTCGAGCTGGGTGGTGTCTCCACTGCTCAGTGCTACGATCAGTTACCTGACCTTCAGACTACTACTGAGGAACATCTTCTATCAGAGAAATCCGTTGGCAGCGACCAAGAAACTCGCTCCGCTGCTGGTCTTCATCGTCTTCACGATCCTGACCTTGACGCTGGTTTTTAAAGGTCTCAAGAATCTCAACCTCAACCTCGAACTGGGGCCAGCTCTACTCATCGCCATGGGCGTCGGATTTATCTCCGCTGTCATCACCGCTTTACTTGTACGTAGAATCAAGGTCCCCGAGGAAGACGAATCCGAAAGCCCACATCGGTTGCAATACCTGGCGAGCTCTCTTACCAAAGCCAAAAAGCACTTACGCCGGGTCAAAGATGTTTCCGACCCCTCGGTCCAAAAAGAAGTCGCTGAACTTCTCAAAAAGACAGAGGCTCTAACGCTGACAATGGAGCGTGAAAAGGGCCCTACTGACTCCCCCTCCCTCAACAAGGTCGAGAAAATTTTCGTCTACCTGCAGATCCTCAGTGCTTGCTTCGTCGCTTTTGCCCACGGATCCAATGACGTCGCCAATGCCATCGGTCCCCTATCGGCCGTGGTTCAAACGGTCAAAGAAGGAACCGTTGCGATGAAATCAGAGGTTCCGCTGTGGGCGCTGGCGCTCGGTGGACTGGGAATCGTCGCAGGGCTGGCGACCTGGGGCTGGCGCGTCATGGAGACGGTCGGACGTCGCATCACGGAATTGACCCCTTCACGTGGATTCACCGCTGAATTCGCAGCAGCCGCCACCATCGTTCTGGCCAGTAAACTCGGTTTGCCCATCTCCACCACTCATACACTGGTAGGAGCAGTGGTCGGAGTCGGTCTGGCCCGGGGAATGGGTGCTCTCAACCTCAACACGGTGCGAGATATTGCCATCTCCTGGGTCATCACCGTGCCAGCGGGTGCCTTTTTCGCAATGATCTTCTACAAGATCCTGATGGCATTTTTCAGCTAACTACCTGGGAGATTCCTGATGCGCATCACCCTTCTGTTTTCCATCTTGTGCCTGCTCTCCTGCCAAAGCATGGAGACCATGGTGGAATCTCCGAGCCTGAAACTCGTCAACTGGAACACCTACCACCTGTTCGACCACCAGAGTCATACCGATTCGGCAGCCGCGTGGCTCGCTGCCGAGCAGCCAGCGATGGTCGCTCTTCAGGAAGTCTTACATGTCGACTCCGCTGGGCTGGCGAGGCTTGCAGCGAAATGGGGGCATCCCTACTCGGTGATGCACAAGGAGAGTGGCTATCCGGTGGCACTCACCAGCAGTGCGCCAATCGAGGTCATCGAACGACGAGTCGCCGGTTTCCATCATGGCTACTTGCACGTCCGTACCCATGGCTTCGATGTGTTGGTTGTTCACTTCTGGCCAGGCAAGATCCATGAACCCGAGCACATCGCCAAACTGGCTGTGGATCTGGTGTCGAAGGGGAAACCTGTTCTTGTCGTCGGAGACTTCAACGGTGAGATCCGCCACGATCACGAGTACCTGCTCGAACATGGCCAACTCGGCGAAGTGGTCGATGGCGTGCGCACTTTCGACTACCGAATCACCGACACGTTCCTCGAGAGCGGCTTTGTCGATCTGACTCATGCCCATGCACCCGCCGCCCGGTACACCTTTGGCTCACCGGCGCTGATCCCGCGCTGGCGCAAGGACATGGAGGACGTCCAGCGGACGAGAAGACGTATCGACTTCGTGTTCGCTGATCCCTCAACCGCCAGGCGCGCAATCTCCGCACGCGTCGTCACCGACGATTCGAGCGTCGGACAGTGGTCTGATCACTACCCGGTCTGTACTTCCTTCACACCTGAATCCTAGTTGCTACCCGGCAGATTCAGAGAGGCCCTCCTCTTGACGGGCTTGATCGATTTCCTCAATGCTGATCTGCCGCCGACAACTGGCAGTTCGAGCGAAGTGCCATCGAGATCGACGCTTAACTCGGTGCCCGCTTCGGGCCACAACGTAAAATCACGGTCGCTCGAGAAGATCATCAACCCGAGGCTCTGCCCGACCGGGATGATCTGATCGTCCGGTTGCAACTCAAAGCTCAACGAATAGAACTTGCCCGGTTCGAGCGGTTCGCTGTCGGTCAACGACTTGTGATTTTGTGGATCCGCCCAACCCCGGGTGACGATGTTGCTCGTAATCTTTTTACTCGAGGCATCCCACGGTAGAGAGACCAGCCAGACCGACAGATTTGCCGCTGGTTTGCTGCAGGCAAGTTTAATATTGAGACGAGCGTTTCCTGAAAGATGCAGTGGAGCAGTCAATTCGGGAGTTGTAAACAACAACCGGCTCTCCGACTGTTCAGCCCGAGCGAGTTTCTCACCACTGAGGGAAACATCATCGATGATTGTCGCGAGACCCTGTTTACCACGACCCGAAAGAACCAGCCCGCCATCTCCATCATCGATCGGTCGCGGATGGAGTACCACTTTTCGCGCCTTCGGATGGGGAAAATCGGGATAGGCGGTCGGGTCGCTGCGTTTGTCATTCTCACGAACGATCCACGCCTTGGGACCTTTCTCGACCCCGTTATTAACGCCGTAGAGATAGCGCGTAAACCAGCGATTCAGCATCTCCATCGGCGGTTCGCCCCCGTGCCCACCCTGATGGTAGTAAATCTGCGCAGGAAGCCCCTTATCGCGGACCGCTTGATAGATGCGCCAGCTATGTTCTGGCATCACGTTCCAGTCATTGAAGCCATGAGCCATCAACAACGCGGCTCGCATCGGTCCCAGATCGTGAATGTAATCACGCCCGGCCCAGAACTCGTTGTAATCGCCAGTGGTGCGATCGAATCCTTCCATCATGTCCTTGTCTCGCACATTACAATCGCAGTACTCGCGATATTCTGGATCACCACTGTTGATCCAGTCATACAGGACATCGATGTCCTCACCGATATAGCCTCCGGGGTGTCGAACCAGCCCGTTCGATCGATAGTAGTGGTAATAAGAGGTATTGGGAGCGATGGGAATGATCACCTCTAACCCCTTCACCCCGGTGGTCGCTGCCGCCAGAGGGATCGTGCCATCGTAGGAAGTTCCGATCATTCCGACTTTGCCCGTACACCAGGTAGCGACCACTTCTTCATCCCCGTCAGGGGTCGTGAATCCTTTGGCCCGGCCATTGAGCCAGTCGATCACCGCCTTGGGAGCCAGAGATTCGTTGTCGCCACCAATCGTCGGACACCCTTGCGAACGACCGGTTCCAGGCGACTCGGAGTGCACCACGGCAAATCCACGTGGGACCCAGCGATCGACCTGACGCCCGGAGATCATCGGTCGCGGGTCCTGATGCTTGATCGGTGGCGGTGTTTCATGCATCGGTGGCTTCTCACCCACTTCATGACGCGGATCCCAGGAATACTGCTTACCGTTGGCACCAGTCCCGGAGAAGTAAGGGCTGGAATTATAAATCACCGGAACTTTGAGGCCCTCGGTATCGGTCTGACGCTGCCGAGTGACATCGACGTGCATCCGGTCAAGCCGGCCATCGCCATCAGAGTCAAACGTGGTCTCGACCCACAGATCATTTTGGATCCACTGCTCAGAATCCTTGAACGCTTCAACAACCTGAGCCTGGCCGTCGTCGAAAACCGCTCGAGCGGGCTTTGCTGATTGTGTTTTGATCGTGGCTTCCGGCTCATCGAAGCCGTGGCCGAAAGAGGGCTGGATTCCGAGCAATGCGAGAAAGTAGAAAGATGTTAATGTCTTGTTACAAAACGAATCCATGTGGTTGACTCCCTGTTCATCATCGATCTTCGCCGATCGTTACTCAGGACTGAGGCTCGATTCGCAGAAGAAGAAGATCAGAACATTATAGTTGGGCCCTCGCCCGCAGAATGCAATACAGGTTCTCGCAACCAAACCATGCCTCTTCTGACTGAAAAAGACGAGATCCTGCCGACCAGACCCGATACTGGGGGTGGCTAACAGGTAGTTGAGAACCTCACGAGCCCGGATCATGCCCCCGACTGCCTCTACAGCTCACCATCGACACCTCGAAAGAGGATGAAGTCACAACAGTACTCTTGACCCTCGTCCCGATTCGACTGACCATCCCAATAGCTGTGGGATCGTTCCAGGCCAAGATCAACTTCATCGAAGGAGCCTCAAATGTCATCGCACCCCGCGTCTCTACCGCTGATTGTCACTTTTATACTCATCTTGATCGGACCTGGCGTCAGCGAGGCGCAAAGAGGATCGTCAGCAGCACAACAGGGAGTGGTCTCCGGTATCGAGTGGAGTGACGACGGGAAATTTTTAAGCTACAGCAACCAGGGGAAAAAATATCGCATCGAACTGGCGACCGGTGATCAGGAAGTCATCGGAGAAGCGGGGGTCACCCCTCGATCGGAGCGACGAAGAGCGCGGCGGTCGCGTGGTGGTAACAGCCTGACGGGAACCTATGTCGGTCGCCCGACACGTGGTCGCCAGTACAAGCAGGTCGATTCGCCTAACGGACGCTGGGAAGCTCACTACGAAAACTGGAACGTGGTCCTCAAGGAGAAGCAAACCGGCGAAAAAATAGCGGTCACCATCACCGGTAACAAAGATATTCACTATGGCACTGCCAGCTGGGTCTACGGTGAAGAGCTGGGACAGAATCGCGCCATGTGGTGGACGCCCAATTCACAGAAGTTGCTCTTTTACAAATTCGACGACACCGGCGTCGAACCGTTTCATCTGGTCAGAGGCTGGTCGAACTTCAACACCACCCACTATCCTGAGTATTACCCCAAGGCGGGTGCCAAAAACCCCGGTGCCGAACTGATGGTCTATGACCTGGCCAGCCAGGAGATCACCCGCATCGATGTCGGCGGAGGCTCCGAAGAATACATCTTCAACATCCGCACTTCGCCCGATGGAGCCGTGATGCTGGTCAACTGGACCGACCGCTTGCAGCAACATCTCAAGGTGATGGCCATCGATCTCGAAACGGGAGCCTGTCGCCTGGTGGTCGAAGAACAGCAGGATACCTGGCAGAGTAACAGCCCCAGCATGAGATACCTGGCTGACAACCACCGCTTCATCTGGACCACCGAGAAGAGTGGTTACACCCATTACGAGTTACGAGATCTCGACGGCAAACTGCACAACACCATCAGTTCCGGTGATTTCCAATCGTCCGGAATTCAGTTCGTCGATGAAGAGAACGATATGCTCGGATTCGCCGCCTACAGTTCAGCGAAAAATCCATACTACATGCAGTATCACCTGGTAAATCTCGATGGAACGGGACAAACAAGAGTCACCAGTCTCGATTTCCATCATTCAAATTTCCATCTCTCTCCCGACAAGAAGTGGCTGGTCTCACAGTATGAAGAGGTCAACACACCTCCCAGTACTGCCCTTTACAGTTCCGATGGAAAACTGGTCGCCAAACTTGCCGAAGGGGACCCTGCCTCCGCCGCAAACATTGCGGAGATGTTCAAGTTCCGATCCAACGATGATCGTTTTGACATCTACGGAATCCTCTACAAACCGACCGACTTCGATCCGAAAAACCAGTACCCCGTCATCAATGCTCTCTATGGTGGTCCCGGATCCAACGAAATCTCGGCGCGTTATGTCTCGACTCCCCGCTCCGAGAACAATCGCGGCTACCTGGTCGTCAAGGTCAACAATCGCGGCACTGGCAACCGGGGTAAGGCATTTCTCGGAGCCGCTTACCTACGACTCGGAGACATCGATATCCAGGATCATGCCGATGCGATCCGGATGTTACGCCAGCGCTCCTACTTCGATGGATCACGAGTCGGCATCGTCGGATTTTCCTACGGGGGTTACATGTCTGCGATGGGTGTCCTCAAGCATCCAGATGTCTATAGCGCCGCAGTTAATGGATCCGGCGTCACTGACTGGCGCCACTACGACACCATTTACACCGAACGCTACATGAGTACCCCACAACTCAATCCAGACGGCTACGACATCGGTCGGGCCACCCGTACCGATTACATCGAAAACTTCAAAAAGGCCGGTGGTAAGATTCTCATTCTCCACGGCATGGTCGATGACAACGTCCACCCGAATAACGCCTTCCAGCTGATCGATGCACTCGACAAGGGGAATGCGTCCTACGAAAGTCGCTTCTTCCCCAACAACGGTCATGGCCTCGGGCGCGGTGGTGGCCAAACACAATGGGAGTTCTTCGACCGGGTACTGCAACCCGGATTCGAGGCTCGAAAAACTTCTCTCTGAGCCAACACCAAGGAGGCTCATGATCATCGAACGAGAAGTGCTGGTCATCGGTGGCGGCCCGACCGGCTCCATCGTGGCGACCTTGCTGGCGCGACAGGGCCACCAGGTACTACTCGTCAGCGCCGAAAAACGAGAAGGTGGTTTACCCGTCGAGACGGTGGTCCCGGGTGCCGCAGCAACCCTCGAACGACTCGGGCTCAAAGCGATCATCGATCCAGCTGGCGGAAAAAACATCGTCCTGGAGGGACCTTCTCGACACGGTCGTTGCTGGTCGCACTCCGACCTGGAAATCGAAGATCTGGCCCCGGCCGAGCGTGGCTGGCGATTCTTGCGTCCAGCCTTCGATCGATGGCTCAGAGAACAAGCTCTCACCGCTGGCGTCGAATTTTTCGAAAGAACACGTGCGACCGGAAATCTACCCGCCACAGGCTCTGGCGAAGTCCATCTCGATCAAGACGGAAAAAGCATCACGGTCGCCGCTTCTCTGGTGATCGCCGCCACTGGTCGAAACACAGGCGCACCATTACTGCCGGTCGAGATCACCGATCGTTTACCCGAGATGATCGCTCTCAGTGCTGTCATCGAATCCACCGCAGAGGAGGCCCAATCATCGCTGATCGAGGCGGTCGCTGAAGGCTGGCTCTGGTGGCTTCCAATCGATGAGGCCCGAATCAGCCTGGCGCTCTTCTGCGATCCGGCACAAGTCAAAGCGCTTGGCCGTGATGAAGTCTGGAACTCTGCATTACAAGCAGCCCGTGGGCCAGCCAGAGACATCCATTCCTCATCATCTCGCGGTACGCTGGCAACGGCTCGGTTTCAACAATCCAGTGGTCAGCTATTTCTTGCCGGAGATGCCATCAGCGCCATCGATCCTTTATCGAGCCAGGGATTGGAAAAGGCACTGGTCTCGGCAGAAGCCACTGCAAGAGCCGCCCGAACCGTTCTGCTGGGAAAAGCCGACCAGCAAACGATGGTCGATCATCGACAACGCTGGGAACGCAGACTGTTCCGGCTACACCGTCAACGAGCCATCGATCTCTATCATGTCGAAAATCGATTTTCCCAGCACCCCTTCTGGACTGCTCGCCAGCGCCTCGACAACCAACAGCACTCGATCTCGGCGCCCCTCCCTCAACGACTCGTTGCGGCTCCACAACTTCATCATGAATCACGCTGGGTCGCTGAAGATGACCATCTGGTAGCAAGGCCTGGAATCCGTCTCAATGACAGCGATGAGGAAGCGATCGATCAGATCGGATCGATTCCGAGTGCCGTACTACTCGAACTGGTCGGAGATGGAATTGAACTATCACAACTGCATTCACGAGCATCTCGGATGCCCTTTTTCATTCAGCAGTCACCGGCAACCCTGACCAAAATCCTTCATGAGATGTATCGGCTTGGATTGCTGATCCAGGGCTAGCTGCGGCTGGCCAGATAACCGGTCAGATTGGCGGCACTGAGACTGACTCCGGAAAGGTTCGAAGAACTCGGAAGACCAGGAAGATCTCGCGGCTGAGGTGAGGCAAACCAGACATTTGCGGTAGCATCTCTTGTGGGTTGGTCTCTCGATCGTTCGCTGTCGACCAGAACACCCTCACAACCATCGAGGGCTCCCGGGTAACAGGGAAGATCTCCGATGGCAGCCGGTGCCACGACACGTACATTCCGCTCCGCCGCTTTCTCGAGAATTTTTTCCAGCTCTGGAACACGCGATGGCCGAGTCGTGCCCAGACTCAGGTTGATCCAATCGACTTGACGCTCGATGCAATAAGCAAGCGTGCTCAATAATCGATCAAAAGGGCAACGTGGTTGATCACGGAAAATCCTCAAGGAGAGAATCGTATGGCCGGGAGCGAGATCGAGAATGGCCGCTGCAGCACAAGTTCCATGCCCCAGCAGATCGCCCGGTTCAGGATCGTCAACCCACTGCCCCGAGTCATCGAGGAACGGACCATGAATGACATTTCCATGATCACGGATGTGCGGATGGCCCTCGTTGACACCGCTATCGAGAAGCGCAATCACCTTGCTCATTGCCAGACGCGATGGAGCCAGCCCTCGAGTTCACCATCGAGCTCGACCGTTTTCAGGTACTGATGTTCGCCATCGTAGATGACCAGTTCGTGACCACGTCCCGCCAGATATAGCTTGCCACCATCGGGAGAAATCCCGGCCAGCCGTAGCCCATTGCGACTCTCGATCCGCGTCTCCAGTAACTTCTTTCCATCCTCCAGGCTGTAATTGACGAACGTCAGGATCGGATCGACACCATTTTCCTGACCTCCCCCACTACGCCAGCCTCGACTTCCGGTGCCGATCGACTTCTTTCCATCCCAGGTCACGTAGCCCACATTGATCGGAGGACCGATCTCCAGTCGGTTTGCGACCTCCAGCTTGTCCAGATCGAGCTCCAGGATGCCCCCGATGCGGCGATGGTCATGAACCGGATCCGCCATCGAGTAAAGAAGCCGGTAGCGTTTCTGGTTCTGTCCATGAAGAAGATCGGTTCTGCCGCTGACCTGAAGACGTCCCATACCACTATAGAGAGGCGTCGAAAGATCGATCTTGGAAACTTCCTTCAAAGTTTCCGGATCGATCACCTGAAAATCACGGCCAAAGACATGCCAGTGTTTTCCATCGGGGCTGATCTGAGCACTACGGCGGATCGCCGACGGAAGTTCATCCATTCGTTTCAGGATCTTCTTTTCCGCCACGTCATAGAGAAGCCACTGCGACTTCTCGATCTTGTAGTGATCCGGTTCCAGTTTCACTCGATCGATGTTGACGTACCACTTCTTGCCACCGGGGATCTCGTTAACATCCTCAACCCGAATCAACCAGCCGGTCTCGGTGAAATCATGAACCTCAACCACCTCGTTGTTGACCAGATCGAGAACCTCGACCTTTGATTGTTTTCCCGTGATCAGAAATGCCTGGGTCTCGTCATGCGAATAGGTGGTGCCATGGCAAACCCCATTCTTGGTCTGAATTCTGGCAGCTTCTTCATCTTTCTCGATGTCGTACTTGACCAGAAAATCGGGCCACATGCGGATCCAGAAGTAAGCCTTTTTGTCGGCGGTCTCTTCTGCCTCGACCTCTTGCCCCAATGCGATCAGAGGAAAGAACATCAGGATCAGTAGTAATCCGTAACGTGTCATCGAAAACCTCCTAGGGGAATACCAGGTCTACGGAAGACCAGTCTTGAACCGGAGCACCGCACGAGCGAGACCAGTCGGCGAAGTTAGTCAGAGCATCGGGAACCTGAGCTGGCCAGTAGCAGGAGTGGTAACAGTCGTACAGATCTCTCTCGATGGGAGTGCACAGACCATAGGTTCCGCCACCGCTGTCGACTTCCCAACCCGGTGCCAGCTGGGTGCTACAGCCAAACGGAATTCGCTCGGCAAGAGGGCCGACCGAGTCTTCTGGACCGGCAAATCGCTCCTCGATCAGGCGTGCCTTCTGGTTGATGGCTCGGATGTGCTTCATCGAATCACCTCATCCTTCTCGATGACCGGAATCGGCGACGCCGGGCCCGATTCATAATTCTGGAGGAAATCTGGATTGCCCTGGGCAATCGTCGCGTAGCTCCGCAAGCCGAGGTCAGTCCAGGCGCGGATCCAGTCGCAGTAGTGCAAGTTTGGCGCCGACGGATCCTTGTAACGGACATACGCCTCGTGATAGCAACCGCCGCTACAATGGGGCCGCGCGAAACATTCATGACAGGGCACCTTCTTCGAGATGTGGGTCGCCTGAAGAAACTCGGTACGTTTCTCTTCATCGATCCCATCTTCGATGGTGCCGAGACCATGTTCGCCCGATTCGACGAAACGATGGCACAGCCCCAGCTCGCCCTCGGTCGACACCCCCATCAGTCCCAGCCCTGCACCGCACGGATGCGCCTTGTTGATGCCCTGGTGGATCTCCTGGATCAGATCATGAAGATTGGAGAAGCCATGCCTCTTCCCGGCCAACGCAGCTTCGACGTATTCACCGGACAGGGTCTCGAAGTCGGCCAGGATCTGGCCCATGTGCCCATCGCCCAGCGCATATTCGCGATCCTCGGCACTGGTGACGGGGGCAAAGCCGACCGAGTCAAATCCCAGTTCGTGGACCAGGTGGTGAAAGGTTTCGGGCACCGGAGCCATTCCGGCGGTGAGGGTTACCCGTGCCCCGACGGGACGACCCTGAGGCCGGTTCTTTTCGAGGAACTTGCGAATCCTCGGCACGATCATGTCGTAACTTCCACGCCCACTGGAGAAAGTGCGATGGCGGTCCTGATCTCCCTTGCTGCCATCGATGCTGATGTTGACGCCAAACTTATGCTCGACCAGAAAGTCGATCACATCGTCGGTCAACATCGTCGCATTGGTGGTCAGAGCAAAAGCCACCGGACGACCCAGTTCCCTGCCGCGGCGAACGGCGTGCTCGGTGGCGGCACGGATGGTGCTGAAGTTCAACAGGGTTTCACCACCGAAGAAGGTGATGGAAACTCCGTTTCTCCCCTCGGAACTCTGCAGCAGGAAATCGACCGATTTGCAGGCGGTCTCTTCCGTCATCATCGGTAAACGAGGAGTACCATCCGGCTTCTTCTGATTCGAAACCCGATCCTCGCCGTACTCGTAGCAATAAGTACAGGACAGATTGCATTTATTGGTAACGTTGAGCACCAACGTAGCGAGCGGATATGGCATCGGCGGTTTCTGTTCCGGCGGCGCCGAAGGAGCTCCGACCGGACGCAACATTCCCATCGCTGCTAGCTCGTCGAAAGCTTCCCGGACCTCGGGCTGACGCTCAGCATCGAGCGATTCGAGCCAGGGAGCCAGCTCCGCTCCGGTCGGATCGGAGAAGTTATCGATGATCTCGGAGGTCACATCATCCAGCTGTACCACGGCAGCAGTAGGCGTGACGTAAGCAAAGGGAACCCCGTCGCTCTCAAATCGGTGAAAAAGAGTTGTGTGAAATTTCATCGTTGATTCCATTCGTAGAGATCCCAGTTGACATAGATGGGAACGGTAACCAGTAGGTGGCCACGTGCACGAAATTGCTTCTCAACCATCTTGGGCGGTTCATCGTCAGCAGCGACTTCTATCGACACCTCATCGTCTGGAGTATCGCTCGATTCCTGGCCGTCCGATTCTTCTGAGTCCGACTCTCCTGATTCAGACTCATCTGAGTCCGGTTTCTTCGCCACGACCTTACGTTCAGGAACGGTCATGGTGCAGGTCGCCACGACATACACATCGCCGATATTATTGGCATCGAAGCGTCGCTCAGGATTGGGGCCATCGATGGCGGGAGTGAAAACCCCGGTGTCCTCATCGAGCTCGCCGACAAACTGAACATCGTCATCGCCTGGGCGGATCGGAAACTCTTCGAGATGCCACTTCACCGGCACTGTCATCAGTTCCACATCATCTTCGTTGTATGGCACTCCATCGGGTCCGCGTGTGAAGGCGACCGCCTCGAAGCGCTCCAGCTGCTTGGCCCTCATCTTGCCACCGATTCTTGAGAAACCTGGATTCGGTCGAATCCGGATTCCATCGATGGTGTCGTAAAGAGTGATGGCTCGGGGCCCCTGGTGAATCCCGAAATCAATCGCTCTGTTGCCCAGCGGAACACCTGTCGCAACAGAAACCAACAGACTCACGCGAGTCGCATCATGGCGCTCGACAGCCTCGACGGTGATTCCGTTGTCAAGATGGAAGTCATCGCTAGAAATCTCTTCGGGGAAACCACAGCCGATCACCTCGACCCGGTTGCCGGCGGAGGGAACCGCCAGCTCGCCGCCAAGAACCCCGAGAATTGTCGGCGCATCTCCGGCTCGCAACAGTTCCATCTCGATTCCTAGCTCGTTGTATTCGCCGCTAAAGAGTCGTCCTTCCATCCGCGTCCACGATTCGTCGAGCAGTAACACTTCCTTGAGCTTTCCTGCTTCTCCTGGAGCCGTGCTCTCTGATCGTCCACGCCATGAATGTCCTGCATAGAACAGGCCACTGCCGTTTCGAACCACGGTCCGGCCATTGGCACGCAACCAACGCCACTCCGATTCATACTCACCGGTGGCGACTCGCTTCAAATCGAGAGTTCCACGGATGGGTCCACGTCCCACCTCGTGACCCTTGACGATCCAGCGACCTTCCAGCGGGACCTCACGCTTCTCCTGGTTCCAGTGGCGCCACTCTTCACTGAAGAGTCCCTGTTCCTTGGCGAGGGTTGCCAGCACCTGGTCAGCACGATCCTGTCCGCGACCTCCCCCACGAGCGGCGGCCCCTTCTGTCGGGGTCTCCGATTCGCTATTTCGTCCACGTCCACCGCTGCTACTTCGACCCCGAAAGGATTGAAAACCGACCAACGGATAGAGCGCCAGATGGGTCGCCTTGAGTAATTTCCACTCCTCGTCATCACGGCGCTCTGACAGCACCCTGCCGAGGGTGTGACACTCGGAACAGGTCTCTCGCAGCGCCTCATCGCGATCCTCTTCTGACCAGTGGACCCGCCGCTCGCTCTCGTACATTGCGGCCCGCGCTTCGTTTCGGGACAAACCGTGTTCCTCGGAGAGGTAGCGAACCACCTCCTTCGCTTCCTCAGCGGTCAGCGACACGAAATAAAGCCGAGCCATTCGTTTGATCGAAATCTCCCACGCTTCTGGCGTCTTTCGCATGTAGGAGATGCGGCTCATCTTCCCCCCGTCATCACGAACGTGACAGACGACACAACGTTCCTCGATGAGAGGATGCTGAACCGGAATGCCTTCTCTCGGTTTCTTGTTGCGCCCACTCGCCTCTGATCGATCGCCACGAGATCGGCCTGCGCGCCCCTCTTGCGACGGTTCATCAGTATCGTCAGCATCTGAAGATTCATCCGCTTCTTGATCGGACGACTCGGCGTCGGTGGCCGCCGCATCGGCCCCACCCCGGTCTCTTCTTCCCTGACGATTCCCCCGCCGGCCTTGCCGCTCACCGCCGCCCCGGCGCCCGGGTCTTGCCTGGGGCTGCTGGGTCCCATCCTCGGGTTCAACTGCGGGAGTCGGTGCATCTTGTGTCGGTGCATCTTGTGTCGGTTCATCTTGTGTCGGTGCATCTTGTGTCGGTGCATCTTGCGTCGGTGGATCTTGCAGTACTGTTGATTTCTGTTCCGTCAGGTGGCGGTAGTATTGCGCCACTCCCTCGGATAAGGCCGGAGCCTGGACCTCGGCGGAAGCAAAGGTTGCGCCGCTCGAAGCCTTTTCCACATCCGTCACGATCGGTTTGTCGACCGTCATCGATTCTTGATCAACAAGGTTCTGCTGTTGCCACAAGCTGCCGACACCCAGCAGAACCAGGGCGACCACGACTAGTGGCTTGAGGAGCAAGGAACGTTGCGAATTGGAAGCAGAAGGCATCCACAAACTCCGATCCGGAAGTGAGTCAGACACAAAAGATCTCTCGGTTGGTCGAAGCGCTGGAGCGAAACAGAAATCGCTACGGTAAATCGGAGCTGATCGGCACGGAAAACGCTCCGGTCGCCCTCTAAAACCGTCTCTTGAGTATCCCAGAACCGCTTCCCGAGCAACCCCCCAGAACCAGAGTCGCCTCTCGCATCCATGCCTCCGACAGCTTCTGATATGGGAAAGCCCGAGATCAAAGAGGAAAAATGGATTCGACCCCCCCACCACCACCAACCACCAGCTATAGCCTGGTCCGGTTTTTATGGCCTTACTGGCCAAAACTTGCCCTGGTCCTTTCGATTCTTGTCCTCACCACAATCTTTGGTCTGCTCCAGCCTTTTCTCATCCAGCAGAGATCGGAAGAGCACACGA
>JBBWWC010000251.1:0-8945 GCA_050256555.1 Planctomycetota bacterium | reverse complement strand
CAACTGTCAGAATGGCCAGCAGCCTCGTAAGCCCGGCAGTACAGATCATCTCGCTGGAAGATTCCGGCGATCGTTTTCGCGGCCAATGGAAAGTCGGCGAAATCGAGTACATCATCGAGGAAGGAGCGGACGAGGCCCGTCCCTCCGGAACCTTCTCCGTGACCCTGAAAATACCAGGAGGCATCACGATTTCCGGCGAACGAGCTCGTCAAGGCTACATCGAAAAGGTGATCTTCCTCGATCCTGATGGGGATGGCACCAGCAACGCCTTCATCTGTATTCGCTCGGCAGACAGTAGCGGTTACTTGCAAATTCTTCAGTACGATTTTTCCATCGATGGGATTTCCACAACAAGCACCTGGTCCAACATGACGGAAATTCCGGATCATCTGAGTGTCGGATACATGGGGCGTGACAAAATAGAACGCCAGAGCGAGATGCTGGTGCGTTCATTTCCGCTCTACCTCGATGGCGAAAACAGCACCGAACCTTCCGGTGAAACCCGTTCATTGATCTGGGATTTCCACGAAGTCCGCTGGCGGCCCGATCCACGCAACTAGAACGACACTTCCTGAAGCTTTTTCAGATGGTTCCAGCTCCGCTGAACTGGCATGATGAGTGAGCTGCAAATCAAAGCTGGAATACCCGCCAAGAAATGAGGTCTGATGAGAACTGTCACTGCAATATTTCTGTGCGGACTGTTGTTGCTCAATAGTGGCTGTGTCAGATCATTACATTCCATCCTCAAAAAGGATGATCTGATTTCCGACAAGGCTCTTGTTGGTATTTGGGTTGATGACAGCGGAGATACCTGGGCATTCACCAAAAAGAGTGAAAAGGTCTACCAGCTGGTAATCCATGAAACCCGCAAGAATCGCTATGCCCATCTCGAAGCTCGCCTTGGAAAGGTGTCGGACCAGCTATTTCTGAGCTTCAGCATCGACCCTGACAAGAACTCCATCGATTCCGATGTGGTCGGCCTTCATGTCTTGCCGGTACACACTTTCGCGCACGTAAAACAAATACAACCGTCCCTGCAATTCTCTTGGCCAGATCACGGCTGGGTAAAAAAACATATAAAAAAGAATCCCGAAGAACTAAAACATGAAATCATCGGTGATAGTTACGTCTTGACCAGCTCCACTGAAGATCTCCAGAAGTTCTTCCTCAAACACGTTGCAACCAAAGGGGTCTTTGACAACTACTCAGATTTACAGCAACCGGGATTACGGAAACCTGAAAAAGCTACCGATCCAGAAGAAGACAAATAATCAGGTAAACAGACGCCGTTCAGGAGAGTGGAAGAGTTCAGCCCTGAAACCTGAGTCGAACAGCCAATATTCGGGTGAGGACCCTTGCATGAATAGGACCTTCAATTCACCATATTCGCATCGGGAATTGTGCGTAATCTCCTGATCTCGCTATTTTAATTACGACTGTCTTTAATTACGACTGTCCGATCCGACACACGATTCGGATTCATCAGAAACAAGTGTATATTTTAAACCACAGCAATCGAAATTATTGATTCAGCATGACGGCATCGACTAGAGGAGGTCACTTGAGGCAATTTCACATGGGAATCAATATGGGTCACGACCGATCCGTTGCAGTGGTCGAAAATGGCAAGATCGTCATAGCCATCGAGCAGGAACGACTCGACCGCATCAAACATAGTGTCGGATTCATGCTGCAGGCCCCCGAGGTGTTGGAATTGGTCCAGGTGCCCGGTGAGAGCATCGCCTATTGCCTTGATCATTTCGGCCTTCCCCTCAGTTCCATGTCGACCATCACGGCCAACATGCCCGGTGAAGATATGGCACCACAAATCATGCGTGGCAAATTCTCGGCGGAACTGGCCGATCACCTCAGAACGGTACCCAGTCACCATCTCGCTCATGCATATTCTGCTTTCTGGCCTTCTGGATTTGATGAAGCGCTGATTCTTGTCGTCGATGCCAGTGGAAGTATCACGGAAACCCAGGCCGGAAGATGCACGGAATCCTACACCCTGTATGAAGGTCGCGGATCAGAGCTAAAGGAAATCCACTCCGAACAGGTGAAATCTCATCTGGCAGCTCTCTCAACGATTGGCTTTGTTTACGAAACCGTTTCACGACGAGCGGGATTCGTGACCAATCTCAAATCCGGTTTGAGCTTCCCGGAATCGGGAAAACTGATGGGGCTCGCTGCTTATGGTGGCCCGCAAGAGAACTGGCAAAATTGGATGGCCAAACAGGAGGGTTCATACGAGATCAAGATGTCTGCTTATGACATCTTTCTTGAAATGGCAGCGCTTGAAAAACGCTACGATGACGGTCAAGGAAAACCATATTTCCGCCCCTGGCTGGTCGATCTCGCCTACAAGGTACAAACCGAACTGGAGCAAGTTCTCAGCGACCTGGTTGCCGAAGCATGTCAGCAAACAGGATTGAAAAAACTATGCATCGCTGGTGGAGTCGGACTCAACTCGGTGGCCAATTACAAAATCCTTCAAAATTGCGGACTGGAGGACGTGTTCACCTTCCCGGCAGCTGCTGATAACGGCATTGCTGCGGGTTGTGCACTCTGGGCCTATCACACCCAGGAGGGTGGGCAAGAACGACCAGCTCTGGGATCGGTTTGTTTCGGTCGCAGCTACGCAAAGAGCGAAGTCGATGCGGCCATCGAAACTTTTGCAGATCGAATTGAAGTCCAACAACATCAACCAGAAGACTTGACCCATCAGGTCGCCAAGGCACTGACCAGAGGAAATATCGTCGCTCGTTTTGAATCAGGTTCAGAATACGGGCCGCGGGCTCTGGGACACCGTTCCATCCTGGCCGACCCGACCTTTGAACGAATGAAGGATGTGGTCAATGCTCGGGTAAAGTTCCGCGAAGCATTTCGCCCCTTTGCACCGTTCGTACCGCTGGATCGAGCGAACGAGGTATTTGAGCTGAGCGTCCCTTCCCCTTACATGCTTCTGGTCGCTCCGGTACGCGAAGAATATCGCGAGTCGCTACCTGCCATCACTCATGAAGACGGCACCGGGCGTGTACAAACTTGCACCCCCGATCAAAATCCTTTCTTCCATGATCTGTGTCTTGAAGCGGAACGATTAAGAGGCGGTGTTCCGGTACTTCTGAACACCAGTTTCAACGTTGCGGGTCAACCCATCGTCGAAACTCCAGAACAGGCCATCGAAACCTTCCTCCGTACAGATATCGATTACCTGGCCCTCGATGATCGTTGGATCAAAAGAAGCCACCAACCGGTCAAGGATTACTCAGATCACATCCTCGACCTTCCCGAAGAACCACTTCCACACGGCCTCGAACCAAACCAACCCAGCGTTCTGGCACTGATGGAAGAACTGGACGAAGCGATCTTCCGAGGTGACCAGAGTCAGAGCTGGAGCAAAACCGAAGTAGCAGCTCTCTCTGCAAAGGGAGCTCGATTCAAGGAAACCAGCACGCTCTTTCCCGAAACACCCTTCCTGGTCCCTCTCAAAACCCAGTTGAGTGAAAACGCAACCTTGATCGTCGATCCACACACACAATCGCTACTGGTTGATGAAACTGGCAAACTTGCTGATCTACCGCTCGACATGAATCAGGTCCATGCAGTTTTGGCTCTACAACACGATCCTGGAACTTTGAGTGAGAACCTGCGTCTGGAATTCAGAAGCACGCCGGTAGAATTCGATGAACTGATCATGCAAATGATCAAAGTCCTGGAACAATTTAAAGTTCCGATCGATAGCGGATGGCTCGACAGAATCATCGAAGAAACCGAACTTGATCCGATCCCGTCCTGCAGCCAAACCTTAGGCATATTCGAAAACGAAGGTTTTCGATTAGATCAACAGCTACGTGTCATAAGACGTACAATTCTCGACCATGGTTACGATGAACAATCCATCTGTAAACTTTTGGCTGTGGAATCGCTTCAGACCATCGAACCGACAAAACTACACTATCTCGACAAACACGTCTTACCTCAAACACCCCAAGCGGATTTGATCAGACTTTTTCAGCTCAGAGGATCAGTTCCGCAACAAAGGGTCGAAGAGATCTTTGGCCAGAAAAATATCAGTCTTCTTGAATCCCTCGGGATGCTGAACCGTAAAGGAGACGAATTCTCCAGCACGGTTGATCTGTTCTGCTGTGGAGGATTACTGTTCGCTACCGACCACCGCTACATGATCCAACCCGATGACCATCTCGAAGAAGATCCTGTGATGTATATCGGAATGGACAGCCACGGTCTGGCTCAAACCGCACCCAGAGAGCACTGTGAACAAGTACTCGACCTATGTTCCGGCTCAGGGATTCAGGGGATTGTTGCGAGTCGATATGCACGCAACGTAACGTCGGTGGACATCAACCCAAGAGCCATCCGCTTCGCTCGGTTCAATGCACAACTCAATGGGATAGAAAATTACGTTGCCAAATTAGGCAACCTGTATGACGTCGTAGATAACCAAAAGTTTGACTGCATCTTGGCGAACCCACCCTTCGTTCCAAGTCCTGACGACGGGCTCAAGTTCCGAGATGGAGGGGTGTCTGGAGAGAATATACTCCGAGCAATCATCGAAGGTTCCTGGTCACACCTGACACCTGAAGGCCGACTCTGCATCGTCACCGATCTAGTCAACGTCGAAACCTATAATCAGAAGTTGTCTTCCTGGTTGGGGCCAGTGAACGCTTACGGCTTGATCCTCACCACAGCGGACAGAAATGAAATCCTGTTCTCGGTTCCCCACTGTCACGCACCTTTTTCTCAGTCGCTGGAAAACTACAACAAGGAACTCGATCGCTGGATCAACAACTACCGAAATGCTGACCTCAAAACGGTCAACTTCGGATATATCCTGCTGTGGAAACGTCCAGAAGAAATCGGTTGCGATCTCACTCAGCGGACGATTCACAACCCGACAACTCCCATCTGGGAGCAAGTCCAAGACTGGCTACAACAACGCCAGTGTTGGGATCACGACAGATGCAATGCCATGATCCTGTCGTTGCATCCAGAACTGCGAATCAGCTCCGAGGTTCTGATGAGTAATAACGAGCAAAAGACAGAGTTGAGGTTTGGGGAGAACCCTTTCTTCACCAGTTACGGTGTAAGTAACGGTATCGCCGATGAGCTTCGTAGAATCTACCTGACGGAACCAGAACTGAAACGGACACTCGATTCCTCTGACTCATCCTGGATAGAACAGCTGCACCGAATCGGAATACTGCGACTCAATGAAAGACGACGGCTTCTCTCGGCAGAAAACCACCACTCCCCAGGCGACAACAAGGAGAGAGTCGAAGAGCATGCCACCAAAACAACACCGACATGTCTTTCCACATTCCTCGGATAGTTGCGATTTTTCGAGAGAATAACGGGGAACTATAAGCCACCAGCCAGCCCCGCTCTCTGATCTGAGACTTCAACACGCCCCGCTGGGAATCTGATCTGCGAAATAAGCGAATGCTTCGATAACTGAATTTTTCGACGCCTCGGAGCGGTCAACCAAACATCCCGCCTTCAAGACCTTTCAAGCCTTAGATCCCATACCTAGATTCCGCTCGCAACACCCCCATCTCAGCAATACCATCATGGACTGTGCATTCATGTGTTTGATATTTGTGTCGCGTTCAAAATGCCTGCCAAAACGTTTTGTGCGCAGTTGAAAGTCAAAGTATTGCGAGGTTTCGATACAAAGAAATTCGAAAAACAAGAAACCATGATCGACGTGAAATGAGATCCTGGTTCTCACTGCGATGAAGTCCCAAACGGGATCGAATGATGGCTTACCACGGCAACGAAAAGAGAAGGCTCTAGCTACGATGGAGTAGGAGACCTTTTAACTGTGCGCTTTATCCGGCCCTGACAGGGCCGATTTTGTCGGTTAGTTAAGTTGAGAGTATTAACTCAGTGGCCTTTTTGAATCGCACTGATTTTTTAATCCTTTCGTAATACATGGCTTACGAATCGGCCCATGCGAGAGGCCTGAATAACTGTGGCGCACCAACATGACCTCGATTAGGATTCGTGAAAGTCAATCAGGATGACTTTGTCTCGAATAGAAAAAGAAGAAATGCTCGCCAAATCATTTCACAATTAGGACAAGGAAGAAGTTCTTAGTTTGCCTCCGTTTTGACGGGGAAACTCAGGGGGGATCAAACGAATCGCTCCAAGAATTTGTAGTAATGAGACATATACGTTTTTTAGTTTAAAAGAGAGGAATTTCCATGAGCAATAACCCAGAGCGACTCTCCGATGCTGATCTTGAAGATGTCGCAGGTGGGGCCGGAAAACCCGCCCCAGGGAAGAAAGATCCAGCGGGGAAGACTCCCAGCACTGGTACTGGCGGTTCCTGCGAGTCGACTCCAGAGGTGAAGAATCCCAATCACGGCAACAGCAGCATCGGCGGCCGATAGGGAAACCACATCAGATAAAGCAACTGTGCTAATTGATGTTTCCGTTTGATTTACAAGTTTAAGGACCCGATCAAGGGTCCTGTTGAAATGGATTTAATCCAGTTTCCTGAAGGAGGAAAAATGAACGACGAAAAGTTATCTGATTCGGACATGGAAGACATTGCTGGTGGCGCAGGCCAGAAGTTCGACAAGGGCAGCCCAAAAGATCCATCCAAGACAGACGTCGGAACCGGCCCCTCCAAGGGCAAGGGCGCTGATGGCGGAAAAGGCACCAAAACCCCTGGAATCGGCAAAGGCTAATCGCCAGGAATCAGCTTGATGCTTTTTTAGTCGCAATGGACGACTTGAGGTAGTCGATCGTTTCCGGCCCACCGGTCAGAGGCGATCGACTACTCTTTTATTTTCTTCACAATTCTATACGTTCGACCTCTTCAGTTATTTATAACCGTTTTAGCCGTTACTCTTGTTTTCATTAAGTGGAGAGGTGGACCATTGCGAAACGCACTCGTCATACTTGGGATTCTAGAAGACCAAGATATAGAGTGGTTTACACGCATAGGAAAGAAATCTGTCCTTCCTCCAGATGAAATTTTGATCGAAGAGGGGACTCCGATCAAATCTCTGTGGTTCGTACTGGATGGTTCACTGACCGTCACGACGATTAAAGATACCAATATCAAGCTTGCCACCACCTATCCGGGTGAAATCGTCGGTGAAGTTTCTTTTCTCGATTCTCGCCCCCCTTCAGTCACATTGATCTCAGCAGAACGCACGACCTTGCTGGAAATCACCCGGGCTGAACTGCAAATAAAACTAGATAACGATCACGGCTTCGCAAGCCGCTTCTATCGGGCGATAGGAGTGTGCGTAGCTCAACGCTTGATTCACCTCACCCAAACAACTCTCACCATCAGTACTCTTGGCGCAGTCAAAACCGACACCCAGGAAGAACAAGAAGACCTGGGAAGCGTGCTAGATCCGGATGTTCTGGAATCGATGTCATTAGCCAGCCGTCGATTTGAATACCTAATCGAAAGAGTCACGAAGACTTAATCTCACTCTAAACCAATCTCAAACATGGAGGATGAAGTGCCCGCCGAACAGTCTTCACTTTTTCGAAAAAAAGCCCTCGATCATATATCCACACCCGAACAACTGGACACGATGCTGCAGGTCCTACCCAGACGTAACTGGATTCCTTTACTGGTAGTCGGATTAGGGTTTTTGGGTTTTGGAGCTTGGTGCATCTTTGGGCAGATCCCCGTCCACGTAAGCTCCAAAGGGATCATGGTACATCCAGGTAGGAATGTGCCCTTGCAGAGCCACTCGCAGGGGCAAATTGTTCATCTCAATTTCAATGTCGGTGACCAGGTCCAAAAAGGCGCAGTTCTGGCAGAAATCTACCAACCAATATTGACTGAACAAGCCGCAGTAGAGCAGCAGCTGCTTATAGAATTGCGCACCAGAATCGCAACGGTGGAACCGCTTCGTAAATTCACTTTAGCTTCTGAAAAACAATTTATTGAAGCGAAACGACTCTGGTATCAGCAACGCATCGAAGACAACTCTGCTCTGGCTACCGCACAGCAAACTGAAAGCCAGCGCTATCTCGAGAAGCAATCGAATCAAATACTGGAACACAAATCCGACCTGGAAACACTCGGTAGATTCCTTGCCAAGAAACTTACTGACTTCGAAGCTTTGACTCAGCAAAAGATTTTCGCTGAGCACGACCAAGAATTAACAGATACACGACAACAGTTACTGGGCAACAAAATCTCACTCTCAGAAGTAAACCTGAAGCAGCAAGAGATTGAGTTCCAAAGGCTAAAATTTTTAACTGAGCACCAAGTACGACTGGAAGCCATCGCAGAACTTCAGCGAAATTTGGAGGAACTGGACGTCCAAATCGCCAGACTCGATCAAGCAGAACTAACCGAAGCAACGAAAACGCAACTAGAAATAGCAGAAGCTGAGGGTCGCCTTCAAAGAGTCCAGCAAGAGCTAGAACACCAATCAAAAATCGCATCCCCCCATTCCGGTAAACTTCTTGAGCTCACTGTCTCAACGGGACAGATGTTGATGGCGGGTCAACAAATCGGCTTGATAGAAACCAATAGCTCGCCTGACGGGCTGATTGCCATCGCTTATTTCCCGGTAAAAGACGGCAAGAAAATCAAATCCGGAATGAAAACCAGAGTCACACCGACAACGATAAAAAGGGAACGCTTCGGGAGCATCATCGGAGAAATCACAAGTGTATCTTCGATCCCAAGATCAACAGATTCTATCGCAGCAATCGTTGGAAACCGAGAACTCGCCCAGAGTTTCGGCACGGGCGGATCGATGATCGAAGTTCGTAGCAAACTTGAACCGAATCAACAAAACTCTAGTGGATATAACTGGTCTTCGGGTCATGGACCAGACATCAAAGTGACTTCTGGGATGACTCTGAATCTCGATGCAACCATCGAATACAGAAAGCCGATCACCTTCTTACTACCGTTCCTCAGGGGACTCGGCGGTTAA
>JBBWWC010000250.1:0-13958 GCA_050256555.1 Planctomycetota bacterium | reverse complement strand
TCGGTAACGAACACTTCTCCGTGCTGAAACGGACTCATCGTCCCGGGATCAACATTGATATAAGGATCAAATTTTTGCAGCGCTATTTTCAGACCGTGGCTCTCCAGCAAAGAACCAATCGCTGCGCTGGTGAGACCTTTTCCAAGACCTGAAACCACTCCACCGGTAACAAAGATGTACTGCGTCATGAGCTGTCGTCCATTTCCCCCTGGTCGACCGGCTCAGCAGGAACATTCCCTGCAGTATTCCGGCCACCCCGATCTTCCCGCATCCGGCGGGCTTTCTCTACAAAACGTCTGTAGTCTTCTTCAGTATCGATCCCTGAAGCTGCCGTTTCGACAACTCCTACCCTGATCTCACACCCTGCTTCCAGCAGGCGCAACTGTTCAAGCCGCTCCTGTTGCTCCAGCACCCCCCTGGGCAAGGCGCTAAACGCCTTCAGGGCAGTACTCCGGAACCCATAGATTCCAATATGCTGTAGCCAGCCTCCCTCAGGAGTTTGCCCTGCAGGAGCCTCTGGAAGCGATTTTCTGGTAAAATTGAGAGCCCTGCCAGTGGAATCGGTGACCACTTTGACCCGGTTTGGATTGTCGAAATCTGCCTGGGAATCTTCCCCTTCTCGCTTCACTGCAAGGGTTGCTGCTGCACAACCAGGATGTTCCTGAAGAAGTTTCAGGAGTTCCAATACATGCTGAGGGTCCAGATCGGGCTCATCGCCCTGGACATTCACAACCAGATCATCTTCAGCGAGAGACAGGGAAAGACAGGCGGCCGCCACGCGATCGGTTCCGGTCGGTAGCTCTGCAGCGGTGACCACAACCTCACCGCCGAACCCCTGGACCACCGCAGCGATCTCCTCGCCGTCTACAGCGACGACGACCCTATCCACGTATGGAACTTCTCGACAAAGCTCGTAAACGTGGCGAATCAGCGGCCAGCCGGTCTCATCGCGCAGAAGCTTTCCAGGAAGTCTTTGCGACGCGAGACGCGCAGGGATGACGATGATGTTCGTCATGACTAAAGAATATCGTCCCCAAGAGACCCTGTCCACCAGCCCGCAAAATCGAAACCATCAAGCATTCGTGGTCTGACAAAGGTTTTCGTGTAAATCCTCAACGCGATCCAACATGGCGCGCATCGGATAATGGCTACGTACATGCTCCACGCCCTTCTCCGCCTGCTGCCTGGCACGATCAGGATCCGCCAACAAACCGGCACCCGCCTGCGCCAGAGCTTCCGAATCACCGTGGCGAACCAGGGTGCAAATCCCCTCTTCACCCAGCAAAGAAAGGATCTCTCCACCGCCGGTGGCAATCGTCGGAATGCCCCGAGCCAGCCCCTCTAGCATATGAACTCCGGCCCCACCCCAGTCGCTCACCAGCATCAGAATATCAAAGGCACGATAAACCGCATCGACATCTGCCGGCGGAGCAGCAAAGGTCAAGTGCCCCTCCAGATCCATCGATTTACAAACAGAGCGCAATCTGCGCTCATCCGGTCCCTCACCCAGAACCGTGAAGATGACATCACCTAATTTTGTGCGCAGAAGAGCAGCAGCTTCGATGAAGTCATCGAGTCTACGCCCCTTATCGAGGCGACCAACAGTTCCAATCACCGGTATCTTCCGGGGCACCCAGGGAATCGGCTCCGTGGCGAGAACATCGATGCCGTATGGAATCACCCGGATCAGATCCTTCTTGATTCCCATTTCGCTCACCAGGTGCTGGCGAAGATCCTGATTCACACAAATCACTCCCGCTGCAGATCGGGTCGCTCGGGCCGACCGCTCCGCTCGCAACCAGGAGTGAACCGTATGAACCATCGGCTTTCCGAGTAATCCTGAAAGCCGATTGGCAATCCGAAGTGCCCCCATGCCGCCAGCGGTGTGAATCACTTCCGGGTCGAAATCCTGCAAGAAGAAGGTCATACGGCGTCGCGCCAACCAGGATGCGGGGTTCTGATAGACCTCAATTCCCAACGATTGAAAGCGCGGCAGAAAAACCCCTCCGCGACAAACCATCTGGATCTCATGACCGCGCTGAATCAATCCTTCGACCAGACTCAGGGCATGAGTGGTTGGAACCGACCAGTCCAGTCTTCCTGTAACGATGAGAATTCGCACGATTTCCCCCATTTCTCAGCAATCCGCTCAACACCGGTACTTGCCGAACTCGGTAGTTGAGGATATACGACCGGGAAGAAACCTACCATGAGAGAAACCGAACCGGAGAGGTGATCGCCATGGTTTCTGCCGCAAACAATCCACCATTGCCCGATTCTGTCGCCCTCGTCAGTGGCGGTCTCGATTCCTGCACGGTCCTGGCCATTGCGAAAGAAAGGGGTTATCGCCCCCTGGCCGTGACATTTCGCTACGGGCAGAACCATGCCATCGAAATCGATCGTGCTCAAGAAATCACAGCGTCACTGGATCTGCCTGCTCCCCTGGTACTGGATGTCCCCTTCCAGAAAATCGGTGGCTCCGCACTACTTGGATCCACTCCGATTCCCGCAGAACCGGCCACCGGAGCAGCATCTCGTCCGGAAATCCCCTCAACCTATGTTCCGGCGCGGAATCTGGTATTCCTGTCGCTGGCGGTGGCGGTCGCCGAAGCAAGAGATTTGCGTGACATCTGGATCGGCGTCAACGCCCTCGACTACAGCGGCTATCCCGACTGCCGACCCGAGTTCCTGGCTTCCTTCCTTGAAACGGCACAACTGGGAACGCGTGAGGGCTCCTCGGCCGGCGACGAACCATGGTGGCGAATCCAGGCCCCACTGGTCACCCTGTCAAAAGCCGAAATCATCCGTACAGCAACCGATCTGGGAGCAGACCTCTCCCTGACCATTTCCTGCTACGACCCGGATCCTCAGGGGCTGGCCTGCGGAATCTGCGATTCTTGTGGCCTGAGAAGGCGCGGCTTCGAGGAAGCAAAGATCACGGACCCGACCAGATACCAGGTTCGCCAATAAGTTGGCGCTTATTCAGAGGTCCCGTTGGCGACGATTCAGCCGCTCCTCTAGAATCACCCGTGTGATTCTCTTATCGATAAAGGAGTTCAGTTGAGGAATCTCCCGTGAGCAGGAATGTGCTCGTTACCGGCGGCGCCGGATTCATAGGTAGCCACATCTGCCAGCGACTACTCGATCGCGGCGAGGGAGTCATCTGTCTCGATTCCTTTTGCTCCGACTATGATCCAGATTTGAAACGTTCCAACATCGCAGATTTCACTGCCCGGGCCGGCTTTGATCTTGTCGAAGGAGACATCCGTGACAAAGCTCTGCTGACCCATGTCGCGCAGACTCGCGACATCCAGGCCATCATCCATCTGGCCGCCAAGACCGGCGTGCGCGCCTCGATGAAAAACCCCGCACAGTATGCAGATGTCAACTTCCACGGCACGGCACAACTGCTCGAAATGGCCCGGGATCATTCGATCGAGAACTTCGTCTTCGCTTCTTCATCTTCGGTTTATGGCGAACGAATCGAAACTCCCTTCAAAGAGACCGATCCTGTGACCCAACCCGCCTCTCCGTATGCGGCAACCAAGAGCGCCGGTGAACTTCTATGCCACTCCTTCCACCAGCTGTTTGGTCTCCACATTTCTTGCCTACGCTACTTCACCGTTTATGGCCCCAGGCAGCGGCCTGAAATGGCCATCCATCGTTTCAGTTCATCGATTCAACAAGGAAGAACCATCGCAATGTACGGCGATGGATCTTCCGAAAGAGATTACACCTACATCGATGACATCGTCGACGGCACACTGTTGGCACTGGACCACTGCATCGGCTTCGAGATCTTCAATCTCGGAAATCATCGCAGTATCCGGCTCGATGATCTGATCGAGGAGATCGCCCGCAACTGTCAGCTCCATCACTCCGTGGAAACACAACCGACGCAATCAGGGGACGTATCGCTGACCTGTGCGTGTCTCGAGAAATCACAGAAGATGCTCGGGTATGAACCAAAAATCAGCCTGCAGGAAGGGCTACGACGCTTCGTAAAGTGGCTCTCCTCTCAGGACCAAAAAAGTCCGTGTTGATCAGAGAGGCTTCTCGACGATGACCAAAAGAATTCAAATGTTTGCCGTTGGCCCCGATAGCCCTGCAGAAAAAGAAGAATGGATGAATGCTCTCGGGCAGGCCATCGACGAGCGCTCCTTCTGTCTTGGATCAGCAACTCAGAGATTCGAATCTAGCTGCCAGGAGAAACTCGGAGTCGCACATGCCATCGGAGTCTCCAGCGGCACCGATGGACTGAAGATTGCGCTCGCAGCGGTCGGTGTGAAGCCCGGCGATGAAGTCATCTTGCCAGCCTATAGCTTCTTCTCAACCGCCTCGGTCATTGCACAACTAGGAGCCACGCCCGTTTTCGTTGATCTAGATGCACAAACTCTTTGCATCTGCCCGCAACAGGTTGCCGATAAAATCAATTCGAAGACCGCCGCCATCATGCCGGTCCATCTCTACGGACAAACGGCACAGATGGATCCGCTCCTGCAACTGGCCAGAGAACATTCGATTCCCATCGTCGAAGATGCGGCTCAGGCTTTCGGTGTCCGTTATCACGGTAAACCCGCCGGAGCCATCGGCGATGCCGGGGCTTTTTCCTTCTACCCGACCAAGAATCTGGCAGCGGCCGGAGATGCAGGAATGGTTGTCTGCCAGGATGACGAACTGGCTGCACGCATCCGATTACTCCGAGTTCATGGAGATGTCGGCGGGTATCGTCACGAGATGCTCGGCTGGAACGCTCGCATGGATGGATTCCAGGCAGCCATACTCTCGGTGCGACTCCAACAGCTGGATCAACAACAAGCAGTGCGTCTTCGCAATGCCACGGAATACCAGGAAGCCCTGGCCAGCTCGAATCTGCTTGACCGTGTCAGGCCACTCGGACGTACCGAAGGTTCCGATCATTGCTGGCACCAGTACATCGTCCAGGTCGAAGGTCGAGATCAACTCCGTGACGAACTATCCCGGCGCGGCATCGATACTGGCGCTTACTATCCAGGAACTCTACCGGAGCAAGGCTGCTTTGCTCATCTCGGTCATCAGCCCGGCGAATTCCCGATCGCCGAATCGGCGGCGCAAAGCGTCGTCGCCCTCCCCGTTCACCATCGCCTGGAGGTCGGTGAACCAACCCGTGTCGTGACCGCCATTGCCGAGGTGACAGAAACTCTCATCGGCTAGTTCACAACGGCTAAAAAAAATGGGAGGTGATCAAAGGAAGGGGGTTCCCATGAGCACACTCCCAAACAGCGAGGAAGAGTTTGAATAATTGCGCGGGAAATATACTCCCTGCGCTTTGTTAACACTCGCAACTGGGATGCCAATACTCATTACAAATTCGGTTAACGTGGCTATATCAGCTCAAAAGGGTAGTTTTGAACGGTAATTTAGCCCGGCAAGGATTCCCGAGCAAAGAGCTGCCAGTTATGTTCACAGGAACTTATGTATCCTATGGATCAAGGGTCCTGGCTGAATCTGGCCGCCCCGATTGGCTCTCCTCAGCCAATCCCGTCTCCTGCAAGGCACTCAGCCGCGCATAAAGACCGCCGGCAGCGCGAAGCGAATCGTCGGTTCCCTGTTCAACGATCCGCCCCTTTTCCAGCACCAGAACCCGATCGGCATCTCTGACGGTCGAGAGGCGATGGGCCACCACCAGTACCGTTCGATCCCGCATCAGTTGATCAAGTGCTTGCTGAACCCGTTGCTCACTTTCTGAATCGAGCGAAGCGGTCGCCTCATCGAGAAGCAGGATCGGAGCATCTTTGAGGATCGCCCGGGCGATGGTGATGCGCTGGCGCTGACCACCCGAAAGTCGATCCCCCCTTTCCCCGATCACCGTGTCGTATCCATCGGGAAGAAAAGCAATCTCTTCATGAACCGAGGCGGCTCTGGCCGCATTTTCAATCTCAAGATCAGTCGCTTCTACTCGACCACCTCGAATATTTTCTTTGACCGAAGAATGGAATAGAAAAGGTTCCTGTCCAACGATCGCAATCTGATCCAGGAGCGAAGAATGGGTCAGATTCTTGTAGTCGACTCCATCGAAAAGTATTCGCCCTTCGGTCGGTTCCCGGAAACGAGCCAACACATCAAAGATGGTCGACTTGCCGGAGCCCGAGGGGCCTACAAGAGCAACTCTTTCACCCTTTCCTACCGAGAAGTCGACACCATTGAGAGCGTAATCAGCCTGCCCGGCATATTGATACCGAATCGCTTCGAACTCTATCTTCCTGGAAAAAAGCTCCATCGGAACAGACTCGGGATGATCGACAACGGTCAACGGAGTATCGAGAACTTCAAAGATACGATCAGAAGCGCCAACAGATTCGCCAACTGTCGTGACCATCCGGGCCATATTTTTGATCGGGGTATAACAGGAAAGAATCGCTACGAGGAAAACTGCGAAGTCACCGAACGAGATCTGCAACCAGCCCTGGATGATTACCCAACCGCCAACAGCAATCGCGGCTGCTGAAAGCAAGTTATAGAGTCCTTCGACAAGACTCCTCCCCTTGGCCCTGGCGACCTCGGTACGCACGAGCGCATGCTGAAGATCTTGCGAAGTTTTCTCGAACTGAGCCTGATGTTGTTTTTCGAGGCCAAAGCTCTTCACTACACGGATTCCTGAAAACAACTGAGAAAGGCCCTCTGTTGTTTCTCCAGCATGGGAGAGAGCCCCCCGGAAGCGTGTCCGAACCCGCTTTGCCTGTCGGAAAACCGGCAGAGCCAGCAACAAGAAAAAAGGAAGGATCGCCAAAGTCATCTGCCATGAAGCCACTGCTGCAATGGAAAGAGAAAAGAGCACCGTCAATGGACTTTGTAGAAACTCTCCGAACAGCAACTGCACCGATGCAGAAACGCTCGCAACATCACCGACCGATCGTGAGACAACATCTCCGTGGCGACGTGATTCATAAAAATCCAGAGATTGGCGTGAGAGATGCTGGAAAAGTGCATTGCGGATGTCTATGACGACCTGGATTCTCACCTTCTGGCCAAGAATCAAACGATAAAAACCACACAAAGCCACCACCAGAGAAAGTCCAGCGATGAAAGCCGCAGCCAACCACAGTAGCTGCAAAGCACCAGAACCAGGAGTTCCACTGTAGACATGCAAAGTGGTAGATTCAGAAACCGTCCCGATGGAAAGCTGGGTCGGCAACTGAACCTGATAATCAATCAGCTCTGCTTCCGTCAGCGAACGAAAATTCTCTGCGGTGACACCCTCGACTTCGATTCTAGTTCCAGAAACCGCCTGAAGAGTTCCACCACCGACCAGATCTGCTTCAACGATGATTCCATTGACCAGCATCATACTGGTAGATCCAGTCTCTACCTGAACCTCACCGAGTAATCGCGCCTGCTTGATTCGATAAATATCCTCGCTCTGATGTGGCAGCTCAATCCCGCCTGGAATCCACGGCAAGATGTAATCCTCGAAAATCGTTACGGTTCGTCCACGCTGTCCATCTTCCGCTGGAGAAACCACCCCATCGATGACAAGGCCTACCGCAGCCAGGCGAAGACTGTTGGCTGCTGAATAAAAGATCATCAGCAGGAGAATCGCCAGAATGAGGCTTTTGTACGGCAGAGCGTACCCCAAAAGCCGAATGATCCCGGACTCCTTGCGAGGTAAATCTTGGTCACTCATCGTTGAGACTCCAGCTGGTATTCCCAGGCCTTCGACTGCTCGATGAAGATGTAAGCTGCTAGTAGTACTGCCGTGATAAATCCTGGCATGCCATCCTTGAAACCTTTGCCCTTGAAGTATCGAGTCCAGAAAACAGAGGCACTCGCTCGCAACCATGATAACCGAGAAGGCGGTAACATACGCCGCTTACGCAGCCCACCCACTTCGCCACGCGCCAGGGCCGGAGCACTTTGACTGGTGTAGCGGTTCATCCGTGCCAGAAAATCATGGATCGTCGGATGGGCAAAGTGAAGAATCTGCCCCGTCATTTGACCGATCGTCCCTTCGACCATCGCATCCGAATGAATCCGTCCCGGTAAGTAGTCGCCCTTCCCGGCCCTGAAAAGGCGTAAATGCTGGTCATCCCAACCACCATGCTTTAACCAACGCCCCAGTAAGTAATGACGAAACGGGATGTGAAAACCGCTCTCCGGAGAATCCGTCCGTAACAGTTTTTCGATTTCACTGCGGAGGCCATCGGTAACACGCTCATCCAGATCAAGAACGAGAACCCAGCCATCCGTAATGCGGGCCAGGCCTAACCTACGAATGTCTTCGATCAATCCCTCCCCCTCGGGGGCATCGATCAGCTCTACCGCCGGGTGCGACTCCAGAAGATCTCTGGAGCCATCGAGACTACCGTGATCAATCACGACAATCCGATCAACCCAGGAAAGATTTTCCAACCAGGGTTCGATATTTTCGCGTTCATTCAGAACCGCAGCCACAACCGTGAGAGATTCCATCGATCCAGGATTCTCATCCGTAACAACGATTGAAGATGACGTTTGCGAAAACAACAGGCCTCCCTCCCCGCACATAACCGTCGAGGATATTCAGCGATGCTGAGGTCAAGCAAGCCGATCGTCAACCAGACCGTGAAGATGCACCTGGATGATCCTCACCCCCGGAGATTCATTTCCCTCGATTTTGCCTCTTCTTGCGTGCCTCGATCAGTTTTCGCAAATCTTCGGAATGTGACGCTGAATCGTCAGAAGACTCCTTGGAAACCTCGTCTTCACGATTCGAACCGGGCTTGGCGGTCTTTTCCTTGACGATCCGAGAACGCCCGATGCTCGGCTGTCGCTGCGGCTCTCCCGTGGAATCAACGACTTTCGACTTCGAGCTATCCGATTTCTGGCGGGATCTCAGTCTGGGAATCTTGAACTGAACACGTCGAACCACGATATCGAAAAAGAACAATCCCAAACCGATGATCGCCAGAAACTTCCAGAGCGGTTTCCTGTCCATGATCCGTGGCAACGAACGATCGAGTAAATCATCCTCGCTCGACAACACACGGCCACCAGAGGCTTCGGCGATCTGCCGAAGCAGTTCCTCGTCACTTCGCAAGGCGCGATACTCGGCCGGATATCCGACAACGATGGCTTTCGTCTGTCCGCCAACATTCCCTTGACCATCTTCGTGATCAACACGAAGTAGATAAGCCCCCTCCTGCTCAGCAGAAAACTTTCCGATATAACGCCCCGGTGCCACCTGATGAACCGTTATGGCTTCTTCAGAATAATCAGGAGCGACCAGGACCGCCTCGACAGAAAGCCCATCGATGAAACGTCCATCCGGATCAATCGCATCGACAATGACTGTTCCTGCGCCCCCATCGAGTTGATGAGAGACTTCCAGAATCCCAGAATCCATCTCTCTGGAAATCGACCGAACCAGTTGAGACCAGAAGGTCGAATATCCACTCCAACCGATCCAATCGGCACTCCAGCGTGCGCGCGCATCCGATGTAAAAGCAGCTGTCTTTCCCAGACCGTGGCGACCGAGCGCCAGGACTGGATCTTGCTCCTCATTGACCAGCACTAGACGAGAAAGCGGCTTGATCGTCGTCAACACGACGCCGTGCAATGGGGGAAATCCAGCTGCCGCAATACCAAGGATCGGATCAGCGACCTCAACAATTCTGGGGACAAAAGCTCCCTCTTCGATCAAATTTCGCCGCACCGTCAACGCTTCTCGAAAAAAGATCTGCGGTAAACGAGTGGGATTCGAAACGAAGTAATAGCGACCACCAGTATCCTGCGCAATTTTCTTCATCCGTGCTGTACCATCGCTACCCGTGTGGGGCTTGATACAAATCGTCGAGATTCGAATCTTTGATTTCACGTAGGCATCGACCAGAAGCTGGCCAGGCGGTGGAGGGTCCCCATCGGAGATCACCACGACATGCTTGGAGTACGCATTGGCGGTCACAAGAGATTGAAGGGCCATCTCCATCGTCGGAGCAAAACTGATCATGTCCGCAGGAGACAAACGATCGATACGTGAACGAATCTCTAACTGATCAGAAACTGGTTGCAGCGGAATCCCCCAAGCATCGATCCCGCTTTCGTAGAGCAGCACGCCAAAAAGATCTTGTGACGTCAGAGCATCCAGGGCAGCGGTTGCAATACGCCGAGCCCACAGATTCCCTTGCGAAAACTCGCATGTATGAAGAATCACGGCGAGCGCACCATTAGGAATCTTCTTTCGTTGCCGGATGCTCATCTTGACTGGCAACGCTTCCTCTACTTTTGTTCCACCCCAACCTCCAGCACCAAAAGAGTCAGGGCCTCCCACCATCAACAAGCCCATTCCGGTCGAATGAACCAGCTTTTCCAGCAATGCGCTATAAGTCGGGGGCAATTCAAAAGCCGAAACGTCGTCAAGAATCACCGCTTCGACGCCCAGATAATCTTCGGCCACCAGTGAAACCTGATTGGGAGGCACGACTTCCGCCCGGATTTCTCCCGTCTGGAGGGCCCTCATGAGAGTCTGGTCAGGATCTTTCGAAACCACCAGAACCAACGGTGGCGCAATGGTTCGAACCAGTGCCAGTCCTGAATTATTCGCTTCCAACGTATCGACGCCGTCCTCCAGATAAACCGAAACCAGCAAGCGCCTCAGAGAGGTGGAGGTTGCAGACAAACCAAATCGAACTCGATTACGCCCGGATTCGAGAGAAACCAATCGACGCTCAAGGATGCGGTCATCTTCGGTGAGAACTACCGTGGCCTCGGTCGCCTGACTCGACCAGATCACAGAATCGACGGAAAATGCTTGCCCGGGTCGTATCGTTTCTGGGACCTCGACGTTCTCTACGAGAACTTCATTCTGATGCTCGTATCGCACCGGAAGAACATCGACCACAACTCCGGTTGTGGCCAGATTCTTCGCTTCCTGTACTGGATCACCTTCGGTCGAATTGCCATCGCTGATCAGAATCATCCGTCGCGAACCACCCGGCGCAGCCGCTTCAAGAGCTCTGGCAGAAAATCTTAACGCTGCAGCTATATCGGAAGCGGACCGATCAATATCAGCCGAAATACCAGTTCCAAGCTTCAATCCCATCGGCTGTTCTTGTTGCTGATTTCTACCAAAGGAAACAAAGCTGACCTGGTCGGGAGCCTCGAGCGAGCCGATGCTTTTCGATACTTGAGAAACCATCTCATCGCTGACAAGACGCGGAACCGAATCTGAAAGGTCTCTCAAGACCAGCACACTGAGCCCTTCACCTCCAGAAAGATGAACCAGCTGCGCCAATGCCGCAATCAACGATATGATCGCCGCCGATCGAGAAAACAACGCCAACCTCTGAACAGCGGCAGGTAAACCAGCGCGGCTCTTTCGTGAAAAGTAAACCACGCAAGCGAGAGCCGGAATCAATGCCAGAAGCCACAGGGGAGACTCAAATGCCATCGGTAGGGTCATTGTGAATCTCCCGGTAACGAGGTCACAACAACCCGATGATTTCCGGTATCAGCCACCAGCACCTTGATCTCTCCATCTTCCTCACTGACGGCAACTCCACGAGGTTCACTGAGGCGACCTGAACTACGTCCAGCACCACCTCTGGCGTCGATGAGTGTTCCATCGGCACTGAATCTCTGGAGTCGGCAACCAGATTTATCGACAACAACAAATGAGCCATCCGAGACGCTATCGATATCAAAGGGGTCATCAAACTCTCCGGGTGTTCGCCCCGATTGGCCAACCGTCTGGAGATGCTCACCATCGAGCGAAAAACGAAGGACCCGGTGATGACCACAATCGACCACCAGAACCGAGCCATCTTCGGCAACCGTCAATCCTTCGGGGCGAAGGAACTGCCCCGGCCCGTCACCTCGCTCACCCCAGATCGACAGCAATTCCCCCTCACGATCAAAACGAAAGATACGATCCTTGTCGCCATAGGAAGCCACCAAAATCGAACCATCCGGAGCGACATCGATCCCACGGACCAGTTCCAGTCCTACATTCTCGCCAAAACGGCGAATCTCACGTCCGGTCAGGTCAAATTCAATCACTCGCATGTAGTGAGTGTCGGCCACCAGCAAAGTATTCTGCTCGGTCCGGCAAAGGTCTATCGGATGTCCGGCAGCCCACTCTGGCATCATCCAAACATCCTTCAACTGGCCATCCCGATCAAAATGCTGGGCACGGCCACTACGGTCAATCACGATGCAATCACCGCCAGGAAGAGTCTCTATCGCACGGGGCTGAAAAAAATGTCCGACACCACGGCCCGGGCCGCCGATGGAATCAGCGGAAGTCATCGGATCGACGGATGAAACCGAGGAATAAGAACAGGAACACAAAAGAAAGGCGACAAGGAACCCGGTCCCGGAGCGCATCCAAATCCTCCCCACTCGATTCCAGGTCAAAACAAAAAGACGCCGGAACTCAATCTTCGGTTCGGCCCTGAAGACGGTCGAAGTAATCCCTGGCCACCTGTCGTAACGTCACGGGGACTCGCTGGTTCTCAAGTTCAGATTCGGCGGTACGTATCCCGGACTCGACTGCCTGGCGCAGCTCTTGTCGTGCTTCACCACTGGGCGCTTCACCTTCGATCAAAAGCGTTGCGACCGTCACGCCTTGATGCCCTCCACCACTGACCTTCTCGGGGGTCGTATCGGTCGACCCTTCCCTGGTATCCGGAGCTGATCCGCCCCCGGCCCCCAGTTGCAAGGCAACACCGCCGCTCCCTCCGGAAGAGCTATTAGCTCCAGGCTGTGCTGGCGAACTCGACTTCTTTTGCTGGAGGTGAACGAAACTTCGTTCACTGGAAGAACCCTGTCAGGTGCCTCCTCCATTCTGCTGTCATATGCCACTGAGACAATCGGGACAGATCTTTGGTGGCGGCCCCTCGGGCCATTCGGAAGGTAAAGAACTGAGCTCCGCCTCGGTGAACTGAATCTGCTCCAGAGCATGATCAAGAAGTTCACTTTCACGCATCAATCGAGCCAGCTGGTCCAGTTCTCGCGCAAGTTTTTTCAAATCATCGGGATCTGGCTGACCACCGGATTCACCACGGCTGGACTTCTTCTGCGCAAACTTGGAAGCCAGCTCTTCCGGCAATCCCAACGAATCGGCCATCTTGGCCAGATCTGATCGAGCCTTATCTCCCGCTTCGCCTTCCTGGCCTGCAGCCTCGGCTAACTTTTGCAGCTCCTGCGCTGCGCGCCCCAGGTCTCCCTTACGCATCGCTTGCTCGAACTCTTGCCCCTCCTTGGACTGGGGCTTCCCGGACCGCTCGGCGCTACGGCGAACACGCTCAGCGGTATTGCGAGCAGCAGCAAGTGCCTCTCTGTCGAGACGGTTCGCAACATCTTTACGTACTTCTCGAGCACGCTCCTGGGCATTCTTCTGGGCAGGTTTCTGTGAGGGTGTTCCGCTGGCTGGCGAGCCTTCTGGCTTTTTACTGATTCGAGTCAACAACTTACGGGTTTCTGGATTGACCTGATGGCGTTCCGCTAGTGTTGAAACTTCTCGTAAGCGTCGCTGGAGAGAAGCCTCTTTCCGAACAACTCGATCCGCCTGCCGTTGCTTCTGCAGCGCTTCTTCCTCAAGACCCAGCAAGTCGAGTGGAGGTATAATCAGCGAGAGCAACAAAACACCCAGCGAGAAGGTGACTCTGGCAAGATGGCCAGGTCTCCCCAGAGGAACGGCACCTCGAACATTGACATCCTCGGCCAGAACCTCGGCCTCGGCGATGATCTTGGTGGCAACTTCCTCACTAAAACCTGATTGACTGGCAAAGAGTGAAGTGGAGATGGTCTGTGGAATCGATCCAGCGCGCTCCGCTTCCACCGCCTCGACAACCGGAATCGAGCGAATCGACAGGTAAACGAAAAGAAGCGTCATCAAAAACAACGAGGCAGGAAGACCGTATACGATCTCATCCGACACTTGAAAGGCAAAAACACGCTCAAGAAGAACCAGGATGGCCAAAGCAAGGATCGACAAGGCTGCA